>NZ_JAMQQF010000479.1 GCF_023716945.1 Frankia sp. AiPs1 | reverse complement strand
GCGCTGCTCTGAAGATCCAGAGATCTCAACGAGCTGCATAACACGGGGCGCCGGTTGGGCCCGGCGCCGTGGGGCGCCGCCGCCGGGGCCCCGCGGCCGGCACAGCCAGCGGACGGGGCGGAACGCAGCCCGTTCCGGGCTGGCGCCGAGCTGCTCGCGGCGCTGGCCCGACCGCCCGGCCGGGAACTTCCGGGCATCACGCTCATCACCCCGCACACGTTCGACGTGACGCCGGAGGGGCCGGACGGCAGCGGGCCTGCGGACCCCCGCGGCGCCCCCGGGGCGGTGCGGCTCGGCGACGTCCTCGACGCCGGCTGGTCGCCGGCCGGCACGCTCGCCGTCCCCCGGTCCACGCTGAACCGGCACGCGTTCGTCTGCGGCGCCACCGGCTCCGGGAAGTCACAGACCGTGCGGTCGCTGCTGGAATCGTTGGCCCGCGCCCCGGCGCCGGTGCCGTGGCTGGTGCTGGAGCCGGCCAAGGCGGAGTACGCGCGGATGGCGGGCCGACTGGCCGACCTCGCCGGATCGCTCGGCGGACCACCCGAGGGCGGGGGCGCGGGACCCGACGGCGCGGAGGGGTTCGGCGCGGGGCTCGGCGCGGGAGGGCTCGGCGCGGGAGGGCTCGGCGATGCCGTGCGGCCGGGTGAGGTACTGGTCATCCGGCCCGGCCGGCTCGACGCGGCGCCGGCGTCGCTGAACCCGTTGGAGCCGGAGGCCGGCTTCCCGTTGCAGAGCCACCTCGACCTGATTCGCGCGCTGTTCCTCGCCGCGTTCGAGGCGCACGAGCCGTTCCCCCAGGTCCTGGCCCGGGCACTCACCGTCTGCTACCAGGACCTGGGCTGGAACCTGGTACTCGACCGGCCCGAGCCGCCGCACCGGCCGCGGTTCCGCGTCCGCGGGCCGGACGCGGACGCGCCGGTCGAGGTGCGGCGACGCTACCCGACCCTCGGTGATCTGCAGCGAACCGCCGCCAGGGTGGTCGAGAACATCGGCTACGGGGCGGAGGTCACCGCCGACGTCCGCGGGTTCGTCGACGTGCGCATCGGCAGCCTGCGGGAAGGCAGCCCGGGACGGTTCTTCGAGGGTGGCCATCCCATCGACATCGGCGCCCTGCTGACCCGCAACGTCGTCATCGAGCTCGAGGACATCACCAGCGACCAGGACAAGGCGTTCCTGCTCGGGGCCGTTCTCATCCGCATCGTCGAGCACCTGCGGGTCCGGTTCGGGGCCGCCGGCGCCGGCGGGCTTCGCCACGTCCTCGTCGTCGAGGAGGCGCACCGGCTGCTCAAGAACGTCACCGACGGGCCGGCCGCGGCCGCGGTGGAGCTGTTCGCCTCCCTGCTCGCCGAGATCCGCGCCTACGGCGAGGGCCTCGTCATCGTGGAGCAGATCCCGGCGAAGATCCTGCCGGACGTCATCAAGAACACCGCGCTGAAGGTGATGCACCGCCTGCCGGCCGCCGACGACCGGGAGGCCGTCGGGGCCACGATGAACCTGCGCCCGGAGCAGTCCGAGGCCGTCGTGGCGCTGCCGGCCGGGGTGGCCGCCGTCAGCGTGGACGGCATGGACCGTCCGGTGCTGGCCCGGATGGTCGCCGGTGACGCCCGAGAGTCGCCGCACCTCGCCCGCTACGATCGGGTCCCGCTGGCCGGCCGACGCAGCCTGCACTGCGGCGCGGCGTGCGCCGTCGGCCGGGCCTGCACGCTGGAGGAGACCGAGACGGCCGCGCTGGCCGCCCACGACGCCCGGCTGGTGCTCTGGGTCGAGGCGGTCACGGCCCACCAGGTGATGGGCTTCGCCCACGTGCTGGGCCTCGCGCCGTTCGCCCCCTCGCCGGCGTTGCGCGCGATGCTCGCCGCGCAGCCGCCGCGACGGCTCGACTGCCTGCTGGCGCATGCCACCGACCGGGCCACCGACGCCCGCGCCCGGCTGCTGCGCCCGTCCGTCGACCCGGACGACTTCGCCGCCGCGCTGCGCGCCACGCTGCGCCGACTGCTGGTCGGGCCGCCCGCCGAGGCACCGGTGGACTCCCGGCGGTTCACCGCCGGCGTCTACCGCTGGCAGGACGTCCGGCTGGCGCTCGGCGAGGCCGTACGCCGCCAGGGTCCGGACGCGGGCCCTCACCCACTCACCTCGTCCTGGCACGACCGCGGCCTGACCGTCGCCGGCGCCACGATCGGCCATCAGCTCGCCTGGCTGCGCGCCAGCCCGGTCTACGCGGGCGGCGAGGACCAGGTCAGCGTCGGCGACGTGACGGCGAGCGGGCTGGTCGACGCGGTGCGGGAGCTTGCCGGCGGGACGGATGCCGGGGCCGTCGCGATCGCGCTGGAGCACGCCTGCGCCGGGCCCGGCCTGGCGGACCTGGTCGACCAGATCGCCAACCTCGTCGAGACGAGCACCGGCGGGCCGCTGGCCGGGCCCGAGACGCCGGAGTCGGCTGCAGCCGGCCGGTGAGATCCGGCGGCCACGGGCGGCCACGGGCGGCAGAACGCGACAGAGCGGACACCCGGCGCCATACTGTAAGCGGAGGGATGGAGGCTCGCCACGCGCTGTGCTCGCCGTCAACGGTGGCGCTCGCGGTCAACGGTGGCGCTCGCGGTCAACGGTGGCATTGCAGGCCGGGCGGCGTCGGGCGGGCCGGGTCCGACGATGACGCGACTGGCGGGGGTCACGATGGGGGGCGCAGGCCTGACGGCGGCGGAGGCCCAGCTCATCCAGGGGCTGTTCGTCCCTCGGGAGCGTTGGGGCTGGGAGTTCGTCGACGGCGGCCCGCCGACGCCGAGCCCGCTCGCCGATGATCGCCCCGTCTGGACGGAACCGGCGCTGCCCGACCTGACCGAGCTGGCCGCGCAGCGCAACCGGTCGATCCGATCGCTGTGGAAGCGGCTGCCGGTACCCGCGGCCTTCGTCGTCTTCGGAGTGCTGCTGGCGTCCGAGGGCGGGCTGTTCTTCGTGCCGGCCGGGTTCGCCCTCGCACTGCTCGCCGGCCTGCCCCCGCTGGTGCGCCACCGCCGGCTGGTGCGCGCCCGGCGCCGGACGGCGACGGCGACGGCGACCGCCCGCGCCTCCCACGAGCAGGCGGTGGTCGCCTGGCGGACCGAGATCGACGCGCACATCCGGGCCGACGAGCGGCGCAGGGAGGCCGCCAGCGCCTTCTTCCCCATCGTGACGCCGGCCGCGACCCCGCGGGTCGACGTCTTCGGCGGCGACGGCAACGGCTGGGCCAGCCTGTTGGCCACAGCCGGCTGCTCGGTGCTCACCGGCGGCACCGGCATCCTGCTGGTGGACCTGAGCGAGCGGACGGTCGGCGGCGGGTTGGCGCGCCTGGCCGGGCAGGCCCGCTGGCCCGTCGAATCCTGGGACCTGCCCCGCCAGCTCGACGAGGTCGCGCTGCTCGAGGGGCTCGGCCCACGGGAGACCGGCGAGCTCGTGGCGGACGCGTTCGGCCCGACCCGCGAGGCCGATCAGGACCATCACCGCCGGGCGTTGCACGCCGACCTGGTGAGCACGGTCGGTCAGATCCTCGGTGAACGGCTGACCTTCCGCCGGCTCGCCGAGGGCCTGCGAGTGCTGGAGGGTCTCGACGACGGCACGGCGGCCGCGGCGTTGTCGACGGCCGAGGCCGGTGCGCTCGTCGGCCGGATGAACGCCTTCGGCCGCGGCGAGCGGATCCCCGACGAGCTGCGTTACCTGCGTTCCTCGTTGGAGGCCCTCTGCCCGCCGGACGCCTCGGCGGCGACCGCAGGCCAGGTGGCGATCACCGGCGGACCGGGCGCCGGCGGCCTGCGGCGGCTGGCGACATGGTGGCCCGTCCACGGGCTGCGGGTGTTGGCGACCTCCAGCCGCACGTCGTCGACGCATCACAAGGAGCTCGCCGACCGGCTTGTCATCCAGGCAGTCCTCCATCAGCTCCGCCGCCGCGAGCTCGCCCCCGCCGCCGGGCGGGACATGCTGGTCGTCGCCGGAGCGGACCATCTCGGCCGACCGGTGCTGGACAGCCTCGCCCGGCATGCCGAGATCGCCGGGGTGCGCCTCGTGCTGCTCTTCGAACGGCTCGCCGACGACGCCGAGCGGGTCCTGGGCAGCCAGGGCGGGTCGACGATCATCATGCGGCTCGGCAACGGCAAGGACGCGACGACCGCGGCGGAGTTCATCGGCCGCGGCCACCGGTTCGTCATGTCCCAGGTGACCACGCAGGTCGGGCGGAGCTTCACGGCGGGCGACAGCGACAGCGTCGGCTCCTCCGACGGCACCTCGGACACCACCGGCACCAGCGGCGGGTCGAACCGGACCTACGACGGCACCCGCCTGCTGCCCTGGCTGCAGAGCACCTCGACGAACACCGGCTGGCAGGAATCCGTGACGACGTCACGCTCGCAGACCTGGCAGCGCACGACGAACACCTCGGTCAGCGACTCGACGAACGACGGCAGCACCACCCAGCGGATGTATGAGTTCCTCGTCGAGCCCACCACCGTGCAGACCCTGCCGACCACCGCCTTCCTGCTGGTCAGCCCGGTCGACGGGCCGGGTCGGGTGACCCCGGGCGACTGCAACCCCGGCACCGTGCTGCTGCCCCGGGTCTCGCCGGTGGACCGCTGGTCGGCGACCCGAGGCACGGCCGGGGCCGCGGGGGCGCAGACGGCCGTCCGGGCGC
>NZ_JAMQQF010000478.1 GCF_023716945.1 Frankia sp. AiPs1 | reverse complement strand
GTGCCCGCCGGCTCCGCCGCTCCCGCTGCCGCCTGGCTGGCCTGTCCCTGGGGGACACCGGCCGAGGGATCCGGCGGCGAGGGGGAGTGCGCGGCGGGCGGGCGGGACGGCGCCGACGTGGCGCCCGCGGTCGCCCACGGTGTCTCCGTCGGATGGGGCTGTGCGGTCACGGTGGTGCTCGGAGGGTCGGACGCATCGGAGCCCGGCAGGTCGAGCAGGGCAACCAGCGCGATCAGGGCCAGGCTCAGCACGGTGACGGCCGCGCCGACGAGCGCCTGGGAGCGGCGCCGGCCCGCCCGCCCCGGTGGCGGGCGGCGCGGCCCCGCCCCGCCTCGCCGAGGGACGGGCCCGGTCCAGCACCGCGGTGAACTCGGCGACCAGGTCGACCCCTTCGGTCCCGACGACCCGCGCTTCGATCAGATCCCCGACCTCGACCCCGGGCAGACCTGCGCCAGACAGACCTGCGCCGGGCAGACCTGCGCCAGACGGGCCCCCGACCGGCGGGCCGCCCGCCGCGGTGGGGCCGGGCAGTCGGACCATGCACGAGCCGTCGGCATCGGGCTGCTGGTGTCCGGCGCACCCGGCGGCGATCCCGTCGGCGACCTCCTCGACGAGGACCTGCACTCGGCTGCCGACCCGCTCCTGCGCCCGGGCCGCGGTGAGCTGTTCGACGAGATCGGTGATCTGCACCCGGCGTCGCTCGATCTCCTCCTCGTCGATCTTGCCTGGCAGCGAGACCGCCTCGGTGCCCTCTTCGTCGGAATAGCCGAACACACCGACCGCGTCGAGGTCGGCAGCCTCGAGGAACTCCGCCAGGATGTCGACGTCCGCCTCGGTCTCGCCGGGAAAGCCGACGATGACGTTCGATCGGGCGCCGAGGCCGGGCAGCAGGCGGCGACCACGGTCGAGCAGGTCGAGGAAATGCTCGGAGCCGCCAAACCGGCGCATCCGGCGCAGCACCGCCGGGCTCGCGTGCTGGAACGACAGGTCCAGGTAGGGGGCGAGACCCGGCGTGGTCAGCAGCACCTCGAGCAGCGACGGGCGCAGCTCCGCCGGCTGCAGGTAGACCGTGCGCACCCGCACGATGCCCGCCACGGCGGCAAGCTGCGGCAGCAGCTTCTCCAGCGCCCGCAGGTCGCCGAGATCCTTGCCGTAGGACGTCGAGTTCTCGCTGACCAGCACCAGCTCGCGCGCACCCTCGCCGGCCAGCCACTGCGCCTCGGCGAGGATGTCGTCGACGGGCCGGGACACATGCGAGCCGCGGAACGACGGGATCGCGCAGAACGCGCACCGCCGGTCGCAACCGCTGGAAATCTTCAGGGCGGCGACCGGCCCCGCCGTCAACCGACGACGGCCCGGGGCACTCGCCGCCGCGCTCCCACCGGGTGCGCCGCTCGCCGGCCTGCCGACGCTCGGCACGCCGGCGCCGGCGTGCCCGGGAACGTGCACGGCGACGTTCGCCGAGGCGCCCCGCTCCACCGGAGTGATCGGCAGCAGGGTGCGCCGGTCACGGGGGGTGTGAGCGGGCACGGTGGCGCCGCGCAGGACCGCGTCGAGATGCTCGCCGATGCTCGGGTAGGCGTCGAAGCCCAGCACCGCGTCGGCCTCGGGCAGGTTCGCCGCCAGCTCGTTGCCGTAGCGCTCCGCGAGGCAGCCGACGGCCACCACCGCACGCGGACCCGCGCCGGCCGGTTCGCCGTCGCCGGCCCGCAGGTCGTCCGCGGCCAGCAGGGCGTCGATGGAGTCCTTCTTCGCCGCGTCGACGAATCCGCAGGTGTTGACCAGGACGGCATCGGCGTCGGCGGCCTCCGCGACCAGCTCCCAGCCCTGGGCGGTGAGGCGGCCGGCGAGCTCCTCCGAATCCACCTCGTTCCGGGAACAACCGAGCGTGACGAGAGCTACCCGGCGCGGGACGTGAGTGGACACGAGGTCAGGCTACCGGGGCGGTGGCACCCGGCGCCGCACCAGCCCGACATGGCCGACTTACACAGGTGGAGCCTGACCCGCCGGGCCGGGCCCCACGGACCGGCAGGCCAACGGCAGCACCGGGTCGCCGCGCCCGCGGGTCGCGGTCAGTCCACCGACGCGCCGGACGCGGTGACGAGCGCCGACGGCAGCGGGCCCGCGGCGAGGGGGCTGCGGCCGTCCTGCCCGACCTCGCACTCGCCGGAGGCGACCACGCTGACCCGGATCGTCACCACCTGGCCGGCATCACCGGAGGGCCCGAGGTTGCGGCCGTTGCAGGACACGTCGACCGCGCCCGCGTTGCCCATCCTGATGCTCAACGCCCCCGGCGCCGTGACGGTCCGGCTGTCCCCGGAGTGCAGTAGCTGCGCGAGAAGCACGTGGCGGGCGTCGTCCCGCACCTCCAGCCAGCTCTGCGCGTCGCGGGCCGCCACCACGACGTTCACTCCCGCCGGCGCGGCGGTGCTGGGAGCGGGGACCGGCGTGCTGCTCGGCGCCGTGATCGGTGTCGGCTCGGTCGGCGGGGGCGCCGCGGCGTCGCCCTGCCGGGGGGACCCGGCCGAGCCGGACGACCCGGAACCCGGCACCAGCAGGGCGATGACCGCGATCAGACACACCGCGGCCAACGAAACGATCATCGCGGCGCCCCAGCGGAAGCCGCCGCGCCGGCGTCTGGTCCCGCCTCGTAGCGGGTCGAACTCGCCGGGCGGAACGCCGCCGAGCACCGGCCCGGTCAACGCCTCGTGCGAGGCGTCGTAGGCGGCGAGCACGGGCCCGGGGTCGAGGCCGAGGCTGGTGGCGATGCTACGCAGATGGCCGCGGGCGTAGACCGTGCCGCCGCAGCGGGAGTAGTCGTCCCGCTCGATCTGGTCGATCAGGCTTGCCCGCACCCGAGTGCGCTCACTGACCTCGTCGATCGTCAGGTTGCGCTCGCGGCGGGCCGCGGCGAGCAGCGAGCCGGCGCTGGCCGGCTGCGGATCGTCCACGGATTGCATGAGCGACCTCCGCAAGCGTGAAATTCTGCCTACCGTGGAGGCACCGGCTCAGTTTACGGTCCGTCACCCGGCCTCGAAAGCGCAGACGAGGCCACCGGCACTTCCTAGCCGTTACGCAGCGTTGTGAGCAGGCCTTCCAGTTCGTCGGGCATGACCAGCACGTCGCGGGCCTTGGAGCCCTCGCTGGCCCCGACGATGCCCCGGCTCTCCATCAGGTCCATCAGCCGGCCCGCCTTGGCGAACCCGACACGCAGCTTGCGTTGCAGCATGGACGTGGAGCCGAACTGGGTGCTCACCACGAGCTCGACGGCCTGCAGGAACAGCGCCAGATCGTCGCCGATCTCCTCGTCGATGTCCTTCTTCGCCTCGCCGCCGCCGTCGAACACATCCTCCCGGAATGCCGGCGGTGCCTGTTCCTTGGTGTGGTCGACGATTGCGGCGATCTCGTCCTCGGAGACGAATGCACCCTGGATACGCGCCGGTTTGCCCGCGCCCATGGGAAGAAACAGCGCATCGCCCAGTCCGACGAGCTTCTCCGCCCCGGCCTGGTCGAGAATCGTGCGGCTGTCGGCGAGCGACGCGGTCGCGAACGCGAGCCGGGACGGGACGTTGGCCTTGATCAGACCGGTCACCACGTCCACCGACGGGCGCTGGGTGGCGAGCACCAGGTGGATGCCGACCGCGCGGGCCATGGCGGTGATCCGGCAGATGGCGTCCTCGACGTCGCGCGGGGCGACCATCATCAGGTCGGCGAGCTCGTCGACGATGGTCAGGATGTACGGGTACGGCTTGTACACCCGTTCGGAACCCGGCGGGGCGACGATCTCCCCGTTGCGGACCTTGCGGTTGAAGTCGTCGACGTGGCGCACCCCGCAGGCGGCGAGATCCTCGTAACGGTTCTCCATCTCCTTGACGACCCACTGCAGCGCGTCGGCCGCCTTCTTCGGGTTCGTGATGATCGGCGTGATCAGGTGCGGGATGCCCTGGTAGCTCGTGAGCTCGACCCGCTTGGGGTCGACGAGGACCATCCGGACCTGGTCCGGCGTCGCCCGCGCCAACACCGAGGTGATGAGCGTGTTGATGCACGTCGACTTGCCTGCGCCGGTCGCCCCGGCGATCAGGATGTGCGGCATCTTGGCCAGGTTCGCCAGCACGTAGCCGCCCTCGATGTCCTTGCCGAGGCCGACGACCAGCGGGTGGACGTTGGCGAGCGCCTCACCGCTGCGCAGCACGTCGCCGAGCGACACCAGCTCGCGGTCGGTGTTGGGGATCTCGACGCCGACCGCGCTCTTGCCCGGAATCGGGCTGATGATCCGCACGTCCGCGCTCTTGACCGCGTAGGCGATGTTCTTCGCGAGCTGGGTGATCCGCTCGACCTTCACCGCGGAACCGAGCTCGACCTCGTATCGGGTCACCGTCGGGCCGCGGGTGAAACCGGTGACCCGGGCATCGACCTTGAACTGGGCGAAAACGTCGGTGAGCGAGGCAATCACACCGTCGGTCGCGGCGGAGCGGACCTTCGGCGGCGTCCCGGAACGCAGCAGCGTCGGCGACGGCAGCTTGTAGTCGCCGTCGGTCGGCGGGACCAGGTGCTCGATCTCGTCCGGGGCGCTCGGGGACCCCGGGCCGGGCACGCCCGTCGCCGTGTCCGCGGCACCGCCGGTCACCTTCGCCGCCCGCGGCCGCCCGCGTCGGGC
>NZ_JAMQQF010000477.1 GCF_023716945.1 Frankia sp. AiPs1 | reverse complement strand
GGCGCGCACCGCGCCCGGCTCGACCCGACGCGGCGCGCCACCGGCTCCCGCCCGGCGCTGAGCGTGCCCGACTCCGGGCCCGCCGCGGAACTCGCCGGACACGTCGCCGCCCTGCTGCCGGCCTGGCGCGAGCGCTGGGGCGACGAGGTGTCGTTCCCCGCCCGGATGGCCTGGCAGCAGGCGCTGCACTCGGTCGGCTGGGTCGCCCCGCAGTGGCCGGTGGAGTACGGCGGACGCGGGCTCGGCATCGTCGACCAGGTCGCCTGCGACCGGGTCATGGCGACCCACCGGGCCCCGCAGCCGCTCGGCGGCGTCCTCGGCCTGAACAACGTGGCCCCCACGCTCATGCGCTACGGCACGCCCGAGCAGAAGGCGCACCTGCCGGCGATCCAGGCCGGCACCGAGATCTGGTGCCAGGGCTTCTCCGAGCCGGGCTCCGGCAGCGACCTCGCCTCGCTGCGCACTCGGGCGCAGCTCGTCGGCGACGGCGACGACGCCGAGTTCGTCATCACCGGGCAGAAGGTGTGGACGTCGGAGGGCATGGAGGCGACGCACTGCCTGCTGCTGGCCCGCACCGACCCGGACGCGCCGGCGCACCGCGGGATCTCCGCGCTGCTCGTGCCGCTGGACCTGCCCGGCATCACCCGCCGTCCGATCACGATGATCACCGGGGAGAGCGGGTTCGCCGAGGTCTTCTACGACGACGTCCGTGTTCCGCGCAGCGCGCTGCTCGGCCCGCTGCACGCCGGCTGGACGGTCACGATGACGACGCTCGGCTTCGAACGGGCCGGTGTCATCGAGCTCGCCGCCGGCCTGGAGCAGTCCGTCGACGACCTGGTGACGGCGCTGGCGGCGCACGGCCTGGACGAACACACCCGCCTGGAGCTCACCGACCGGCTCGTCGAGGCCCGCCTCGTCGGCCTGCTCGGCAGCCGCGCGCTCGGCCGCATCGCCGAGGGCGGCGCGCCCGGCGCCGAGCACTCGGTCATCAAGCTGCTGTGGTCGCGGGCCACGCAGCACCAGGGCGAGACGCATCTCGCCGCCCTCGGCCTCGCCGGCGTCGCCGATGCGACGGGACGCCGCGCGCAGCGGGAGTACCTGCTGTCGCGCTCGGCGACGATCGCCGGCGGCACCACCGAGATCATGCGCAACATCCTCGCCGAACGCGTCCTCGGCATGCCCCGCTGACCTGTGCCGTCCCGGTCTGACACAGGTCAGACGGAGCCGCCACAGCCGTCTCCGTCGCGAATGCCGCGGCGGGCATCAGGGATATCAGGGATATCAGGGCGAACGCAACCGTAGCCACGACCACCACACATTTTACTTTTCGCGGCTGGTGTCTTGTTTTCCGCATGCCGGACATTCCTTGCCCTCTCCTTGCAAGGCCGGTCTATTTTTCCCGCACAGGGGAGCGGTTTTAAGCCGGTCGGCGGTTTCCGTCACCCGCGCACCGCGGCACTGCGAAGATCCGATGTACCGGTTCGGTGGGCTCCGGGCCGGTAGCGTGGAGATCCGCCCCGTGAAGGAGACGCCCATGCCAGCAGTCGAGCCCGACGTGGGCGGGGGCGTCACCGGCAGCGAGGCCAGGACCACCGCGGGCGGGGTGGGCGTCGTGGGGCAGCGGATGCGGGTGCCGAAGATGGCCGAGCTGGTCTCGGCCGACCTGCGCCAGCGCATCGTGCGCGGCGAGCTGGTCGAGGGGCAGGCGCTGCCGACGGAGGCACTGCTCGTCGTGCAGTACGGGGTGTCCCGGCCGACGCTGCGGGAGGCGCTGCGCATCCTGGAGGCGGAGTCGCTGATCACGGTGCGCCGCGGCGCGGGCGGCGGGGCCCGGGTGCAGACACCGAGTCCCCGGGTCGCGGCCCGCTACGCGGGGCTGGTGCTGGAGCATGTCGGCACGACCGTCGCCGACGTGTGGGAGGCGAGGCTGTCTCTGGAGCCGCCGGTCGCGGGGCTGCTGGCCCGCCGGCGCACCCGCGCCGACCTGGGCCTGCTGCGCGCGGCGCTGGAGCGCCGCGGCGCCCATCCGGCCGAGACGGTCCGGCTGCACAACGACTTCCACGCCCTCGTCGTCCGGCTGGCGGGCAACGAGACCCTCGAACTGCTCATCGGCATGCTCCGCGAGATTGTCGACCGGGCCACCTGGTCCGCGGTCGAAAGCGACCTCGGGACACCCGTGCAGGCCGACACCGAGCGGGCGACCAGCCGGGCGCATCACGCCCTGGTCGATCTGCTCGAGGAACGGGACGCGGCCGGCGCGCAGGCATTGTGGCGGCGCCATCTGCGGGCCGGTGCCGCCTATCTTGACGGCGACGGCCGCAATGCCGCCACCCTCGACCTGCTTACCTAGATGCCGTCGCAGTATTGGGGCCGGCACGCCTGAGGGCGTGAACCGCGGGTTACGCGGCCCACGCCCTCAGGCGGTCAGGCGTGCAGCTCAGCGGCGGGTCAGTTCGCGCCGAGCTTGTAGATTCCGGTTGCGTCGATGGTGCGGAAGTTCGACAACGTTCCGGTCTTGGACGCGTCGGCGACGAATCCGGTGGTCGAGCAGATGTTCGGCGACACCGGGCTCGCCTTGCCGTTGCACTGGAAGGTCGCCCCGCCACCGATCGGGTAGGGGGTGGCCGGCGCCGTCTTGATCGCCGTGGTGACCCCGGCCGGCGTCACGTCGGTGCCCGGCACGGCGTTGACCGCGCGGATCAGACCGAGCATGCCCTGGTAGCCGCTGACGGTGTAGGCGTCGGCGGTCTTCAGGCCCTTGCCGTAGGCGTCGATCACGGCCGAGAACAGCTTGTACTCGGCAGTGGTCGGGTCCTGGTTGGCCTGACCCATGATCTTGACACCTTCGAAGCCACCGGGAATCGAGGCGCCCTTGTCGGTGCCGACGCAGCGGTCCAGCGCGGTGATCGTGGCCTTGATGCCGAGAGCCTTGATCGCCTTGATCGCGCTGGCGCAGAAGGTCGGGTCACCCGTGACGTGGTACAGCGCGGGCTTGTCCTTCTGCGCGGTCTGGATCTGCGGGGTCATGTCCGCCGTACCCGGCGGGATCGCGATGACCGTCGCCTTGCTTCCCGCGTTGGCGAAGAAGATCGGCGAAAGCGCCTTGGCCGGGCCGCTGGCCGCGGGCACGTCGATGACGAGCACGACGGCACTGGACAGCTTGGCCTCACGCGCGTACGCCGCCGCCGTGCCGAACGGCCCGAGCGGGTTGCCGAGCAGGAACACGTTCTTCGTCGACAGCGCGGTCTGCGTCGCGACCAGGTTCAGCACCGTCGGGATCCCGGCCGGAGAAACGATCTTGATCCAGGGGTCGGCCTGACCCGGGCTGCCGCCGGCCACCGCGGAGACCTTTTCCCGAACGAACGTGTTGCCACACGCCTGGGCGTCCGCGGGGACGGATTTATCCTCACAACTGACGATCTCGATCGGATGTCCGCGCAGTCCGCCGAGGTGGGCGTTGGCGTAGTCGGCCGCAGCCTGCGCCGACTTCTCCTCCGCCGAGGCGTCCACGGCCTGGGTGCGACCGGTACCGATCCAGCCGATTTTCACCGGGGTACCCGTGGCGGCCTTCGCCGGTCCGAGCAGGGCCGAGTCGGCCTTCGTCGTCCCGCTGCCGCTGCTACCACCACCGCCGCTGCTGCCACCGCAGGCGGCGGCGACCAGCGAGGTGGCGAGCAGGACACCGGTCAGCGCGACGCGGGCACGCGGCCGGGTGGCCAGCCGTCCGGCCGCCGTGAAACGAAGCGGTAACAAACGCACGGTGGTGCTCCTTAGTCATCTCATCACTACATGGACGCGCGGTCCGTGGACCGGACAGCCCACGGACCGCGCGGATGTTGCGTGCTACGGGCCAGAAAGTATGTGGGGTGGGGATCAGGCGGAGGCGCCCGCCTCGGCTCCCAGGTAGGCGGCCTCGAGACCGGCCCGGTCGTGGGCGAGGTCGGCGGCCGGGCCGCTACGGACCACCTCGCCGTGCACGAGCACGATGGCCTGGTCGGCGACCTCCAGCGCGAGCTGGACGTGCTGCTCGACGAGGATGACGATGGCCCCGGTCTCGTCGGCGATCCGGCGGACCACCGGCAGCAGCCCCTCGACGATCACCGGTGCGAGCCCCATGCTCATCTCGTCGATGAGCAGCACCCGCGGCTTCTGCACGAGCGCGCGGGCGACGGCGAGCATCTGCTGCTCCCCGCCGGACAGCGCACCCGCCGCCACGCTCAGCCGGTTGCCCAGGCTCGGGAACAGCGCGACGACGTCGTCGAGACTGTATCCGCCGGACCGCTTGGCGACGAGCAGGTTCTCCCGGACGTCGAGATCGGGGAACAGCGCCCGGTCGTCGGGGACGAGCACGATGCCGGCGCGGTTCGCCGCCGCCGGTCGTCCCCCCGGCACGGGCGTGCCGTCCACCAGCACCTCGCCGCCCAGCCGCGGCAGCAGTCCGGCGAGGGTCATCATCATCGTGGTCTTGCCGGAGCCGTTCGGGCCGAGAACGCCCAGCACGGTCCCGCTGTCGGCGGTCAGGTTCAACGACCGGACCACCCGCACGGCGCCGTAACCGGCCTCCAGTCCACGCACGTCCAACAGCGGCGTGGCGGCGCCCGTCCCGGCCCCGCCGGCCGCCGCCGCGGCGGTACCCGCGGCCGGCTCCTGCACCACCGCGGGCTTGCTC
>NZ_JAMQQF010000476.1 GCF_023716945.1 Frankia sp. AiPs1 | reverse complement strand
CCCCCGCTGCGCCCGAGCGGGCACCGGCGCTGGCGCCGCACGCGGCGCGCATCGTCGACGGCGCGCTGGACGGATCCGAGCCCGCGGGTGTCCGCCAGTACCTGGAGCTGATGGCCGAAGGAGGGTGGCGCGCCCCGGATCTCCTGCTGCCGGGGCTGCTGTCGCTCGGCCAGCGAGATGCCGGGCTCCGCGGCCCGATCGCCGTTGTTCTGGGCGAGCGTGGGCGGTGGCTCGCCGGCCTGCACCCGAACGGGCGGTGGGTGGGGCGCACCCAGCTCGCCGGATGGCCGACCGCGAGCACCCTCGAGCGGCGCACGCTGCTACAGGAGCTGAGGCAGCGCGACCCGGCTGCCGCCATTGCACTGCTGCGCGGGCCGGCGGACGGTCCCACCTTCGCCGCCTTCGACACGGCCAGTGCCGCGGAGCGCCTCGCCTTCTGCGAGGCGCTGCGGGTCGGTCTCGGCCCCTGGGACGTCGACCTGCTCGACCATGCCCTGGATGACCGGCGCGCCGACATCCGCCAGGCCGTGGTCGAGATCGCTCTGCTACTGCCCGGTTCCGGCCTGCAGGCACGTGCCGAGGCGCGCACCGAGGGAATGATCACGAGGCGGCGCGGCCGGTTGAGTGGGCGCCACCAGATCGAGATCGTCCTGCCGGCCACCTGCAGCGACGAAATGCGCCGGGACGGCATCAGCGACACGGTTTCGGCCAGCTCGAACCTCAGTACGGCGATGGCGGGCGAGGTCATGTTCGAGGCCGAACTCGCCCGCGTCGATCCGAGCGTGTGGACGCGCCGCACCGGGCTGACCCCCGAGGAGTTCCTTGGTGCCGAGGCCCACCTGCCCGGGGCGACCCGTCCGGTGAACCGGCTGATCACATCCGGGCTGCTGCCCGCGGTCCTGCGCCACGGCGATCCCGGCTGGGCCGCGGCGGTCCTCCCCCGCGTCGGGCGGGTGGATCAGGGGCGGCTCATCGCGTGCCTGGCCGAGCCCGCCCGCACGCAGGCTCTCACCCAGACGCTGTCCGCCCTGAGGCTCGACTCCTACCACCCGGAGGGGTCAGCCGCCCAGGACCGGGACGGGCGGTGGCGGGATACACCGGTCCAGCGGATCACGACGCTGTTGACCGCGGTTCCCGGCCCATGGTCCGAGCCGTTCTCCCGGGCGGTGTGGACCGCGCTCACCGCCCTGTCGGCCAGGGGCTACTCCGACGACTACCTCCTGCGTGGGCTCCTCGGCCCCATGGCCTGGGCGCTGCATCCCGACACCGATCTCGGCGATCCCGACCCGGATCGGCCGAGATACGTGGATCTCGACGGACGCACCCGGCTGAGCACCATCCTCGGTGCCCGACGGCGGCTGCGCGCGGCGCTGGCCAACCCACCCCCCGCCGACACCGGGCCGGCCGGCCCGGTGTCTCTCCCTCAGGAAGGCCCCTCATGACCCTGGCGCCCCCGGCGACCAGCACCGCCGCGCCCGACGCCGGTCCCACCACGGACACTGCGCCGCTGCTGCGTCCGCACGCCGAACAGGCGTATGCCGGCGAGCTCGCCGCGCTCGCCGCCGCCGACACCAGGGCGCGACCGCCGTCCTGGCGGCTGTCGCCGTGGGCGGTCGTCACCTACCTGCTCGGCGGCGTGCTCGACGACGGGACGGTCATCTCCCCGAAGTACATCGGCTCCCGGCGCCTCGTCGAGGTTGCGGTCGCCACCCTCGCCACCGACCGGGCGCTGCTGCTACTCGGCAGCCCCGGCACCGCCAAGACCTGGCTGTCCGAGCACCTCGCCGCGGCGGTCAGCGGCGACTCGACCCTCGTCGTGCAGGGCACCGCCGGCACCTCCGAGGACGCCGTCCGCTACGGCTGGAACTACGCCCGTCTGATCGCCGAGGGGCCCTCCCTCGACGCGCTGGTGCCCTCACCGGTGATGCGCGCGATGACCCGCGGGTCGATCGCCCGGGTCGAGGAGCTCACCCGGATGGGCGCCGAGGTGCAGGACGCGCTCATCACCGTGCTGTCGGAGAAGACCCTGCCCGTTCCCGAGCTGGCCAGCGAGGTGCAGGCCGTCGCCGGGTTCGCCGTGATCGCCACCGCCAACGACCGTGACCGCGGCGTCAACGAGATGTCCTCGGCGCTGCGCCGCCGGTTCAACACCGTCGTGCTGCCGCTGCCCGCCAGTGAGGACGCCGAGGTGGAGATCGTCACCAAACGGGTCGCCGACCTCGGCCGGTCGTTGGCGCTGCCGGACGAACCGCCGGCCGCGAGCGAGGTGCGCCGCGTCGTGCAGATCTTCCGGGAGCTGCGCGCCGGCGTCACCAGCGACGGGCGCACCACGCTGAAGACCCCGACCGCCACCCTGTCCACCGCCGAGGCGATCAGCGTGATCACTGGTGGAATGACGCTGGCCACCCACTTCGGCGACGGCCGGCTGCGGGCCGAGGACGTCGCCGCCGGGCTCACCGGCGCGGTGATCAAGGATCCCTCGGCGGACTCCGTGGCCTGGCGCGAGTACCTCGAAGGCGTGGTCCGGGACCGGCCGGGCTGGTCGGACCTGTACCGGGCCTGCCGTGATCTGAACGACGACACAAGCATCTCCGGCGGCGCCTGATGCCCGTCACCGTCCTGGGCATACGCCACCACGGCCCCGGTTCGGCGCGGGCGGTGCGGGCAGCGCTCGCCGAACTCGATCCGGACCTCATCCTCGTCGAGGGGCCACCCGAAGGGGACAGCGCGCTGACCCACGTCGGCGCGCTCACCCCGCCCGTGGCGCTGGCCGCCTACGCCGTCGACGAGCCGCGCGACGCCGCCTTCTGGCCCTTCGCCGCGTTCTCCCCCGAGTGGCAGGCCCTCCTGCACGGCCGGGCGGCGGGCGTGCCCACCCGGTTCATCGACCTGCCCTTCGGTCACGACCTGGCGCTGCGCCGGCGCGACGCCGACGCCGAGGCCGGCCCCGGCGATGACACAGCGAAGCCAGCCGACGGGACGCTCCCGGAGCTGGCGGCCGACCCGCTCGGCTGGCTGGCGTTCGCCGCCGGCCACGACGACCCGGAACGATTCTGGGAGGACCTCGTCGAGCACCGCCGGCCGACGAGCACGCCGGCCGGCGGCGCGGTCGGCGGTTCCCCGGCGCTGGAGCTGTTCGCCGCCGTGGCCGAGTCCATGGCGGCGCTGCGCGATCCCGACCACCAGCCCGATCAGCAGCAGCCCGCCGCACGCCGGGCCGATCCCCAGCAGGCCGGTTCGGACCCGCCGTGCGGGGCGCACGCTCGACGCGAGGAACTACGGGAGGCGCACATGCGCCTGGAGATCCGCGCGGCCAGCACCGGCGCCGATGCCGCGCAGCGGGTCGCCGTGCTCTGCGGTGCATGGCACGTCCCGGCGCTGACCGGCCGGACGGGCCGGATCACCGTCGCGGCAGACCGTGAGCTGCTGCGCGGCGTCCGGCCGGTGCGCACCGCCACCACGTGGGTGCCGTGGACGCACGCGCTGCTGAGCGCCGACTCCGGCTACGGCGCCGGCGTCACGTCACCAGGCTGGTACCACCACCTGTGGACCGCGCCCGACCACGTCGGCGCTCGCTGGGTCGCCCGCGTCGCGGCGCTTCTGCGCGCCGCCGACCTGCCCGCCTCGACGGCCTCGGTGGTGGAGACCGTGCGGCTGGCCGAGGCCCTCGCCGCGGTGCGCGAGCGAGCCGTGCCAGGGCTCACCGAGCTGACCGACGCGGTGCTGGCCGGGCTCTGCGCCGGTGACCCGGTGCCGCTGGCCGTCGTGCGCGAACAGCTCGTCGTCGGTGACGTCGTCGGCGCCGTCGGCCCCGACGTGCCCACCGTGCCGCTGGCCGCCGATGTGGCCCGCGCGCAGAAGAGGCTGCGGCTCGCGCCCACCCCGGTGGCGAAGCCGCTGCGCCTGGACCTTCGCCGCGAGCTCGACCGGGAGCGCAGCGCCCTGCTGCACCGGCTGCGCCTGCTCGACGTCGACTGGGGCATCCCCACCGCGACCAGCAGCACCGGCACGTTCGCCGAGGGCTGGACGCTCGCCTGGAAGCCGACGTTCGCGCTGGCGCTCGTCGCGGCCGCCAGGCACGGCGCGACCGTCGAGGACGCCGCGGGCGACATCGTCGCCGGGCGCACCCGTGCGGCGCCCGACCTGGCCGCCATCACCCGGCTGTTCGAGCAGGTGGTCCTCGCGGACCTGCCCGCCGCGCTCGAGGCGGTGCGCGCGGGGCTGGAACAGCGCGCGGCCACGACCGGCGACGTCGCCCACCTGATGCTGGCGCTGGCGCCGCTGGCCCGGATCCACCGTTACGGCGACGTGCGCGGCACCGACACCGGCCTGGTCGTCGGGCTGACGACGAGCCTGATGACCCGCATCTGTGCCGGATTGCCGCCGGCCTGCGCGAGCCTCGACGATGACGCCGCGGACACCATGGTCGCCGCCGTCGACACCGCGGACACCGCCTTCGGGCTCGTCGCCGACCCCGAACACGTCGCCCGATGGCACGCGGCGGTGAGTGTCGCCGCCGCCATGGCCGGCGGTAACCCGCTGATTGCCGGGCGTTGCACCCGCATCCTGTCCGACGCGGGCTCGCTCACGCCCACGCAGGTGGCGACCAGGCTGGCGCGGGCACTGTCCGCGGCCGGCGGCGCCCCCGCGGACGCCGCGCGCTGGCTCGAGGGCTTCCTCGGC
>NZ_JAMQQF010000475.1 GCF_023716945.1 Frankia sp. AiPs1 | reverse complement strand
CCCGGGCGCCGGCGAACGACGTCGCGGGGCCCAACGGGCGCAAGGTGTAAGGCAGCTCGTCGAGATCGCTGGAGCTGCAGAGCAGCGCCGCCAGGGAGAACGCGCCGGCCCTGCTCGCCCCGCCGACGAGGATCTCGACGTCCCACATCCCACTGGCCGCGGCGCGGCCGAGCTCCCGGTGACGGCGCTCGGCCCGTTCCAGCTCGAGCCGGGCGTCCTGGTCGTGCTCGCGCAGCCGCAGCGCCGGGATGCTGCGGGCGAGGGCGTCGCGTTCCTCGGCGAGGCGGTGCGGCGCAACCGGCCAGGCCAGCACCAACCAGGCGAACGGGCCGACGAGGTGGGCGGCGTAGTCGTCGAACGCGCCGCGCCGCGCGCCGGCCGGGGGCTGGTTGCCGCCCTCCCCGCCCGGCCCGGGCGCCCACAGCGCGTCCGGGCTGCCGCCGCAGCGCAGCCAGTACGGGAAACGGGCGAGGTCGTCGAGAACGGCGCCGGATGCCAGCGCGACGGCCGTCGACCCTGGCGGGTAGAGCAGCGGGGCCGGTCCGGCCGCCCGCGGCGTCGACCCGGGCCGGGGATGGCCGAGCTGGGGATGGCCGGATTGGGGGTGGCCGGGTCGGGGCGGCCCGGGAAACGGCGGGAGCGCTGGCAGCCCCCCGCCCTCGGAATCCGGCCACCCGCCGGTCTGTGGCCGGGGGGCGGCCGCGGCCTCGGCCGCGGGGATGGTGCCCGAGGGAAAGCGGATGGTGCCCGGGGGAAAGTAGGGCCGGCCGCCGGCGAGGAAGCGGATGTGGGACTCGCCCGGCCCGCGCAGCCAGGCGACGGCGATGCCCGGCCCGGCCGGGCCGGCGTCGAGCGAAGTCAGCTCTGCGTGCGCACCCACGAGCGCGGCGAACAGCGCGGGCGGGACGGGATCGGGACGGTCGGTCCCCTCCGGGCGCCGCGGGGTGGCCAGGATGCGGTGGAACTGGAAGCCGTCGAGCACGGTCGTCGGGCCTGATTCGGTGGGGGCCCGAGCGGTGGCGGGCCGGGTTGGTGGCAGCCGATTGCAGTGCGGTGAGCAGTGCGGTGAGCGCATTGCGGTGCGGTGTGCACGCTTTGTCGCCACGGATTGAACAGAACGTACCGCAATCGACTCTGCGCCTCGTGGGTGTCGGCGCTGCGCGTAATGGCGACAAGGGCGCTGGCGCGGGGGTGCCGGCGCTGCGCGTGCTGGCGACAGGGGGGTTGCTGGCGACGGGGGCCTGGCGACGGGGTGCTGGCGTTGCGTGTGCGGTTACGGGGGTGCCGGTGACGGGGGTGCCGGTGACGGGCGTAGTCCGGTCGGGCGTGATCCGAGCCTCGTCGTGGCCGCGGGAGCGGAGGCCGGGCCGGGGTCGGCCGCTGACCGTGCGTTGATCCTCGCCGGACCGCTGCTGGCCCCGAGGCCGCTGACCTGCCGGCGGGCCGTTGAGTAACCGACCCGCGACGAGAATCCATCACCCTGTGCGTGGCAACAAATCCGGATCGTGTCGAACGGTGGGTCGTTCTGGTGCTCCGGGTGCGTTCCGGTCAGGTTCGGGGCGTGCCGGGTGGTGAGGTGATGAGGAACAGGTCCTGGTTGACGGTGATCCGTCCGGTGAGACATTCCCGGATGTCACCCAACGTTCGGGTGTTGTGGCCGGATGGAGCGGGCATCGCACAGGGGTACCCCAACGAAGCGCGGGAGGCGATCCGTATCGTCGTAACCGGTGCGCCGTGGTCGCACCCCGGTGGCGTGGGCGCGGTCGCCGCCGGGAGCGTCGGCACTCGACAGAGCGACGCCGTCCCGCCCGCGGCGTCGTCCCAGAAGCCGGAGACATGGCCGATCACCGCAGCAGACCTCACCGGATCCGGTCGCGCGCAGGCGGCGCGCCGGACCAGCCGGTTGGTGTCGCGGCCCCGGGGGACCGGGTCCGGCCCGGTGCGGGTTCCGCGCGGGGCCGGTCGGTTGCCGTCGGTGTCGCGGCCGCGGGCGTGACTCTGGTCGTGGGCGCCGCGAGCGCCGTCCACTTCAGCGGTCCCGGGTCGGAGCGGGACCCGAGGCCGTCGATCGCCGCCTCGGCGGGGTCGGCTCCGGCGGGCGCCGAGCCGGTGCGGCCGAACCGGCTCGAGGGCGCGGACGGCGCGGCCGGAGCCGCGGGCGCCGTCCCCGGCGTCGGGGCGGTGATGTCGGCGAAGATCCCCCGGGACGCTCTCCAGGTGATCGTCGCGAGTGGCGCCGACCGGGAGGCGAACACCAACAACGTGACGCTCTGGCAGCGCGCCGACCCGGACGCGCCCTGGGAGCCGTTCGGTGCCCCGCTGACCGGGCGTAACGGCGCCAACGGGTGGACGTTCGCCCACCACGAGGGCGACCTGCGCAGTCCGATCGGGGTGTTCAGCCTGACGGCAGCGGGCGGCAAGCTGCCGGACCCGGGCACCGGGCTGCCCTACGAGTACCGCCCGGCGTTCTACCGGACGGCGGCGCCGCAGGGCCAGCCGATGGCCGACGCGTTCAACTACGTCGTCGCCATCGACTACAACCGGCTGCCCGGGCGTCCCCCGTCGGACCCGACCCGGCCGCTGGGCGACCAGGTCGGCGGCGACATCTGGCTGCACGTCGACCACCAGTCGCCGACCCGGGGCTGCGTCGCCGTCGAGCAGGACGCGTTGACGGCCATCCTGCGCTGGCTGAAGCCGACCGCCCATCCCATGATCGTCATGGGTGACGTGGGCGATCTCGGCGCCGACACCTGATCTGGCCGGGCGCCGGTCCTGGCCGGCCCCAGCGTTGGCGGGCCGGCCCCCGTGTTGGCCGGCCTCAGCCCTACCTGGCCTCAGCTGGTCTTCGGGGCGTGCTGCTCCGAGTGGCCGCCGAACTGCTTGCGCATTGCGGAGAGCAGCTTGTCCGCGAACAGGCTCTCGCCACGGGAGCTGAACCGCTCGTACAGGGAGGCGGTCAGGACGTGCGCGGGCACGCCCTCCTCCACGGCGGCGAGCACCGTCCAGCGGCCCTCACCCGAGTCGGAGACCCGGCCGCTGAACTCGGCGAGTTCGGGATCCTCCTGCAGGGCGGCGGCGGTGAGGTCGAGCAGCCAGGAACTGACGACGCTGCCGCGGCGCCAGACCTCCGCGATCGCGGCGGTGTCGAAGTCGTACTGGTAGAACTGCGGGTCGCCCAGCGGGGCCGTCTCGGCGTTGTGCTCCAGCGCCTCCCGGCCGATGTTCGCCTTGTCGAGGATGGCGAGTCCCTCGGCGAACGCGGCCATCATGCCGTACTCGATGCCGTTGTGGACCATCTTGACGAAGTGTCCGGCGCCGTTCGGCCCGCAGTACAGGTAGCCCTTCTCGGCCTGCACCGGCTCGCCGACGCGGCCTGGGGTGCGGGGGATGGCGCCGACGCCGGGGGCGATCGTGTCGAACAGCGGCTCCAGCCGGGCCACGGTCGCCGGCTCGCCGCCGATCATCAGGCAGTAGCCGCGCTCCAGGCCGAAAACGCCGCCAGAGGTGCCGACGTCGACGTAGTGGATGCCCTTGGGGGCGAGTTCGGACGCCTTGTGGATGTCGTCGCGGTAGTACGAGTTGCCGCCGTCGATGATGACGTCGTCCGGCGCGAAGTGCTCGGCGACCGCGTCGACGGTCTGCCCGGTCAACCCGGCCGGCACCATGATCCAGGCGGTCCGCGGCGGACGCAGCGCCGCGGCGAACTCGGCGAGCGTCCCTGCCCCCGTGGCACCCTCGGCCTCCAGGGCCTTGATGGCCTCGGCGTTCACGTCGTAGACCACGCACTCGTGGCCGTCGCGGATCAGCCGGCGAACCAGGTTGGCGCCCATCCGGCCGAGGCCGACCATCCCGAGCTGCATCTTGTCTCCCCGCTCGTTTCGTCACGGCGGCCCGGTGCGGGTGGGTACGCGCGCACCGGGCCCTGCTTCGCGCTCCGACGCCATTGTTCCCTTGACACCCCGCGCCTCCCGGTCACGGGCGGCGCGCCGTCCGTTCGGGCCGGGTGCTTCTCGTCACCGTCGGCGCGCGTACGGTACGAGCGAGCCGTCCCCCGCCATGCTGCCGGCGGCAGATGACGGTTCGGGGTCGAGGGGATAGCGGGCCCCTTACCACCGCCCGGCCAGCCCCCGGCTGCGGTGATCCTGGCGGCGGCGGTGGGGAGGCACGGGCATGGGCCCGGACACACAGACGCAGGACGCGCAGGTGGATGTGGTGGATGTGATCGTGCTCGGCGCGGGTCCCGCCGGGGAGAACGTCGCGGGCCGGTGCGCTGACGCGGGGCTCGCCGTGACGATCGTCGAACGGGAGCTCGTCGGCGGCGAGTGCAGCTACTGGGGCTGCATCCCCAGCAAGACCCTCATCCGGCCGGGGGAGGTGCTGGCCGCGGCGCGGCGGGTGCCCGGCGCCGCGGCGGCGGTCACCGGCGCGCTGGACCCCGCGGCGGCGTTCGCCCGGCGTGACCAGTTGGTCGGCGGCTTCTCGGACGACTCCCAGGTGCCGTGGCTCACCGACAAGGGCGTGACGCTCGTTCGTGGCACCGGCCGGCTGACCGGCCGGCCGCGCCAGGTCGAGGTCACCGCCGCCGACGGCGGCCGCCAGGTGCTGAGCGCGACGCGGGCGGTGGTCGTGGCCACCGGCAGCCGGGCGACGGTTCCGCCGATCCCGGGCCTGGCCGACGCCGAGCCCTGGGACAACCGCGCGGCGACCGCCGCCCGTTCGGTGCCGCGTCGCCTCGTGG
>NZ_JAMQQF010000474.1 GCF_023716945.1 Frankia sp. AiPs1 | reverse complement strand
GGACGGTGCCGCATCCGACGGCGCGGGCGCGGCGTCGTCGTCGGCGGCAGCGGCAGCGGCAGCGGCAGCGGCAGCGGCAGCGGCAGCGGGACGGTCAGGCACGATGGGCGACGATGCCGCCGTAGCGCCGGTCGCGGCGGGCGAACTCCTCGCATGCCTGCCACAGGTCGCGGCGGTCGAAGTCGGGCCAGAGCGTCTCGACGAACGAGAACTCGGCATACGCCGCCTGCCAGAGCAGGAAGTTGCTCAGCCGCTGCTCGCCGGACGTCCGGATGACCAGGTCGAGGTCGGGCATGTCGGGCTCGTCGAGGTAGCGGCTCACCGTGGCCTCGTCGATCCGGTCGGCTCGCAGCCGCCCCTCGCGCACGTCCCGGGCGATCGCCGCCGCGGCGTCCGCGATCTCGGCCCGCCCGCCGTAGTTCACGCACATCACCAGCGTGAGCCGGTCGTTGTCGCGGGTGCGCTCCTCCGAGGACTCCAGGCGCCGGATCACGTTCCCCCAGAGCCGGGGCCGGCGCCCCGCCCACCGCACCCGCACCCCGAGCGCGTCCATGTCCGCGATCCGCCGGCCGAACACCCCGTCGGTGAAGCGCATCAGAAACGCCACCTCGTCCGGCGAGCGCTTCCAGTTCTCCGTCGAGAAGGCGTACACCGACAGCCATCGCACGCCGAGTTCGATCGCTCCCTCGACACAGTCGAAAAGCGAGTCCTCCCCGGCCTCGTGCCCCTTCGTCCGGGCGAGCCCGCGCCGCTTGGCCCAGCGGCCGTTGCCGTCCATGACGATGCCCACGTGCCGCGGAACCAGGCTGCGCGGCAGCGCCGGAGGCCGGGCCCCCGAAGGATGGGGGTGCGGATCACGGAACCGCGCCCCCACGTCATTGCGCAAAGTCACTGCCTACCTCCCCAGAACCGGCCGGGGCAGCGCCGAGCCGTCATCTGTCGTACCGGTATCTGCCATCGCCGCACCGTCCCCCTGCCGACGCCGGATCGCGCCGGGAGCCCCCACCGCCGCTGTCCACCTCACCATGTCCGTCCTCATCCCCTCCCAGCGCGTCCCCGACCAGCGCGTCCCTCCCGACCGGCGCGTCCTTCTCGACCGGCGCGTCCCTCATGGCCGGCGACCCGCGGACCGATCGCCGCGCCGCCGCGGTCATCGAACAGCCCGGTCCAGTGCCGGCCCGGCCGCGGCCTCTCATGCCCGTTCCAGATGCGGCAGCGCGCGCAGCCCCCGTTCGAGATGCCACTGGAGATAGGCGGCGACGATGCCGCCGGCCTCCCGCCGGGCGCGGGCGTCGCTGGCCAGCGCGCCGTCCCAGTCGCCGCGCAACAGGTCGGTGAGCAGTCGCACCGCTCCCGCCGAGACCGACGCCGCGCCGTGCGGACGACATTGCGGGCACACTACGCCGCCGCCAGCAACGGACAGCGACAGGTGCTGGCCCGGCTCCCCGCACCGGGCACAGTCGTCCAGGGCCATGCCGTATCCGGACACCGCCAGCGAGCGGAGCAGAAACGCGTCCAGCACGAGCGGGGCCGGCCGTTGCCCCGCGGCTAGCGTGCGCAGACCGCCGACGAGCAGCAGGAACAACCGCAACGCGGGCTGCCGCTCCTCGCTGGTCAACCGCTCGCCCGTCTCGAGCATCACGGCCGCGGCGGTGTGCCGGGCGTAGTCGAGCGCGATCGTCGTTCCATAGGGGGAGATGATGTCGGCCTGGGTGACGGTGTCCAGCGACCGGCCGGAGTGCAACATCAGGTCGACGTGGGTGCCCGGCTCCAGCCGGGAGCCGAACCGCGAGGACGTCTTGCGCACACCCTTGGCCACGGCCCGGACCCGGCCGTTGCGCCGAGTGAGCACGGTGATGATGCGGTCAGCCTCGGCGAGAGGGGTCGTTCGCAGGACGACCCCTTCGTCGCGATACACCGGCACCCGCCCATGGTTGCACGACCCCGGGTCTGCGCGGTAAGGCGAGGTCATCCGGCAGATGACCGCGACGAACCAGCCCTGTTTCGCAACCTCTCGCATACGAGAGATCACAAATGGATACCTTTGCCGGTGGAAGCCGGACTCCCCTGCGCCAGACGCCGCAGGTTGCGGATGATGGCTGCGTGCGGGTGGTACGGCGGGCGGCGCGAGCGATCCTCATCGATGGCAACGGCCGACTGGTGCTCTTCCGGCGGACACTGCCGAAACGCAAGCCCTACTGGTCCACCCCCGGCGGCGGGGTCGACCGCGAGGACGGCTCGGTGGAGGCGGCCCTGCACCGCGAACTCGCCGAGGAGCTCGGCGCGACGGTCGACCGCGTCCAACAGGTGTTCCTCACCAGTCCGCCGCGCGGCGACGGTGTCGCGGTGTCGCACTTCTTCGTCTGCCGCCTGGTCTCCATGGACCTGAGCAAGCGCACCGGCGAGGAGTTCACGAACCCGGCCAAGGGCCGCTACGACGTCGAACGGATCGACCTGCGCGGCAAGAAGCTCAGCCGCTACGCTCTGCAACCCCCGGAGGTCAAGGCCTTCATCCTCGCCAACCGCCAGGCGCTGCTGATCGCCGCGCTCGCCGAGGATGCACCACCGCTGACCCTCGCCGACGACCCGACCACAGCCGCCGCATCCCGACCTGGGCGGTCCGAGACGGCTACCGGCTCCACTGCGGCACCGCCCGCCGACGGAACCTCAGCCGCCGACGGAACCTCGCCATCCGACGGAACCTCGCCATCCGACCAGGCCGCGGCGGCCGGTGACGCCGGCGCGGCCAAGCCGGCCGAGTCATCCGGCCGGGCCTCGACGTCGCCCGGGGACGGGACGTTCGGCGAGCCCCCCGCGTCCGCCGGGGCCACCCACCCCGACCAGGCCACGGCCACCGACCAAAGCACCACGGCCGACCAGGGCACCACCACCGGTCAAAGCACCACAGCCGATCAGAAGACCACCACCGACCAGAGCACCACCACCGACCAGGACGCGACTGCCGACGAGAGCACCACCACCGACCAGGTCACGACAACCGACGAGAGCACCACCACCGATGAGAGCACCACGATCGGCGAGACTGCGAGCGCCGGCCAGGCCAGGACGTCCAGGCAGGCCACGGCCATCGACCGACACGGCGCGACCGGCGACGCCACAGCGTCCCCGCGCGCCGATTCCGGTCACGCCGGGTCACCAGATGACGGATCCGCCGCCCCCGTCCCCGCGACCAAGGACGCCGGTATGGCGGCGCAGCGGCGGCCGCGCCGGGCCATGCCGCCGATCCTGGAGATCGTCGACGGTGCGGTCGTCAACGACGGGTCCGACCCCCCGACCGTGGCGCTCCCACGCCCGCGGCGGTGGTTGTGGTGGCCGTGGCGCCGGTGACCGGTGACATCGGTGACCGGCGACGAATCCCACCGCATTGCGGTGCGTTGTGCGCGGTCTGCGCGCCGAAACCGGGCCGATCGCACCGCAACGCGCCAAGCACACGGCACCGCGACACGCACACCGTGACCTGCCCGTGCCCGGTGCCGTGCCGTGAGTCGGCGGTGGACTCGGCGTCCCAGCCTCGAGGTCAGAAGCCCAGGCGGCGTAGCTGGCGGGGGTCTCGCTGCCAGTCCTTCGCGACCTTGACGTGCAGGTCCAGAAAGACCGGCGTCCCTAGCAGCGCCTCGATCTGCCCGCGGGCGCGGGTGCCGACCGCCTTGAGCCGGGAGCCGCCGGCGCCGATGACGATCGCCTTCTGGCTGGGCCGCTCGACGAAGACGTTGACCCGCACGTCCAGCAGCGGGTTCTGGGCCGATCGACCCTCCCGGGGGATCATCTCCTCGACGACCACCGCCAGTGAATGCGGCAGCTCGTCGCGGACCCCTTCCAGCGCCGCCTCCCGGACCAGCTCGGCGACCATGACCTGCTCGGGCTCGTCGGTCAGCTCGCCGCCGGGGTAGAGCGCCGGGCCCGTCGGCAGCCGGGCCGCCAGCACGTCGGCAAGCACGTCCACCTGGTAGGAGCGGATGGCGCTGACCGGGACGATGTCGCTGAACTCGCCGAGGCCGGCCACGTCGAGCAGCCGCGCACCGATCCGGTCGGCGTCGCCGACCTTGTCGGTCTTGGTCAGGATGGCCACCACCGGGGTTCGTTTCGGCAGGCGGGACAGCTCCTCGGCGATGAAGCGGTCGCCCCGGCCCACGGGTTCGTCGGCGGGCATGCAGAACCCGACGACGTCGACCTCGGACAGGGTGGCGCGCACGACGTCGTTGAGGCGCTGCCCGAGCAGCGTGCGCGGCCGGTGCAGCCCGGGGGTGTCGACAAGGACGAGCTGGGCGTCGGCACGGTGCACGATGCCCCGGATGGCGTGCCGGGTCGTCTGCGGCCGGCCGCTGGTGATGGCGACCTTGGTGCCGACGAGGGCGTTGGTCAGCGTCGACTTGCCGGCGTTGGGCCGGCCGACGAGGCAGGCGAACCCGGACCGGAACTCCACCGGGGTCGTGCCGCCGGGGGCGGGACTCGAAGTCGGCACGCTAGCTGGTCGTCCTGCTGCGAGCCGCGCCGTCGGTGCCGCCGAGGAAGACGGGGACGCCGGCGCCGAACTCGGCGAGGACGGCAAGATCATCGCCCGCGATACCATCACCCTCCGTGACGACGGCTGCGGCCTCGAAGCGACGCGCCCCGCTGGAGACCGCCGCGGCCACGGTCGCTCGCAGCGCCGAGATCGCCAGCTCCGGCCGGCTCAGCCCGACGGTGGCCGCGGCGTAGGTGCGACCGTCGGTGTCACGCAGGGCCGCGCCCTCGGCG
>NZ_JAMQQF010000473.1 GCF_023716945.1 Frankia sp. AiPs1 | reverse complement strand
GGATCGGCCCGGGCGGCGACGATCGGCGTGCGGCACCCGCACCCGCGGCCGCGCCCACGGTGCGCTGCCGGGGGCTGGGAGCAAGCTGGCCGCCCGCATCGAGCCCCTCGGCAATCACAGAACGTATCGAGCGTACGGTGCGCAGGTAGCCGGCCGGTCCCTGATAGGGCGGCAGTGCAACGACGCGGACCCGCTCGCCGTCGACGGCGAAGGATGCTGCCGCCGCCGGGTCACCGGGCGCCGCGCCGACCCGGGCGAGCACCACGACCTCGTCGAAGACGCCCAGGTAGCCGCACCAGTGCGAGTAGGCCTCGCCGGGCGTGGGGGCCAGCACACGGTCGTCGCCTCCCCGATGGAACCGTGCCTCCGTCGCGACGACAACTCGCATGGCGCCCACCCTTCGCCGGTACTCCCTCCACGACGTGCTCAACCTACAGCCATGACATGACTACAGAGAGATACAGCACTCACGGAGAGTTCGGGCGGCACGGCGCGACATCCGACGCCGGACGCACGAGCGGGCGGGTAGGGCAAAGCACCCCCACCCGCCCGCCTCCCGTGCGGGTGCGCCCCAGAATCGTGGGCACCCTCGCGGGTTCTGGTGCATCCCTCGGGTTCGCGCGGCCCACGGGGTCAGTGCGTCCCCGGGCGCCGGTCTGCCCGCGGGTTACAGCGTGTCACTCACTCCCAGGCACTTCGCCGGGTCCGCCACGCCACCGCAGAGGTCGCTGACATGCGGGGAGGACAGCTCCAGGCTGTCGTACCCGTTGATCGGCGCCGACAGGGCGACAGCCCCGTTGTCGGACGCGTTGATCGAGGCGACGCCCAGCCGGATCACGGCCCCGACCGGAAGCACACCCGCGATCTGGATCACCACCTCGACGGCCCGAACCTCCAGCGCGTTCGCGGTCTGGATCTGGCGGTTCAACACCACGTATCCGACACCGGGCAGCGGGATGAAGGTATTGGGCGCCACGTTCACCGGGATGGGTACCCCGGCGATCGACAGGCCGGCGAACTGGGTGCCGGTGGCATCGAGCACGGCCGGTTGGCCGCTGCCCTTCGACGCGTTCGCCTGCGAGGTGATCGCACTGGCCGTGATCAACCCACTCAGGATGTTGATGTTGGCCAGCGTGATCTTCGTGGCGCCCAGGGTGGGATTACCCAGGACCGCCGCCCCCGACGCCGTGATCACCCCGGTGTTGAGGATGCCCGGCAGGTTGATGCCGACCAGGTTCGCCGTGGTCGATCCACCGTTGCAGGGAACGCTCTGCGCGATGAGCGGGCTCACCGACAGCGGACCCGCCGCGATCAGGTTCGAGTACGCCACCCCGGTCATGAACACCGGCGGCTTCGGCAGGAAACGCGACTGGGTGTAGCCCAGCGCGATGTCCAGGCCGGCGTTCGGCCCCGCGAGGATCTGCACCCGTGCCCCGATGGTGCGGATCCCGTTCGCCGCCACCGTCTGCTGGTTGAGCGTGATCGTCCCGATGCCCGGGATTCCGATCACCGTGTTCGGGCCGATGGCGCCCAGCGGGATCGGCAGGCCGAGCACGGTCAGGCTCCCCAGCGAGACCGTGCCGGCGCTCGCGACGACGGTCCCGGTGTTGACCGCGGTCGAGGTGACCGCCAGACCGCTGAGCCCGACCAGCCCACCCAGGAGGCTCACGTTGGCCACCGTGCTGCGGGTGACCGCGACCTGGTTGTTGTTCGGACCCGTCTCGGCGGTGGTCGCGGACTGGAACACCGCGCCCGCCGTGATCACGCCGGGGATGTTGACGAGGCCCCCGGCGGTGCTCGCCTGATTCGGCAGGGTCGTGCAGGAGATCCCGGCCGGGAACGTCGGCCCCGACGTCACCGTGCTGCCCAGCGCGACCGATGTCCCGTAGGCGTACTGCTCGTAGGCCAAGGGGCTGGCGACGGCCGAGGCCGGACTCACCCCCACACCGACCATGGTGGCCGCGAGGACGCCACCGGACACGACGCCGGCGGTGAGCCGGCGCAGTCCCACCCGGTGTGCCACGCGGAACGAGCTTCGCATCAGATCCCTCCTTTCTGTAAGTAGATTGCTACTTTCAGCGATCATCCTAGGAAGAGGGAGCCCGATTCGGCGACTACTTGTAAGTAGTTAGCTTCGTTCAGTGAGTTTCGGGCGTGTCGCCGTACGGGCGGGTCAGAGGGACTCCACGGCGAGACCGGCGTCTTCGTACCGGGTCGCCTGGGCGGGTATCCGCATCGCGGCGGGGTCCGATCGCCGGGCGTCGGGGGGGCCGGGCAGCCAGCGGCGGGTGTCGAGCACGAGCCGGGCGTGCCGGGCCACCGTCTCGCGGTCGAAGGCGTCGTGGTCGACGAGCATGACCACGAGATCCGCCGCCGCCAGCTCGGCCGCGCCCGCCTCGACGAGGGTCACCCGGGCCGGCAGCCGGGCCGGATCGACATGCGGATCGGCGGCGTGCACCTCGGCGCCGAGATCGGCCAGCAGGCCGGCGACGCGGGTCGCCGGCGCCTCGCGGGCGTCACCGGTGTTGCGCTTGTAGGCCAGCCCCAGCAGCAGGATGCGGCTGCCCGCGACGGGCAGGCGCCGGGCGTTGAGCATCTCGGTCACCCGGCGTACGACGTGGTCGGGCATGTGGTCGTTGACGTCGTTGGCCAGTTCGACGAATCGGAAGCTGCGCCCCAGGCTTCGGCGCACCCGCCACGACAGGTACGACGGATCGATGGGCAGGCAGTGGCCGCCGACGCCGGGACCGGGAGTGAAGCGCAGGTAGCCGAACGGCTTCGTCGACGCGGCGTCGATCGCCTCCCAGACGTCGACGCCGAGCTCGTGGGCGAACATCGCCAGCTCGTTCACCAGCGCGATGTTGACGTGGCGGAAGGTGTTCTCCAGCAGCTTGGTCAGCTCCGCGGTGCGGGTCGAGGCGACCGGGACCGTCCGCTCGACCAGGCTGTCGTAGAAGGCGGTGACGGCGGCCAGCGACGCCGGGCCCGTGCCGGAGACCACCTTGGGCGTGTTCACCAGGTTCCACGTCCGGTTCCCCGGGTCGATGCGCTCCGGGGAGTAGCCGAGGTGGAAGTCCACCCCGGGCCGCAGTCCGGAGCCCTCGGCGAGCAGCGGCGCGAGCAGCTCCTCGGTCGTCCCGGGATAGGTGGTCGACTCCAGGATCACCGTGGCGCCCGCGGTGACCAGCGGCGCCAGGCTGCGGGCCGAGTCGACGATGTAGGACAGGTCGGGGGCGCCCTCGCGCAGCGGGGTCGGCACCGTGATCACCGCGACGTCGAACCCGTCGGCCTGCGCGTAGTCTCCGGTCGGCTCGTACCGGCCGCTGCGCAGGGCCGCGGCGAGCGCGGGATCCGGGATGTCCTCGACGTAGGAGCGCCCGGCCGCGAGCCGGGCGGCCCGGTCGGGATCCACCTCCACCCCGACGACATGCCAGCCCACGGCGACGGCCCGCATCGCCACCGGGAGACCGACGTAGCCCTGCCCGACCACCACCAGCTTGTTCGATGACATGAGCAGAGTGTTTCTTATTAATTACATAAAGCGACGTAGCTGATTCATCGTGTCCTCATCGCGCGGCGGCCACCGGACCAACGGCCGCGCCGCCCGCCGACGGTTGCCCCATCGCCCGCCCCAGCACCCGGGCGATCCGCCGGCCGGCCTGCCCGTCCCACAACGCCGGACGGCGCGGCGGCGGCGGATGTTCCAGGGTGTCGAGCGCCGCGGTGACGACCACCCGGCGGTCGCGCCCGACCACCCGGTTCGTGCCCTCGGTGACCGTAAGCGGGCGCTCGGTGGATTCCCGCAGCGTCAGGCACGGCACGCCGAGCACCGTCGACTCCTCCTGGATCCCACCCGAGTCGGTGAGGATGATCCGGGCGCCGGCCTGCAGCGCCACCGAGTCGAGATACCCGACCGGCCCGAGCAGGCGGACCCCCGCGGGCAGCCGGCCACCCACCCGGGCCGCGGTGCGCGGATGCGCCGGGAAGACCAGCGGGCAGCGCGTCGCGATCTCGCCGAGCGCCCCGAGCAGGCCGGCGAGCGCCGCGGCGTCGTCGACGTTGGCCGGCCGGTGCAGGGTGACCAGCCCGTAGCCGCCGGGACGCAGCCCCAGGTCGGCGAGGGTCGGCCGGGCGAGCGCCTCGTCGCGGCGGGCCAGCAGGGTGTCCACCATGACGTTGCCGACGAGGTGCACCGACCGTGGCGCGGCGCCCTCCCGCAGCAGGTGCTCCACCGCATCCGGCGAGGTGGCGAACAGGTCGGCGCAGAGATGGTCCGCGACGATCCGATTGATCTCCTCGGGCATCGACCGGTCACCGCTGCGCAGGCCCGCCTCGACGTGAGCGGCCCGCACCCCCGCCTTCGCCGCCACCAGCGCGCAGGCCAGCGTCGAGTTCACGTCTCCGAACACGACGACGACGTCGGGGGCCAGCCGCTCCAGCAGCGGCTCGAAGGCGGTCATCACCGCGGCCGTCTGCACGGCGTGGGAGCCCGAGCCCGCCGCCAGGTGATGATCGGGGCGGCGCAGGTCGAGCTCGGCGAAGAACACCCCGCTCATCGCCTCGTCGTAGTGCTGGCCCGTATGCACGAACGTGGTACGGAACCCGCCGGCCGCCAGGGCGTCCAGCACCGGCTTGGCCTTGACGAAGTTGGGCCGGGCGCCCGCGACGACCACCGCGTGCGGCCCCGGGGCCACCTGCGGCACCGGCTGCGCAGGTCCGGGAACCCGCTGGCCGGGCGGCCGGGTCACCCGGCCCTCGCCCGGCC
>NZ_JAMQQF010000472.1 GCF_023716945.1 Frankia sp. AiPs1 | reverse complement strand
CCCCCCCCCCCCCCCCCCCCCCCCCCCCCCCCCCCCCCCCCCCCCCCCCCCCCCCCCCCCCCCCCCCCCCCCCCCGGTCGGTGGGCTCAGCGTCCGATCTCGACGTTCTCCAGGATCCCGAGCGCGTCCGGCACGAGCACGGCGGCGGAGAAGTAGGTCGTCACGAGATAGGAGATGATCGCCTTCTCGTTGATACCCATGAATCGGACGGACAGCCCCGGCTCGTATTCATCGGCGAGCCCGACATGGTTCAGGCCGATGACGCCCTGGTTCTCCTCGCCGGTGCGCAGCGCGAGAATCGACGTCGTCCCGGTGGAACTGATCGGAATCTTGCTCACCGGCAGGATCGGCACGCCGCGCCACGCCGGCACGTGCTGGTCGTGGAACAGCACGGTCGCCGGGTAGATGCCTCGCGCCGTGGCCTCCCGCCCGAAGGCCGCAATGGCCCGCGGGTGGGCGAGCAGGAAATGCGTGCTGCGCCGCCGGCTGAGCAGCTCGTCGAGGTCGTCCGGGGTCGGCGGGCCCGAGCGGGTCTGAATGCGCTGGCGCAGGTCGGCGTTGTGCAGCAGGCCGAAGTCGGGGCTGTTGATCAGTTCGTGTTCCTGGCGCTCGCGCAGCGCCTCGACGGTGAGCCGCAACTGCTGGGAGAGCTGGTTGATCGGCTCGTTGTACAGGTCAGCCACCCGGCTGTGGATGCGCAGCACCGTCTGGGCGACGGACAGCTCGTACTCGCGCGGCGCCAGCTCGTAGTCCACGAACGTGCCCGGCAGGTCCGGCTCGCCGGAGTGCCCGGCGGCGATCGCGATCTCCGCCTCGCCGAGGCGGTTACGGGCCGGCTGCGGCCGGCTGCGATAGTCCTCGAAATGCCCGCTGAGCTCGGCGTCCTGCCCGGTGATCTCGGCGAGCTGCTGGCGGGAGAGCACCAGCACGGTGGCGGCGGTCAGCGCCCGAGCGGTGTACTCCCAGGACAGCTCCGACTCGGTGAGCACCTCGTCGCCGAAGTACTCGCCGTCGGCGAGCACCCCGAGCGACCGCTCGTGGCCGTACTCGCCGGGCCCGAACTTCCCGATCTTGCCGTGGGCGATGAGGAACACCTCGTCGGCCGGCGCGCCCGTCTCGGCGAGCACGTCGCCCGCGGCGTACTCCCGCTGGACGAAGCGGTCGGCGAGGCCGGCGAGCGCCCCGCCGTCGAAGCCGCGCAGCGCGGGCAGCTCGGCGAGCTCGCCGGGCACCACCCGCACCTCGGATCCGACGGACGTGAAGGTGACGAGTCCGTCGCCGAGCACGTAGGTCAACCGCCGGTTGACCCGGTAGACGCCGCCGGCGGTGTGGACCCAGGGCAGCACCCGCAGCAGCCACCGGGAGGTGATCTCCTGCATCTGCGGGACGGACTTGGTGGTCGTCGCGAGGTTGCGCGCGGCCGCCGTGCTCAGACTCAGCCGGGAGTCCTCGCCGGGGGCCGTGCCGGTCGCTCCGGGGTCGGTCGGTACGGGCTCGGTCATGGCAGACTCCACCTATCGTTGGTCGTCCAGGGACTGGGGGGAAACCTCAGGGCTCGGAGCGAGACCTGGCGGCTCGGGTGCGCCCAGCGGGGCTCGAGTGAGCCCAGCGGGCTCGGGCGGAGCCATCGGGCTTGGTGAAGCCATCGGGCTCGGCTGGAACCAGGGGCTGGCGTGGAACCAGGGGCTGGCGTGGAACGGTGGCGCGCTCGTACGCCGAAGCCGTCCACGGAAAAGTGGCGGCCTCTCCACGATTTCCGCAGTCTTTTTTCGGCCGCGGGCCGATGTTCGGAGCGAGGTTGCGAGGATCGCCGCGGTCAGGATTCGAACAATGAGTACGGACGTCGCCGAACCGATCGCGGCTCGCATGATCGCACCGTGGAACGCTCCATATACCAGTAACCCCCGTGGGTGTCGCGCGGTTCGCGGACATGCGCTTTGTTGCGCCGGCAGGCGCGTCTCGGCGCGCATCGGCAGCCTCCCGCACCGACGGCGTGGGCGGCAAGCACTTTGCGGAACCAATCGGGGACTGGCCCGAACCGAGGGCTTCCGATAGCCCTGATCCCCAGGGCCTGCGGTCACGGACAGTCAATGCCTTACCGGTGGTTCGAATTTCCCGGAAATGAATGACGGCCTTTCCGGTTGCCCGGGCGGGTGATCGTCTCGGCATCGCCCATCGGAATACGGTTGGCCGGCCAAAACCAGACTGCGCCGGGCGCGCGCCGGATATCGGCGGTGCCGCCGACCCGTTTGCCGGCCTGATGCCGTGGCACGGCTGGAAACACCGCGCCGGCCGAGCCGCCGGACGACCATCGGACCGCTCTCGGCCCACCTCGGGGCCGGTCCCGCGGTGGCCGCCGTGGAATGTGTCCCACACGGTGGGTGACAGGTCACCCGTCGCTCACCGATCTGCAGCGCTCGGTCCTGTGTGGCACCTCGGGCGGGCGTCCGGGCGCGCCGGAGCCGCGCTGCGCCGGCCTGGTCGGGGTTGCGGGGGGGACGGGCTTCGCCGCTGTCCGCCGGGACGGCGGCGCCCTTCCCCGTGGATACCGTGCCCTGGGGTGTGGGCGGAACGCCAGGTCAGTGACGCCGGTGGCGGATCGTCATCAGGGGCCGGCCGCCGGGTGTGGCGGGGGTCGCCGTGCGCGGCGGGGCGGGAAGTGAGGTCGAGGCGGGGGCTCGGCTGCGCGGGCCCGGCTCCCGAGGGCTCGGCTCGGCCGGCCCGGACCGGCGTCGATCGGGTGCGGGACCCGGCACCATCGTGGTACCCGGCCGGGAACAACTGCCCGGTGATTAGGGACCTCATACCGTTGCCGGCGGCCGACCTATGTGCATTCCCCGGCAGGTCGTCCGTAGCCGACCCGATGCGCCGAGAGCGGGAAGCCCTCGGCGCGCGGGCCAGCCGACCGGGTGGATCCGCCCGTGGCGGCGCCCGGTTTGCTCAGGCCGACCGACGGGTCCCGCTTGCCGGCCGCGGCAGTGGCTCGTGGATTTCGGGAGGCTGCCGGTGTGGTGACAGCGCTGTAACTCGCCACCGTTTTGCAGGAATACCGTCCGGCCGCCGCGACGATGATCGCTTCGCGATCAACTGTTGACCGAACGTAACCGAGGTGGTTCCCTCACTAGTGATAAGTAGCCATAGGTATAGGCGAACAGGGCGACCCGTTCGAACCAGAAGATGTAGTCCTGGCCGCCTGTCGATTCGGTTGATCCGGGCCAGGGCCTGCCGGCACGCCTGCCGGCGCATCGGGATCAGGGGACCCACCCGGGTGGTGCTCCGGCCTCACCCAGAGCGGCGAGGCCACCCCCCGGATGGGCTCCTCGTTCGACGTTCGCTCAGCTGGCGGCGTGCAGTGCGGCCGTCAGCGGGTGCGCGGCCCGGCCGAACGCGATCATCTGATCGACCGACCAGGGACTCAACGCCCACGGCGCGGCGAACGCCGCCTGCCGGTAGCTTTCCCAGTCGACCCAGCGCCACTCGACGACCTCGGCCGGGTCCGGGTCCGGGTCGCCCACCGCCCGAGCGACGTAGACGGGACACACCTCGTTCTCCACCAGGCCGTCCGCGGCGGTGGCGCGATAGGCGAAGTCCGGCAGCGCGCAGTGCAGATCGGTCAGGGCCAGCCGCAGTTCCTGTTCCACCCGGCGCTGGACGGCGACGGCGATGTCCTCACCGGGCCGAGGATGCCCGCAGCAGCTGTTCGTCCACACCCCTGGCCAGGTGCGCTTGCCCAGCGCCCGGCGGGTGACCAGCAGCCGGCCGGTCGCGTCGAACAGGTACGAGGAGAAGGCCAGGTGCAGAGGCGTGTCGAGGCCGTGCACGGCGAGCCGGGGCGCCGTCCCGCAGGGGCGGCGGTCGGGGTCCAGCAGCACGACCTGGTCGTCGACGTCGACGGCGGTACCGGGTCCTTGTGGACTCACGCGTGGGCCTCGCTTTCCGTGGGAGTGGCGAAGGGATCCCGGCGGGCGCGTAAGTGGTGCGTCGCGTCGCAGCTGGGTGTCCTCACCGGCCCATCCTCCCGCCGCCACGACCAGGCGGCGGCCCGACCCCGGATCCTGCTGGTCACATCCGCCGCAGATGGGCCGCCTGCCGGGACCTACCGGCGACGAGGGGGCACCCGAAGGTGGCGGGCGGGCAGCCCGCCGGTCCGGGCCGCCGCTCAGGAGCCGATGAGGCTCGTTCCCGCGCGGATGGCGGTGAGCATGTCCCACTGTTCGTTGCTGAGGACGGCGAGGGCGGCCGGGAAGAGGCCCTCCTGCTCCTTGACGATGTGGCGCCGCAGCAGCGTCAGCATCTCGACGGCTCGGGCGGCCCAGGCCGGATCGGTGCGGGCGGTGCCGTCGGCCGCGCCCGCGAGGACCGCCTCGACGCGGCGGTGTTCGCCGCGCAGAATCGCGATCTTCTCTGGGAACTCGGCGGCCATCGGGGGAAACAGGCCGCGTTCCTCCACCACGGTGTGCGGGCCGAGGACGGTGGAGATCCTGGTACAGCAGTCGATCAGCGACTCGAGGTCGCCCCGCCGATAGGCCTCACGCGCGTCGGCCGAGAGTTCGACCAGCTCGTCATGCTCCCGGATCAGGTCCTCGATGGCCGGAGTGGCCGTGCACCAGCAATATTCAGACACAGTAGGGCCGTCCTCGGGGAGAAGAAGATCGGCTGGCCTCCGGCGCCGGGAACGAGAAACGCCGGATCCGCCGCGGCGGGGCCGGGCAACGTGGATGCCGCGAGGTCCGCCAGGCGCCCGTCGGCCGGCCGGGCGGGCCGGGTGCCCGCGAACCCGTTCCCGCCGGAG
>NZ_JAMQQF010000471.1 GCF_023716945.1 Frankia sp. AiPs1 | reverse complement strand
GGGCCGCATCCGCACGAAGCGGGCCCGATCCGCGCTACCCGGACACCGAGTCCGCGGCGGCCAAGGCGGCCCGGATCCGAGCGCGGTGAGCGCCTCGACGAGCCCGGTCCCGGTCAGCCGTTCGACTGCGGCGGCCACGTCGGTGAGCGGCAACGCCCGGCGCCCCGCAGGCACGGACCGTTCCACCATGACTCCGAGGCGGCGGCGTCCCTCGGCCGGCAGCGCGGGCAGGGTGAGCCGACCGCGCCAGTCCAGGCCGTTGCGGTCCAGCGCGGCCGCGACAGCCTGCCACAGCGGGCGCAGCGCCGGATCGGCCAGGAACGGGTGCGCCTTGATGGATCGGGCGCCGGCCTCGTCATCGCGTGGAACCATGCTCGCAGCCCATGCTCGTAACCGTCGGTGGCCTCACAGCAGCGTCGCCTGCGCGGGCTCGCCTGCCGGTTGTTCGCCTCGAGGCTCGCTGACGGTCACGCGGGCGGCGAACCGCGCGGCGGCCGGACGGGGGCGCAGCCGGCCGTCGGGCTCCCACCGGACCAGCCCCATCGAGGCGAGCAGCCCCACTGCCTCGTCGCGCAGCCGCGCCGGGTCGGCCACGGCGTCCTTGCGCCAGTACCGGCCGTACCGGTCGAGCAGATCGTCGAGCTCGTCGTCGACGGCGTCCACGGTGGCGCCGTCGCGGTGGCGGGCGACGAGCGTCTCGACGAGCAGCAGCGCCGCGTGCGCCGTCGTTCCGCCAGCGGGAAACGCCAGGTCACTGCATCCCCCGTCGACATCGATGGCGGCGACCCCTTCGGCCCGGGCCTCGACGAGCAGGCCGAACATCTCCTCGCAGTAGCGGGCCTCCTCGCCGAAGCGTCGGCGCAGCTCCGCCCAGTCCTCGGGCGCCACGTCGTCGGCGTACAACACCGGGTCCTCCACCAGCCGTCGGCGCAGCGCCGCCCGACCGCGACCCTCGCCCCCGGCCCGTTCCAGCAGGTCGACGGCCGAGCGCGCCCCCACCAGCGCGGGCGCGGGCAGCATCGCCAACCGATCGTTGCGGATCTCCAACAGGGCGTCCGCACCCTCGTCCGTCTCGTAGCCGCTGACCGACCGGTCCAGTTCACGCACCACGCCGTGCTCGATGAGGAACCGCAGCGCGGTGACGAGGGCCCGCCGTTCCCCCGCGGCACCGTCCAGGGCGATCTCGGCGTCGGCCGCCGCGGACCGCACCTGCAGCACGAGGTCGCGCAGGCTGATCCGGTCGGGGCCCGCCGCCGTCGCGGCCAGGACCAGGGCGAGTACGACGTACTGGCGGGTGGTGAACGGATGGTCCGTGTGGGTGCGCAGCGGCCGGTCGGGCGGGACGTAGCCGGACTTGACCAGCCGGGCCGTGTCCGCGCCGACGACGAGCCGGTAGCCCAGCCGCTGGGTGAACCAGCGGTCGAGCAGGTCGGCGTGCCGGCGGATCAGGACGAACAGCGTCCGGTCGGCCTCGGCCAGGCGCCAGGGCCGGGCGAGCAGCGCCCGTCCGGCGGTCGCCAGCTCGCCGGCCCGCTGCGGGTCGTCGCCTGCCGTCGCACTGCCTGCCGTCGCACTGCCTGCCGTCGCGCCGGCCGCCATCATGCGTCCCGCAGCGGGAGCAGGGTCAGGGCGAGGTCGTGCACCGTCAGGGAGCCGGCCGGGGTGCGCAGCACGGTCGGTTGCCCCGGGCGCCGTTCGACGACGCAGCGCAGCCCGTCGGCCTCGGCCTCGCCCTTCGACCGGCTCGGTCCCATCGCCGCGACGGCCGGCCCCAGCAGGCGTTGCAGGCGGGCCAGCGCCGCCTCGGACAGCGGGGTGCCGTCACCGAGCGCACCGTCGGGGCCGGCGGCGGCCAGCAGTTCCTGGCGCGCCGCGGCCGCTCGCTCCTCCGCCGCCCGGCGCCGGGCCAGCAGGTGCGCCCGCTCCCGCGAACGGTCGAGCATCTGCCCGGAGCGGCCCCGGTTGGTGGTGTCGCCGCGCTGGCGCAGGCTGACCGGGACCTGCGCCACCGGTGCGTTCCACCACGACGTGGCGGACGGGACGGGGTCGGTCTCGTCGCCGGCCGCCGCGGCGAGGTGCCGGGCGCCGAACAAGCCGAAGGCGGCGGCCGCGAGCCGGTGCGACTCCTGCGGGTTGTCGCGGCCGGCCTGCTCGAACCAGGCGGCGAGGCGCAGGTAGTCGGCCCGTCGGGAGGTGCCGCCGACGCCGGAGCGGGACAGCCGGGTGAGGTTCTGGGTCAGGGTGCGCACCGCGTTCACCGCATCGTGGCCGAGGGTCGCGACCCGGCTCGGGGTGCCCGGCCGCCCGAGGAACCAGGCGGTGAGGTTCTCCCAGTCCGCCGCGCTGCTGCCGTGCTCGGCTCGGACACGTACCCCGGTCAGGCCCGCCTCGGCGACCCGCGCGGCCAGACCGTCGCGGGCTCGGGCCACCAGGACGCCCACGTTCGGGGCCAGCGCGGCGAGCAGCGCGGCGATCGGTCGGGCCCGGCGTTCCAGCGCCTCCAGCCGCTCGCCGACGTAGCCGACGAGGACCTCGGAGAAGAACGCGAACTCGGTCTCGTCGAGGTCGAACCGCGACTGCCACTGGTTGATCGCGGCGAAGAACTGGGTGATCTCGGCGGAGAAGGCGCGGTGCGGGTCGAAGACGGCTCGGACGTGGTCGGCGAGCACCGCCGGGTCGGCCCGGTCGAAGTCGAGCCGCAGCAACGCCTCCAGCGCGGCGGCGAGCGCATCGAGCCGGCCGAGGGAGATGTCACGGACGTCGTCGACCTGGGCGAGTACGCCTTCGACGAGTTCGTGTACCTCCTGCCCGATCCGAGTGATGAGATACCGGTTGCGGCGCCGGTAGTAGTCGGCGACGGTGCTGACCGTGCCCACCGACGCCGACACGTCGAGGTTGCCCCACTCCCGTAGCTTCTCCAGCCGGCCGGCGACCGCCTCGATCGGGAGGATCACGCCTGTCTCGGCGAGCCGGGCGGTGACGTCGTCCGGGGTGAGCTCGGCGAAGAAGGTTCCCGCAAAGATCCCAAGGATCACCCGGTAGTCCGGGCTCTCGGTGACGTAGGCGAACACCGAGGCGTGCACCTCGCCCCGGCCCACGCCGGTGGCGTCCCTCGTCCCGGCGGGTTCGGCGTCCCTCATCGGGACGCGACCGCCAGCTCGGTGCGCGCCCGGCCGTCCCAGTGGTAGTGGACCAGGGCGATCGTGCGCAGGTCCGGGTCGCGCAGCACCTCGATGATCGACAGTTCGGGCACGTCCGCGTGGGTGCCGAACAATCGCTCGCTTGTCACGACGAAGTCGAGATCCAGGCTCACCAGCAGGCCGAACAGCCGGGCGTGGTTGTCCTCCGACACCTTCGCGAAGGCGTCGTCGAGCAGGATCAACCGGGGCGCGCCGACGCCGTGTGGATCGTGGGCGGCCGCCGAGGCGGAGGCCGCCGCCGCCATCGGCAGGTAGGTGACGAGCTTCTTCTCCCCCTCCGACAGCCGGGTCCGCCGGCTGAGCAGCTCGTCGGCGCGCCCCGGCCGGCACAGGTAGATCCGCAGCTCGTGCCAGCTCCGGTAGTCCAGCACGTCGCCGATGACATCCCGGTAGGACGCCTCGGGCCGATCGCGGCGCTCGTCGTCGACGAGACCGGCGACCGCGGCGCGCACGGCGGCGTCCTCCTCGGCGGTGCGCGCGTCCGGGTCCTTGGCCAGCAGCCGCAGCGCGGTGGCGGTGGCGGGGTCGAGGTTGCCGCGGGTCCGCCAGTCGAGCCGGACGCCGATGCCCTGGCTGGTCGTCACCGCGGTGAGGACCGCGTTCATCCGCTCGATCAGCTCCCGGGCGTCGAACAACGCGCGGGCGACCTCCTGGGCGACCCGGCCGTGCAGCAGGTTGCGCAGCGCCTGATCCTGCTGGGCGGTGAGCAGCCCGCGGGCGCGGCGCAGGTCGGCCGCGACCTGGACGGTGGCGTCGGACAGCACGCGGCGGCCGTAGGGGCCGGACACCTCCACGGCCAGCGGTGCGCCGTCCGAGCCGCGGCGGGACTCCGCGTCCCAGCCGGCACCCAGACCGTCCCGGATGGCGCGCAGCGAGCGGTGCAGTGCGTCCTCGCTGACGTCGCGTTCAGGCTCCGGCACGCGTTCGCTCAGCCAGGAGACCAGCCGAGACGTTCCGTCGATGGTGTCCGGGGTCGACGGAGGTTGTAGCTGCCCGTCCTGCGCCGGCGGCCCGTCCTGCGTTGGCGGTCCGTCCGGGCCGTCGGGCTCGATGCCGCTCGGACGTTGCCGGGCGGACGCCGTGAGCAGGCCGTCGACCGTGGCCACGGCGAGCAGCTCCGTCCGCTGGTCCCGGCAGGCCCGCTCGGCTCGTTCCGCGGCATTCGCGGCGCTGTCCGCCCTCTCCCGCGCCGACACCGACATGCCGAACGCCTCGGTGTGGGCGCGGCGGGCGGCAGCCAGCTCGCCGTCGATCTGGCCGCGCCGGGCGTCAAGTTGGATGATCTGCTCGGCAACCCGGCGCGGTTCCTCACCGAGCGCCGCGAGGGCTGCGGCCAGCTCCTCGGTGGCCGTCTCGGCGGCCAGCCCCGTCTCGGCCGCCTCCTCGGCGGCCCTGGTCAGGGTGTCGGACTCCGCGACGAAGGCCGCGACGGCCGCCGCCCAGTCGTCAAGGGAACGTCGGGCGGCCTCCACCCGTCCCGACATCCGGTCCAGCTCCGCCTGGGCGTCGGTGACCGCCGCCGCGGCGGCGGCCAGCGCGTCGTCGTCGAGGGGCAGCCGGGCGGCCGCGGCCCCGGTCTGGGCCCGTGCCCAGGTC
>NZ_JAMQQF010000470.1 GCF_023716945.1 Frankia sp. AiPs1 | reverse complement strand
GCGTTGTCGTCGGCCGGAGCCGGAGCCGGCACGGCCACTGCCGCGGCGGTCGCCGGCGAAGCGGGCCCGGGCGACGCGGTTGCCGGAGAGGCGGGCCCGGGCGACGCGGTTGCCACGGAGGCGGTTGCCGCGGAGGCGGTTGGGGCGGAGGCGGTTGGGGCGGACCGAGCTGGGCGATCGCCGTTGGGCGATGGCTGGTCCAGCGGCGGCGGGTAGTTGCGACCGTAGTTGGATCCGTCGATCCGCATGGTCATCACCGGCTTCCGGCGCCGCCCACCGGCGAAGGCGGGCGGCGGGTCGTCGAAGGTCAACGGAATGCCCTGGACGGCGAGCTGGCCGAGCGCGGACTGCAGCATGGCGTCGCCGTCCTGGCCCCGGCGGTCCAGGCTGATCGCGGCATGCTCCCGGCCGTCGAGGATCTGGTTGACCAGGCCGGTGAGGGTCCCGCCGGGGCCCACCTCGACGAAGGTCCGCACGCCGTCGGCGTACATGGTCTCGATCTGGTCGACGAACAGCACCTGCGCGGTGAGCTGGTCGACGATCCGCTCCCGGATCAGCGCCGGGTCGGTCGGGTAGGGCCGGCCGTCGGACCCGGCGATGATCTCGCAGCGCGCCGGGTGGATCTCCATGCCCTCGAGCACCTTGCGCAGCGGGTCGCGGGCCGCCGCGACCAGGGGGCAGTGGAATGCGGTGGCCGTCTCCAGCCAGCGCGTGGCGATGCCCTCGGCGGCGAGCTTGCCCTGCACGGTTTCGAGGGCCGCCGCCGCGCCGGACAGCACGAGCTGCCTCGGCGCGTTGTGGTTGGCCACCCAGACATCCCGGTCGGGCAGCCCGTCGAGGGCCGCCGCGACGTCGGCGTGCGCAGCGACGGCGGCGAGCATCCGCCCGCCCGTCCGCTCGGTGGTGTTGCGCAGCAGCTCACCGCGTCGGCGGGCGAGGATGATCAGCGACTCGGCGTCGAGGACGCCGGCGGCGCACAGGGCGGTCAGCTCGCCGAAGCTGTGTCCGGCCACGCAGGGTGGGCGCACCCCGTAGCTGTCGAGGACGGCGAGCAGGGCCAGCGAGTGCAGCGCGATCGCCGGCTGCGCCCACTCGGCGGCGGTCAGCGTGCTCTGCCGGGCGGCGCGCTCGGCCTCGTCGAAGGTCGGCGGCGGGAACACCACCTGGTGCAGCGGCGTGCCACCGAAACGCAGGCCGCCGAAGCGGTCCCAGACCTCCTGCGCGGCGGGGTAGCGCAGCGCCACGTCCGTGCCCATCCCGACGTACTGGCTGCCCTGGCCGGGGAAGAGGAACGCCGGCGGGGCCGCCGGCGGCGGCGCGGGCGGGATGCCGGTGCCGGACTCGTCGGTCGGGGCCGCCTGGTTCGGGGCCGTCTGGTTCGGGGCCGCGTAGTGCAGACCGCGGGGGTTGGCGAACGGCTCCCGTGGCCGCTGGCCGATCAGGTTGGCGGCCTGGTCGATCCGGGTGCCGAGCTGCTCGGCGGAGCCCGCGACCAGGGCGAGGCGGACCGGGCGGCGGGAGTCGAACTCGCGCCGGCTGGCCTGCGCGATTCCCGCGGTGGGCCGGGAGGTGTCGATCGCCCGCAGCGCGGCGACGATCTGCTCGGGCGTGTCGGCGCCGAACAGGACCAGCTCGCTACCGGCGGCCCGCGACGGGCGACGGCGCCGGACATGGTCGCCGTCGGTCTCACCGGAAGCTTCGGAATCGCGGGAAGCACGGTAATTACCGGAATCGCGAGAATCACCGGAATCGCGGGAATCGCGGGAGTCGCTGGAGTCGCTGGAGTCGCTGGAGCGGGCGACGGCCGGGACGGGGGCCTCCTCCAACGCGATGTGGAAGTTGATGCCGCCGAAGCCGAAGCTCGACACCGAGGCCCGCCGCGGATGGTCCGCCGGACGCACCCAGGGGCGGCCGACGGTGTTGAGGTAGAAGGGGCTGGAATCGAGCGCGAGATCGGCGCTCGGCTCCGTCACCTTGATCGTCGGCGGCAGGGTGTGGTGGTGCAGGGCGAGCACGGCCTTGAGCAGGCCGGCCGCGCCGGCCGCCGACTTCGTGTGCCCGATCTGCGACTTGACCGAGCCCAGCGCGCACCAGCGGTCGCCGGTGCGCTCGGCGTCACCGAACACCTCGGTCAGCGCGGTGACCTCGGTGCGGTCCCCGACGACGGTGCCGGTACCGTGTGCCTCGACGAGCCCGACCGTCGCCGGCCCGTAGCCGGCGTCGGCGTAGGCGGCCCGCACCGCCCTGACCTGGCCGCCCGGCGTCGGGGCGTAGATCGCCGCGCCGCGGCCATCCGACGACGAGCCGATCCCGCGAATCACGGCGTAGATCTTGTTGCCGTCCCGGCGGGCGTCGTCGAGTCGCTTGAGCGCGACCATCGCGACGCCCTCGCCGAGCAGCGTGCCGTCGGCCTGCGCGGAGAAGGGCCGGCAGTCCTCCGTCGGGGACAGGGCCGGCGTCTTGCAGAAGCTGACGAACGTGCACGGGTTGTTCAGCGCGTCGACGCCACCACTGATGATCATGTCGGCGCGGCCGAGGACGAGTTCGTTCACACCGGCCGACACCGCGGCCAGGGAGCTCGCGCAGGCGGCGTCCACGGTGTAGTTCACCGCGTGCAGGTTGAGCCGGTTCGCGACCCGGCCGGCGACGATGTTGCCCAGGCCGCCGGGCAGGGTGGCCTCCTGCCACTGCGGATAGTCCTTGAGCACGTGGTCGCAGGTCCGCCGGGCATCGGCGTCGGAGTAGCCGAGCTCGCGCAGCGCCTTGAACCACATGGGGCGACCCAGCCGCAGGTCGATCTCGCTGAGCAGCTCCAGGTTGCCGCTGCCGAGGATGCAGCCGATCCCGCCGCGGTCGGCGGTGTCGTACTCGTCGCCCAGGGCGTCGCGCAGCGTCTGGTCGGCGACCTGCAGGGCGAACAGCTGCGCGGTGTCGGTGGCCGGGACGGTGCTCGGCGGGATGCCGAACTCGGCCGGATCGAAGTCGATCGTCGGCAGGAACGAGCCGCGGCGCACGTAGGTCTTGTCGATCGCGGCCGGGTCCGGATCGTAGTAGTCCTCGACCAGCCAGTGGGAACGCGGCACCTCGGTGATCAGATCCTCGCCGCGGACGATGGAGTTCCAGAACCCGGCGGCATCCGTCGAGCCCGGCATGATGGCGCCCACTCCGACGACCGCGATCGGCGGTTGGGGCGGGGAGTCCGTTCGTCGCATGGTGTCCGTGTCTCCTTCCGGACCGGCCGGCCCTGTCCGGGTCGGCCGGCCGCGAGGTCAGCCAGCGGCGCCGAGCGTCAGCCGACGCGGCGGGAACTGAGCGACATCCACCGGCACCCCGAAGCTGCGCACCTGCTGGGCGCGGGTGACCACCGCCGCTCCTTCGAGGAGGTTCAGGGCGATCTGAACGACGCCGCGCTCCGCTGGCTGCGCGAGGAAGCTGCCGCTGATCCACCGGTTGAACGCGCCCATCGCCGGGCCGCACCAGATCTGGTAGTCGGTGCGTCGGCTCTGCTCGCCGGCGAGCGCCCACCGGCCGGAGTTCCCCAGATACCACCGGAACACCAGCGCCATCCGGTGCTTGGAATCGTGCAACGCCCGCTCCACCTGGCCGGGGTCGCGTTCGCCCCAGTACGCGGCGGTGCGGGCCCACACGTCGTCCAGGGACATGCCGAACAGGTCACGTTCGAGCTTCGCCCGTAGCTCGGGGGCGAGCTGCTCCAGGCTGTCGTGCCGGCGGTACGCCTCGAACAGCAGCCCGGCACGCGGGGCGAACATCGATCCGCGGCGCAACACCTGCACCTTGGCGCCGAGCTCGAACATGTCCGCGGCCGGGGCCAGCGCCACGTCGGCCAGGTCGGCGCCGGCGAGCATCGCCTTGGCGTCCGGCGACTGGCCGGACTCGACGCTGACCTGGTTCACCGAGCCGGTGAGCACGTAGGCGGCACCGAGCGCGAAGGCCGCCGCGACCGCCTGCGGCGTGCCCAGTCCCCCGGCCGCGCCCACCCGCACCGGCCGCGGGTAGTCGAATCGGGCGACGACCCGGTCCCGCACAGCCTGCACGGCCGGCACCACGATGGCCATCGGCCGGCCGTCGGTGTGCCCGGCGCTGTCGGCCTCGACCGTGATGTCCTCGGCGATCGGCAGGCCCGCGGCGAGCTCCGCCTCCGCCGCGGTGATCTGCCCGCCGTCGACCAGGGCGCGCAGGATCTCCCCCGGCGGCGGCGACATGAACTGCTCGGCCACCTCGGGCCGGGAGATCTTCGCGAACACCCGGGTGCGGCGCTCCACCCGGCCGTCGGGCGTGCGGCGCAACCCCGCCGCCGCGCAGCGGACCACCGCCGGTGTGATCGACATGAACGCCGACGCCGACACGCACGGCACCCCGTGGCGCAGCAGCAGGTCGGCCGTGGTGTTCTCCAACGCCGGGTCGCCTGGCGAGTGCAGTAGGTTGACCCCCCAGTTCGGCTGGCCCGCGAGCGTGTCGGCCAGGGTGACGACGGCCCGCTCGATCCGGTCGAGGCCCAGCCCGCCCGAGCCGAAGAAGCCGAGCATCCGGGCGCGGGCCATGGCGGTCACCATCGCTGTCGTCGCGATGCCGGTCGCCATCTCCCCGGCGATGTAGGGGAAACGCACCCCGTGTGCCGCCGCGAACGAGCGGTCGCCGAGCCACTCCGGGTAGAGGGCGGGCAGGAGGCCCACCACTACCGGGGCGGCGGGGTCCCCGGGGCCGACGTCACCGCCGAGCCCGAGGCCGAGACCGGCGCCCCGGCCGGGCACGGCGAGCAGGTGCACCGGCTCCCGCAC
>NZ_JAMQQF010000046.1 GCF_023716945.1 Frankia sp. AiPs1 | reverse complement strand
GCGGGGAGGTGTGGGTAGGTTTTGTTCGTGGGGGCCCGGGGGGGGGGCGTGGGGGGGGAAAACCGCGCGCCCGGGGGGGGGGGCTCCGCGCGGGCCCCCAGGACGAGCGGGAGAATGCGTGGGGGAGAGAGAAGGGGGAAGTCGTCCAGACAGGGGCGGCTACGGCTGCCCAGGTGAATCGTCGCTGTCAATGGTGATGCGGATGTCGCGGTCCCTCGGCGGGTTCACCAGGACGCCGGCGGCCAGCATGACGTACTCCCCGTCCGCGTCCGTCGCAGTGATCCCGCCACCGACGGTGATGTGGCCGGTGGGGTCGCGGTCGATGATGCTCTGCGCGAGCAGGCTGCACCAGGCGCGCACCGCGTCGGCTTCGCTGTCGTGGTCCTCTTGCCGGCGGGCTTGTCCCGGAGTTTCGACGAGGACGGTGTAGGACATGACGGGCCTTCCTTTCGTGGACAGAGCGTTGATCCGATGCGTGGTCCCGCGACGGCGCTCGTATCGGTGCGACACGGCGCTGCCGGGCGGGCTGGTTCCTGTGCACCGCGGGTTCGTCTGGGGCGGCCAGCCCTTGCCCCGCAGGGGTCGGCCGAAGGCCGAGGCTTGCCGCCCCGGGCGGTTCCGCGGCATCCTTCCTCCAGCCCGCCCGGACGGCGCTGGCGGTGAAGATCCGCAGTCACGAAGAAGGACGCGGCTCGGCATGGCGAGGCGCGGGGGCCTGCCCGCAGCCCGCACTCGAGCGGAGACGCCCAACGCGCTGGGGCGCCAGGATGCTGGGTTCGCCGCCGTGTCGCAGGGGCAGACGGGGCGGTGCACCTGCTCCGAAGGCGGTGGACCCGCGGTGGGCGGCTGGCTACAGGTCGAGGACAGGGAGAGGTTCGGCTTGGATGTCGAGGGGCGGGTCGGGCGAGGACAGGATGTCTGGGTCGAGCGCGGGACCCTGGGTTTCCACCGCCGTGATGGGGCCGACTGTGGGACCGCGCAGGCGGTCGACGACCGGGGCGGCTTCCCGCAGCGTGAGGAGATGCTCGCCGACGACGAGGGGCAGGTTCGCGGCGCCCCGCGCGGCGAGCAGCGTCTGCAGGTCCGGCCAGGCGGTGCCGGACACGGGCACGACGTCGCTGGCACTGATCCGCCGTGGGTACTCGCCTGCTTGCGCGGGCTGAAACTCGTAGATCAAGTCTTCTCGCGTGGGAAAGGCACGCAGAACGACACCCCCTGGCGTGTCAGCATCGTCGATCGTGGCGATCAGAGCGCCGTAGGTGAGATGCGCTGGGGCGGTGGGGGTTCCGACGCCGGTGTCCTTGGCCGTCAGGACAGGTCTGGCGTGCTCCACCGGGGTGTCGATGAGGCGCGACTGCTGGCCGCGCCAGGGATGGCCGGGCAGGTCCGCGACGTCCGGCCGCCACAGGTAGTGCTCGCCGCCGCGGCTGGGGATGACCATGCGGACGGTGCCGGTGGCACCGGGCAGGCCGGGAGGTCCCTTGATCGCGATGCGAGATCCGGCGCGGGGAGCGGTATCGGCGACGGCGTCGGCGAGGTGCCCACTGGCGTCCAGAAAACGGTGCTGCCGTTCGGTGATCGCGATGCTGCGCAGAGAGGACAGGTCAGCGACGACTGCGCGCAGGGCGGCGTCGGAGCTGGGATCGATGTGGCCGGGAACGGTGACGCTGCGGCCGGAGAGCACCACGAGACCCTCGTGGTAAATGCGGTAGGCCACGACCAGAGTCGGATCTGCGGATGGTTCGGCTCGGGCAGCAGTGGCGGCGGTGATGTCGATCCGGACGTTTCCGTCCGGATTCTGCCAGGTGCGCAGGGGTGGATCTCCGTGTAGAAGTCTGCCGTAGGTGGTGGGGGCCATGGCGGCGAGATCGACGCGGCTTGCCCGCCAGGGACGCAGCCGGGCATCGCCTGCCACGTGCGCGGGGGTGAGCATGGCGTACACGGCGACGAAGTGCGGTTGAGGTGCGGCGCGTCGCAGCTGGTCGTGCATCTGCTGGGTGAGGGGGAACGTCAGGTGACCGTCGAGTTCCTCAAGGCGGGCCTGGATCTGCAGTACGGGCGCCTTCATCTCGTGGAACAGTTCGGCGGTGACCGTGCGGGGCCCTAGGGGGCCGAGGGTGGGACGTAGCCGCCACCAACCTCCCGGAGCGGTGATCTTCACAGGGGCGGGGTCGGCCAGGTAGGCCGCGGGTACGGGGTCCGGCCTACTCATGGCCGACTCCCGTCACGCCGGGCGGTGTGGGCTGTGGGTGAGCGCACGGGAACGGACGGATGCCTACGGGAGGCACGAGGGTGACGCGCGGCATGCGGGGCCCTTCGACGGCGGCGTGTGCCTGATGAAGTGCCGGCGCCTCAACGAGCGGAATGGCTTTGGAGGTGGCAACGGGGGCCAGCGGCAGAGGGGCCAGGCCGTGACGCCATTCCTGGGGTCCCTGTGACCGTGGGCCGAGTACCAACGTGATGAAGACCGATAGACGCCGGGTCCGAGGATGCCGGCTTGGATGGCCGGGAGATAGCACCGTTACAGGGCACCGTTTGCGAGCGGATGACCGTCAGGTGCGGTCGAGTCTGTCGCGGCGAGTGTGCAGCCAGTCGGCGATTTCGACGGGATCGAAGCGGAGGTGTTTGCCGATTTTGAAGCCGGGGGGGTCCTCGCCGGTGGTGCGCCATTTGTAGAGGGTGGCGAGGGGGATGGCGAGGTGATGGATGAGGTCGGCGGGGGTCCACAGCGGGGTTCCGCGGCGATCGTCGGTGCGGTGCGGTGCGGTGGGCGGCGTGGTCCAGGGGATGGTGCGGCGAGTTTCGAGCCAGCCCAGGATGTCCTGTTCGTCGTAGCGGACGTGTTTACCGAGGCGGCGCCCCCGTGGTCCGTCACCGGTGTGTCGCAGGCGGTAGAGGGTGGAGATGGGTAGGACGACGTAGTCGGCCAGGTCCTGGACTGTCCACAGAGGTGGCGGTGGTGGTCGGTAGGGACGCTGCGGGGGAGTGATCATGGTCCGAGGGCAAGGTCGGGGGTGGGCGGGGAAGGGAGCTCCGCCGCGGTGGGGAGGTGCAGGTGGGAGCTGAGCGGCACACCCTCCAGGGCGACGGCGCGTTCGAGGATGGTCGGTGGCCAGCGGGCGGCGAGGGTGGTGCAGCGGTCGGATGAGGTGGGCAGGGGGAGACCGGCGAAGTCGTGCAGGGCCTGGGTGGAGGCGAGGCGCAGGTAGCTGCGCAGGTGGGCGGACGCCGGCGGGATGGGTGGGGGGAGCACGGTGTCGTCGGGGAGGTCGACGAGCTGCGCGGGGTCGACGTCGGGGTCGGCGAGGCGGCGGCGTAGGGCGGGCAGGTCGTCGACGGTGCGGATGAGGTGCTCGTCGAGCAGGAGGCGGTGGTGATATTCCTCGGGCCGGCCGAGGAGCCAGCCGTTGCGTTCGCACATCGCGGTCAGGGCGGTGTCGCTGAGCTCGGTGATGCGGTCGGGGAAGGGCTGCAGGGTGCGGGTGACGGCGCGCAGGTCGGTGGGGTCGAGACGGTGGGGTCCGAGGGCGGCGAGTTCGGTGGCGACACCGGGATGGGTGAGGTGCAGGACGCCGATCGCACGGCCGATGGCATCGGGGTTGTGACCGAGGTGGTGGCGGATCCAGTGGCGTCCTGCGCGGCTCGCGGTGAGGACGGCGGTGAGGTGGTCCACGGCGGCGGGCAGGCCCTGCCAGCCGACGAGGTCGCGGCGCACGGTGGCTGGGCGGGTCGGGCGGCCGGGCAGCGTGGCGGGAACGGTACGCAGGTCGGCGGCGGGGACCGCATGGGTGAGGCCGTTGAGGAGGAGGGCGAGGCGGGGCAGGTCCGGAGCGGTGTGGGCGGTGAGGTTGGCGAGGCGTGCGCGGGCGAGGTAGAGCTCGGCGCCCACGAGGAGGTCGGCGTGGCGTAGTGCGTTCCATGCCGGGGAGCCGTAGGAGGTATCGAGGTGGGTGGGGGTGGGGGCGATGGTGAGGATGAGGCTGCCGATGCTGGTGGCGGCGCGGCGCAGGGTGTCGCGGGCGATGCTGTGACGGTCGGCGGTGGTGTTGATGTGGAGGCGTTGCGCGGGGCGGTGCTGGTTGGCGAGGCCGTCGGGAAGGTCGGCAAGGGCATCGGCGAGTCGGCGGGGGGCGAGGGTGGTCGGGCGGGCGTCGGTGGTGGTTTGGGCGTCGGCGACGGCGGCGTCGATCTGGTCGGTGGTGGCCTGGACACCGGCGGGTGCGGGTCCGTGGTCGGGCCACATGCTGGTCTGGCGGTCGGGGAGGTGGTGGCTGCGGTCGACGGGCCGGTGGCGGGGTGTGGGGCTGCTGCGGTGCGGGGTCATCGGGGTTTCGGGGGCAGGGCGCGGCGCTGGCGGGCGAGGCGGGTAGCGCGCAGCCGGGTGGCGGCGGCCAGGGTGCGGAGGTCGACCGGGCCGACGGCTGGGGCGAGGATCCAGCCGTCCAGGCGTTCCCGGATTTCCCACGTCCCGGTCGAGGTGCGTAGCGCGACGACGCCGCGGGAGGCGAGCTGAGCGAGGAGGCGGCTGGCCTGGGGGTGCAGGTCGGCGTGGACGCGGGCGAGGGCCTGGCGTCCGAGGCGAAGCAGCGGAGTGGGGTCGCCGCCCGGCCGGTCGGGAAGATCGAGGATGAGCGGGTGGTCGAGTGCCGCGGTGTTCCAGGCGGCCTCGGGTCCGGTGGATGTCATGGCAAGTCGAGTCCTGTGGGTGGCGGATCAGCCAGGTCGAGCAGCGGGGAGTCGGGCCACGGCGGGTCGCTGTCCGCCGCGGTGGGCGGCGCCGCGTCGGGTGCGTCGGCGTCGAGATTCAGGTCGGGGGCACCGACGTCCCGGCCGAGGTCACCGGGTTCCTGCCCGGGAGCGTCGGGCGCGGCAGCGGGGGGCTGTTGGACGGGGGTCTCGTCGCCACCGGGCGGGACTGGCGGGGTGGGCGCGGCGAAAGGGAGCCCGGGTGGGGGGAGCGGGGGAGCGGGATGGCTGCTGGGGTCGGCGAGCCGGTCGTGGAGGTGGCGAGCGGCGAGTGCCGCGATGGTGATCGCGGGCTCGCGGCCGGTGAGCAGTCCCGGGACACGGGCGGCAAGATGGCGTTGCAGCGTGTCGATGGGCTGCGTGAGGGCGGCGGTGAGTAGGTGAGCGGAGACCCGGATCCAGCCGTGGTGGGGGTCGCCGACTGTGGTGGTGTCACCGGTGGGCGTGATGCTGGTGGCGAGCGGCGGCGCCGCCGGGAGGACGGGTTCCTGGCCGGTGCGCGCGTGCTCGTGGTGGAGGGTCGCGATCTCGGCGCGTTGCGAGCCGGTGTAGGCGGCCAGCACATCCGGGTAGGGGCCGCGTAGGAGGAGGGCTGTGGCGGTGACCTGGTGGAGGTAGCCGTACCAGGTCATGTAATGCGGTCGGGCGGGTGGCTCGCGGGATGTGGGTGGGGCCCAGACGTTGGCCGGGATCGCGCGGGGAGGGGGGCGGATCTCGGCGATGAACCCGATGACATCACCGACGTCGGTGAGCGCGGGGAGGTAGCCACGGCCGGCCGGGCCGACCTCCCAGGTGAGATGGGCCCAGCCGCGGGCGCCTTTGGATTCGGGCCACAGGGTCGCGACGCGGACCGTGGCGGCGGGCGGGGGGCGGAATGGCAGATCGATCAGCGTGCCGTGTAGCAAACGGAAGCTGGACAGCGGCGGGGGCACGGTCATCGGTCCGGGTCCTCGCGCAGCTCATCGTGATGTGGAAAGCGGGGTGGCGGAGCGATGTCGGGGGAGGCGGGCAGTTGGGCGAGTAGTTGCCGGATCCGCTCGCCCGGCCCGGCTGGGTCGACGTCGACGGTGTCCGGGAGGTCGGGTAGGTCGGGCGGCTGGGTGACGGGCTGGGGGGTGATGCGGGCTCGGGCGGCTTGGCGGGCGAGGGCGCGACGTGAGAGCCGTTGGCCGGTGGCGCGGGCGTGCAGGTCGACGTCGCGGTACCAGTAACGGCCGTACAGATGTGCCGGGGGCAGCGTGTTGTGCAGGAGCAGCGCCTGCCCGGGCGCGACCTGGCGTAGCAGCGCGGCGGGCACCAGCTCGAGACGGGTGGGGGCCCGAGAGACGCTGCGCCGGCCGGCCTGGCCGCCGAGCAGTCCGGGGTTGTCGGTGGAGGTGCTGGTCTGCACCACGTGCTCTTGGCCGAGCAGGGCGGCGGCGTAGTCCAGGGTGGACCGATCCGACTGCCCGGCAAAGAAAATCTTGGTGATGGCGTTGGAGATGATGATGTCGGCCTTCGGTCCGTAGGCGGCGTCGATCTGCGCTTTGGACTGGTAGACCAGCAGCAGTTGGATGCCGATGCCGGCGCACGTCGAGATCCGCCCGGGCAGGTTCTGTAGCGGCCAGTTGCCGGCTTCGTCCATGACGACGAGCAGCGGCGGGTCAAGAGGGATGTTCGTGCGGCCGACCTGGGCGTAGGCCTGGCGCATGAGGTCGTCGAGGAGGCCGCCGAGGACCGGGGCGAGGCGTTCGGCGTCGTCCAGATCGGCCGCCAGATACAGGGTGTTCACGGACTGGCCGTCGGGTCCGCCGTCGAGTAGCCAGTCGAGGCTGAGGTGGGAGTCGGCGGCGGAGGCGACGACGTCGGGTTCCTGCCAGGGCTGGATCATCTGCCGGGCGACGAGGTACGTCGAGGAGACCTGTTTGCGGTCCCCGGCCCAGATGCCGGTGAAGGCGCCGAGCACCTGGGTGCCGTCCTCGGCGATCTGCGGGTCGAGGTGGCTGGCCAGCGGGGTGAGCAGGGTGCGGACCGGGTCGCGTTCCATGCCGACGATCCACCGCACCACGGTGTCCATGCCGAGGCCGACCGCTGCCGCGGTCCAGAACAGTGTGCCGAGCAGCTCTTCGGCGGCCGACGTCCAAAACCCCATGTCCCCGGAGCCGGCCGACGTCCACGCGGTGGCGTTGACGATGGAGCGGGCGGAACGGCGCGCACCGGCGAGGGTGCGGGCGGCCTCGAGCGGCGACCATGAGGCGGTGGGCTGACCGGTGGCCCTGGTCGGGTCGAACACGGCGACGTCGCCGCGGCGGCGTCGGGCTTCGATCGTGGCCCCCAGCAGGTCGTTCTTGACGGACAGGGCGATGAGCGGCCCGTCCCATTCGAGAATCGCGGGGATCGCCAGCGCCGCCGTCTTGCCGCACTGCGATGGGCCGATGACGATCGTGGTGCCGCGTTGGCCGCGACGCCGGGCTGCGGCCCGGGCCCGTCGGCGGGGCACCGCCGGGTCCAGCGGACGGTCGGAGTCCTCGGTGGCGATCAATCGGCTGCGGGGGCGCGGCCCGAGCCGACCGAGCACCATCCGACCGCGCGTCGGTCCACTTACCCAGAGCGGGAGCAGGTCAGCCGGGCGGGCCAGGCGGGCCTCCGGGTCGACCCCGAGCCGGCGCCGCGCGGTGACTCCGACCCCGGTGACCATCCGGGTTGCCGCCCACCCGCACAGCAGACACAGCACGGCGAGCGGCACCGCCGTCAACGCCCAGTAGCCCACCGGGCCCGGCAGTGCGGCGGCAGCCGGCTGCGGCCAGGCCGCCGCCGGCCGGCCCGGCTCGGCGGCCAGGTCCGGGAGGGCCACCAGCGCGTCGAGGACGCCGACGTGCAGCGGATGATGGCTGCCGAGCAGCAGCGCGGCGAGCTGCGCACCGGCCCAGACCCCGGTGGCCAGAAGCGTCCCGGCCATGACCATCGCGACGATGGCGATCTCGGTGTCCATCTCGAGACCGAGACCGAGTGCGCCGTGGCCGTCGCGGCTCATGCGGCACCGGCCAGCGCAGGGCGCCGCAGCGACCCGGGGGAGGGAGCGCCCGTCGGCGGGGGCGTCGAGGTCGGGGTGGTCAGGGCAAGCACGCCGGACAGCTCGCTGATCGCCCGGCGGCGACGCAGCCGCACCGCCCGGTCGGTGATCCCGTCGCGGGCGGCGAGCTGCTGGCTGGTGAACCCGTGCACCCCCATGTCCAGCAGCAACTGGACGCTGGGCTGCGACAGGCCTGCCCGCCGGCCCGCGGCGAGCAGCCCCACCAGCTCGAGCAGCGGATCGGTCGGACCGTCGTTGCCGACGTCGGCGACGGTGGCGGTGGCATGCCGGGCCAGGAAAGAAGGGGAGAGCAGAACCGACATGCGGTCCGCCTTCCGCGGCCTGCCGAACACGGCACGCTCGCTGTCCAGCAGAACGTTGATCCACACCTTGGCGGGACGGCGGACGACCGGGTAGGTCGTCACCACAATCCACGCCGCGGCCACCAGCTCACCGAACGCCGTGTCGAGATCCAGTCCGCCGGGGCGGGCGTGCGCCGCGGCCTTCGACACCAACGCGGGCAGCATCCGGGCGATCACCACCCGCGCCGCATCGACGTCCCCGGCCACCGCCGCCTGCACGAGGAACAACAGACGGCGATCCGCGACCACGGCCTGCACCGCCGGGTCCCGACCGCAGCCGTCGATGACCTCCTCGACGTCGGTCAGGGGCGCCATCAACGCCGACACCGACTGCCAGCGGTCTACCGCGTGCGCCGCACGGTCTGTCTGCGACCAGGCGGCCCAGTCGCGCAACCACCTATCCAGGACCGGCGACGCGCGATGCGTGTTGCGGGGAGAGGCGGGTCGTGAACCCGCGGAAGTCCTGTCCATGCGGGGGACATTTCGCCGCGGGGTCCCGGAAACGTTCCCCGCAACGGTCCCCGCATCTGTCCTGCCGAAAAAGACGCGCAGAAGTCTCCGGGCTCGACGCGTTGTTCGACGGGTTCCGCCGATCGGCATTCCGTATGGAAACCCGGCCGGAGTATGCCATCTCGTACGAACGGGACATCTACGAGCGGTATCTGGCCGGCGAACAGACGCCTTCCCCGGCGGAGATCGACTGGTGGAGGCCCCTGCTCGACTGGGTCCGCACGCTCACCCAGGAGGGCAGAAGTCTCCAGCGAGTACGCATCGTCGACGACCCGCCCACGGCGTACCAGCGGTTCAGCCTGTGGGGCGGCCAGTGGAACATCGAGGCAGGAGAGCGGATTTCCTACCTGCGCCGTGATGCCGCACAGACCCTCGGCCTCCCGACCGGCGACTGGTGGCTCCTCGATGACGCCACCCTGGTGCTGCTCGTCTTCAGCGACGACGGCGACCTCGTCGGCCAAGAGGTCGAGCGAAACCTGTCGGTCGTAGCGAAGTATCGCCACTGGCGGGACGCCGCCGTAGCGGCCGGGATGACGACGGCCGGTGTGACCGGCAGCGAGGGAGGTGACTGAGTCGTGGAGTCCACACGCGACTGGCTGACACAGCCCGGAGGGATCGCGGAACGTCTCCTCGGCATGCGCAAGGCCGCCGGACTGACCGGCGAGGTGCTGGCCACGAACCTCGGCTGGCCGCGGTCGAAGATCTCGAAACTGGAAAACGGCCGGCAGGCGCCCAGCGAGCTGGACGTGCAGGAGTGGACCCGGGCGTGCGACGCCGACACCGAGGCCACACACGCGCTGCTCGAGGAACTCGCGGCCGGTCGCGCGCGGCACCGCCAGTGGCGCCACGAGCTGCGCCGAGGACAGGTGGCGCTGCAGAGCGATCTGGGCACGCTGCTGCGCAGTGCGTCCCGGGTATGCAATTTCGAGATCATGCTGATCCCCGGGCTGGTCCAGACCGCGGGGTACGCCCGGTACCGCGTGCTCGAGAACGTTCGCGTCTACGGGGCCAGTGCCGACGAGGTGGACGCGACGGTCGCGGCCCGACTGGCGCTCCAGGATGTGCTCCACGATCGAACCAAGGCGTTCGAGTTCCTCTTCAGCGAGGCGGCGCTGCGCGCGGGCCTCTGCCCGCCCGATGTGATGGCGGCCCAGCTCGATCGCCTGCTTGGACTGGCTGGGATGCCGAACCTCACGCTCGGGATTGTGCCGTTCGGTGCCGAGCCGTCGATCGCGGCGCTCAACGGATTCCTGATGGTCGACGACGCCACCTTCGTCGAGACGTTCGCGTCGGAGATCCAGCTACACGGCGAGGAGTCGGCGGCCTATGAGCGCATCGCGGGCCTGCTGCGGGACGCCGCACTCACGGGCGAGCAGGCGCGCGAGATGATCCTTCGGGTTCAGGCCGGGCTGCTTCGTGCGGAGGCACAAAACTTCGGGGAGAGCCGAGAAGGATGACGAACGACGAGGGCACGCGCCCCTACGTGCTCGCGAGCTGTGCGATGTCGGTGGACGGCTACATAGACGACGCGACGCCGGCACGGCTGCTCCTCTCCAACGAGGAGGATTTCGACCGGGTGGACGAGGTGCGGGCGAGCTGTGACGCGATCCTGGTCGGGGCGGAAACGATCCGCCGGGACAACCCGTGCCTGCTGGTCCGCTCGCAGCAGCGTCGGGACGCCCGAGTGGCCGCCGGGCTCCCCCCGAGCCCGGCGAAAGTCACGCTGACAAGCACCGGTCGCCTCGACCCGGCGGCGAGCTTTTTCGCCGCGACCGTCGGCGACGCGCCCCGCCTGGTGTACTGCCCGTCATCGGCCTTGGCGGCGGCGAAGGCGATCGGCGACGTCGCCACAGTGGTCGACGCCGGTCCCGACCTGAAACTGGCCGAAGTGCTGGCCGACCTCCATCGCCGCGGGATCGGCCGACTCATGGTGGAGGGCGGGACTCGTGTGCTGACCCAGTTCCTGACCGCGGGCCTGGTGGACGAGCTGCACCTGGCGGTAGCGCCCTTCTTCGTCGGACAGCCTAAGGCACCGCGGTTCGTCGCCGACGGCTCGTTCCCGTGGAACGCGAACCGACGCATGCGACTGGCGGAGGTGAGGCAGATGGGCGACGTAATCCTGCTGCGATACCTACCGCCGACGGCGTCGGAGGAGTAGGTCGAGGCCGCCGGCTTGACGCGAAGCGCAGATCAGACAGGCCGGGACGATTGATTCCTCTGGCCAATCGGTTGCCGCAGCCACCGGACTGCCGCCCCGGCACAGGGGACCGTCTTCTCATGGCCTTCGACAGCGATCCCCTCAGCGAGTTCAACAAGGAGTTCAACAAGTCCCGCCCGCCGGACGCCCTGGAGTACGCCAACGCTGCACGTGACGCGATCAAGGGGGTCGAAGTTGAGGCACTGGAGGGCAGGGATCGCCTGCTCTACGCCATCGCGGCGAGTCTCCTGTCGCTGGCTTCCAGCGCCTACGACCTCGATGGCAACGCGGGAAAGGTCGTGACCACCCTCCGAGACAAGCTGTAGGTCGCTGAGCGGCACACGCCGTCGGCATGAGCGACGTGCGCCGCGTTGCTTGCGGCGACGGACCACCGCCTCGACCGCTCGTTCGCAGAGCGCGTGGTCGAGGCGAACTGGTCGCTCATGGGGTCCGACCACTACGAGCTCGCCTACGAGATCCACGTCGACCGACGATCCTGGCTGCCTTGTCGCGCGCATGGCGCGCGACTCCCTTCGATCTCGGTCCAGTCGAGCGATCCCCTCGGAGACTTACGCCGATAGTGAGGTGATCAGTGAGATGAGTGCACAGATGCCATCCCTGGACCACTGTCGGCGCGTTTTGCATGCATGTTGGATGACCATCCGGATATGCCCGCTATATCCCACGACGTTGGCAGCGTGATGTCACTGGTATCCGCCCATAAGCCGACCGACCTGACCGATTCGACAAGTCCAGAAAACCTGACTGGCCCGTCGCCGACAGCCACCAACACGGGTGCGAGTTGGTGCGGATAGTGCGCGCCGGAGCGCATCGTGTCGTTACGGCTCTACCGTGAGGGAGGACCGATCTTGCCCCGGAGGTCATCGCCTGTGACGAATCGACACCTCGACGAGGCGCTACAGCGCGCCGGCTGGACCCCCGAACGTCTCGCCGCCGCCGTCAACGCCCGCCTGGCAGCCGACGGGCACACCGAACACACCGTGCACCCGAAAACCCCGTGGAAATGGCTGCGCGGCACGGTCCCCCACCCGCCGCTGCCCGGCTACATCGCCGACGCGCTCTCTGAACGGGTCGGGGAGACGCTGCGCGTCGACGAGCTGGGTCTACTCGCCCCCGCCCGCAATGTCGGCACAGTCCCGGCTGACGACGGTCTCGACACCCCGCACACCGCGGCTGGTGCGGACGCGGCGCTGCGCGAGCTCGCCTCCCGCGGCCCCGCCGACGCCCGGCGGTTCTCCCTGCTGCGCGGCCCGTCGCTCACGCAGCACGCCCACCATTGGCTCGTCTCCGACACCCCGGCGGCCCGCCCGCTCGCCGAAGCCGCCGCCGGTGCGGCCGTCGCGACTCGCGGCGTTCCGGGCCGTCATCGAGGCCCTGCGACGTCTGGACGACAACGAGGGCGGCCAGGCCGTTTTGCCGTGGGCAGCCCGCGAGGCGCAGTGGGCGATCGAGGTCCTGCGCACCACCCCGGAGTCCGGTCGACCCGCGATGTACCGGATCGTCGCCGAGCTCATGGAGCTTTCCGGCTGGGTAGCGACAGACGCCGGCCAGCATGCGCTGGCCCAGCGGTACCTGCTCGCCGCGCTGCATGCCGCGCAGGCGGCCGGGGACCGTGAGCACGGCGCCTACATCCTTGCCCTGCTCGGCTTCAACGCCTCCCTTGCCGGTCAGCACCGGGAGGCCGTCACGATCTCGAGTCTGCCCAGGTTGGCCTTCGTAACGCCGCGAGCCTGACTGTGCAGGCGATCGTGAGCGGCTTCGAGGCACGCGCCCGCGCAGCGGCCGGCGACCGGGCGGGCTTCGAGAGGACGCTGTCCCGCGCCGCGTCCCGGTACGACCGGACGCAGCCCGGCGATGCACCGGGGTGGGCGTACTGGATGCCCGATCCGGTCGATCTCGCGGAGACGGGCCGGGCGTTGACGATGGTCGGTCGCCCGCGCCAAGCCATCGAGGCGCTCACGCCCAAGGTGGAGGCGATGGCCGAGTACCCGCGCGACGTCGTGCTCACCCAGGCGTACCTCGCCGAGGCCCACGCCGCCGCCGGCGACCGCGACCGTGCTGTCGACTACGCCGCTCAGGCTCGGGCGGGGCTCGCGGCCGGGATTCAGTCCCCGCGGACCGAAGCTGTGCTCGCGGGGTTCGCCGCCAACCGTGGATGATGGTGAGCCACGGCGAAGGGGTTTTTCCCTGACTCGCACTCGCAGGCACGGGCATCATGTAACCATGAATGTTGGGTCAATAAAATTCGAACTGCGGAACTTTGTGGAAGCTACCACTCTCGATCATCAAGGAGAAATCACTGGGACTCCCGGGGAGCTCCTGTACGAGCACGTGGAGGCCAGCCAGCGTAGTTAGTACCCCAGCCGCTTTTTGTGATCTGGGTGGACTGGCGGCGCGGTTTATGACGACCTGGGTGGCTGTGTCTCGACCAGCTCGGCATGGCCGGCGCGGTGCTCGTGGTCGACGAGACCGGCGACCTGAAGAAGGGCACCCGGATCGTCGGCGGGCAGCGGCAGTACACCGGCACGACCAGGCGGACCGAGAACGCGCAGGTCGCGGTCCATCTCGCCTACTCGTCTAGTGTCCCGGGCCGTGGCGGACGTACACGGGACATCCACCTCCAAGAACGCCTCCTGCCCCAGGAGGCGAAGACCCTTCACCGCGCTACGTCACGATGTAGCGCGCAGGTCTCGGCTCAGAGTGCGGTTCTGGCATTGTCGGCAAGGGTGAGACCACCGCGGTTGCGGCCGGCGACGGAGAGGGTTTCCGTGAACTATTCCGGGCAACTAATTGCTACGGTGCTTACTACGAGGAGTTCGTTGATGCGCTTTTTTCACGCATCAACGCCAACATTCTGGCCCCAGAAAGGCGCTGAATCTCCTCCACCTGGTCGACAAGCGCATGAAATGATGTATCTCTTTCGCGTTCCGGCACCTCTTCCGCTTCATACCGGAATCGGCGAAGGGCTGTCGACATCTCGACGGCAATCGCATGGCTCTCGGCACCCAGACGCTGGTCCTGCAAGATCTGCTGAATGCCCTGCACGACTGCAGCCAGTGCCCCTAGCGCCGCCGTTATCCAGCTGGGAAACCCAGCGGCAACCACGACCGGCACGGCGGACGCGCAAGCGATTGCCCCGGTCGAGGTGGCAAAATATCTACGCAGGCGAAAGCGAGCCTTGCGACTATAACGCTCAGTCATTTTCTCGATTGAGTCGAGATACGCGGCTTGGTTCGGGCGCATGTCATCGGGACGGTAGAGGTCCTCTCTATCGTAGGTTCCTACCAGGCCTGCTCCTTCTCCCTCTTCTTCTTCGAGAAGTAGGGTTCGACTGAAGATCGCGAATACAATGAAGGGCAGCATGACACGGATGATCAACCTCGTAGGAAACGCGCTGACCCGCCAGCGTGAGGCGTCCGCGATTTCCGTCGCAAACAGATCGGGCTCGAGGCGGAGGAGTCCGTCACAGGTCGCGCGATGCAACGACCGGCGGCGCGCTTTCATCGTACTACCTCCAATACAATCGTTGATCTTCTATTTGCGCTTACCTCCATGTGTTGCGCCACATCAGGCCCCACTGCGCGCCACCCGCGAGAGAATTCGTTCCGACGAACCACGAATTTTCCATCGACCTCCTGGGCCAGATCCAGGAGGCTGTCCGGAGCCATTTGCGGACCCTGCGTCGGCCGACGAGGTCTTCAGTCGAGCGCTTCGTCCCCCGTCTGTCAACTCCGCCGGGGCTGGTCACGGACTCGGCCTCTCCGCTGAGTTCCGCGGCTGTCCACCCACCCAGGAAACGTAAAATCCGGCTTTGGGCGCCATTTCAAGATTCCAAGTATTGGATTGGCGTTTGCCGCCCGCTCCTGCCCGCTGCGCTTGCTGAAAGACGCGGACAGGGCCAAGCTAGGATAAATGACGGAGTCGGGCGCTCGCATGCCAGACAAGGGGAGCCACAGGAGGAAAAATGGTTGAATGTATTCCTGCAAAAGACATTCATCGCGGTCAATATATTGCAGCACGAAACTATCCACAAGAAGGCGGGCTCTACAACGCGCTTGTTCTTGAAGATGCAACGCTTGACGATAAAAACATCGAATCATTGTGATTACTGACATTGGAATTTTCCTATATACCCCAGGCACGACTATTGCGATTACGCAGCCAGGCCCCAAGGAGTTTTTCCTAGAGGCGGCAAGTTGGACCGAACAGAGCTTCTACTCGTACGAGGAACTCGGCCTTCCCGCACGGAGGTAGGAACCTTTTCTGGGTTACCATAATCCCATCTCCTCGCCGGTCACCTCAGTGGCGGTGCGCGCCAGTTCTTCAATGATCTACCCGGACGCGACCTCTGGTGTGTATTCATGTCCGTGGAACGGTCCCAGTAACACGTGTTGGTCAATTTGCCGCTTCACCTGCGAAACTAGTAGGTCCGGTCGCTCACCAGCGACCCGCTGCACGTTCTTTCCCGCAGCGATCTGATCTCGAGTACACGACGACGGGCCTGCGAGATCGAGCCGAAAGCTACCATCTATGACTACTCGCCATGCGGGCGACCTTGGGCGCCGGGCGGGACGAGCGCCTCAGTGGGCCGGGCCAGCGCCAGCGGGGCGGGATGGCCGCCACGGCAGGGGGTTACCCAGCTCGCACGCCTCGCGCGAACCGGCGGCAGGTGACCACGGGTGGTGATAGCCAGGAGGAATGGACGATCGTCAACGACTTCTCCGGCTTGTCTCGCTGGTCGCCTGGGCCGGCGAGCCGGGCTCGAACTCCTGTGGCCTGCGGTTCGCGAACGGAGACGATGAGCTGTGGTGGAACGGGTCCGGCACGGAATGGGCCGAGATGGCCGAGCGCGGCGAGGAACCACCGGTGCCGCACGGGGATGCCCACACCGCGCTGTGGGCGTTGGAGTCGTGGTTCGCCGGAGCCGTGGGCGGGCTGACCAACCCGGCGCGGTACAATATAGAGGTGCGGGAGTTCCCCGGGGTGGCCTATCAGGCTGTCGCGGGCCTGCCTGACGAAGTGCTGGCCATGCTGGGTCGGATGATCAAATGCTGGCTCCACCTGCCGCTCGACGTCGACGTCGTGGAGGTCGCCCGGCGTTGGGCCGAGGACGTGAGGGCGACCGCGTGGCGCACGCTCGTCGGCGAGTACGACGACCACTACGACCGCAGCATCCCACCCTCGCTCCGACCCGGATGGGCCCTCCGTGACGCTCGCGGCCAGTGGCTCTCCGAGGATTGCCGCCGGCGCTCTCCCACGGGCGCAGACTGATTCCTCGGATCTTGGCGCGCGGTTGAGCGCGGTCCGGCATCGTGGTCGCCGTGGCTATCCGGAAACCGCAGCCCTTTGCGCCCACCGCTCGGGTCGACGACACGCTCGCCCTGTCCTACCTGCGTGGGCGATGGATGCGCTGGGCGATGTCGACCCCAACACGCTGGACCCGGTGGGCAAGGTGATGTACGCCCAGTCCGCCGCCGCGATCGCCACGGGCATCTCCGCCCGGGACAGCCGCGCTGACCTGAACCGCGCGCAGGACTACCTCCTGATCCTCGCCAACCGCAGGTAGGTGGGGGCGGTCGTGGGCGCGCCGCGGACCGCGAGCAGGTGTGACAACGGAGCCAGCAGGTACGCGTCGTCGTGCCCAGCGTCGCTGTCCTATCGGCCTGGAGGCCGCGGTTGCCGACCTGGCGTCGGCGGCAACTCGGACGGATGTCGCGGTGACTCGACAACCGGCCCTTGCCCCGGAGATGGTCGACGTGGAAATGCTCGCGCCAACGCTGCGGCCGCAGACGTGGGCGTGGAGGCCGCCCTGGCGCTCGGCTCTCTCAGTGGGAACGGTGTGGGCGTGCCTGCCGCACGGACTGCAGCGATTTGATCAGGTGGATCAAGGCTGAGAATGTCGTAGAGGACTGCGGCTATGCGGGTGGCCGACGCGCCGGGGTGGGCGACGATGCGGTCGCGGCCGGGGACCAACCGCTGGTCGAATGTCGACAGGGCCGTGTGCAACGTCGCCCTCAGGTCGGCGGGATCGCGAAGGAGAGGGGATGCCGCGCGGAGTGCGGCGATGGGCGCCGCGGGGTTGATCTGATCGCCCTGAACGGGAACCGCGATGCTCGGTCGTTCCAGGATCCCGTAGTACAGGCACAGGGAGCTGTGGTCGATGATCGCGACGTCTGCAGCGGCCAGGTAGGGAGCCCAGCTCTCGTCCGGGCCGCACACGATCAGCCCGCTGTCCGCGAGGGGGTTCAGTCGCTGGCGCCACAGTCGCGGCCCGTCGACGCCGTCCGCGTGCCACAGATGCGGATGCATGCTCAGCAGCGTTGCGTACCGGTCGCCTAGTGCGGCGGCCGCGCGGAGACGAGGCAGGCCCGCGCCGCCGTCGCCGCCCATCAGGCCGTGGTCTCCCCAGGTGGAGATGAACAGCACTGCCGTCTGTTCGGCGCGGATGCCGAGAAGGTCGCGGAACTCGTCGCGTCGGCTGTCGGCCTCCAGCAGCCGGTCTGCGAAGACGTCTCCTACGACCCGGATACGGTCGGCGAGTTCGGGGACCCGGCGGACCGCACGGTCGCGGACCGTGTAGCTGGATTCGAGCATGGCCGCGTAGAGCGGCTCGCCCATGCGTGGACCGTCTTGCCGGATCGCCCACAGGCGACCGTAGGTGAAGTCGTCGTCGAGGACCTGCTTGCCGGCCCCGATGCCATGCTGAATGTGGATGCAGGGGACATCGTCGCCGAAGCGTTCTCGGGACCCGTGGGTACCGAACAGCGCGAGATCCCAGTCGCGGCGCACGGCGCGCTCGAACGGAATCGGGGTGACGCGGTGGTCGGAGTCAGCGACGAGGTGGTCGATGGCGTCCTGGACGCCGGCGTTCATCCCGTCCGGCGCCTGGGTGATGAAGAACCGCAGGCGTTCGTCGGCGGCGAGGATTTCGTAGTGCGCCCGCACGTAGCTCGTCGACAGGCGGGGGTGAGCCACCAGTACGACGTCACGGCCGCCGCCGGTGCTCATCGAGCCCCTTCCTCGACTGGCCCCGGCCGGTGGCGGCGAGCGGGCCTGATGGCACGCTGCTGGGCGTGGACTCCCCTGTGGTCGTCGTGGGCGTGGTCAACGTCCAGCAGACGATTCCCGTCGACGGCTTTCCCGTCGCCTACGCGCCCGTTCGCTACGTGCCTCACGGTCTGCGACTGGAGGTGTCGGGAGTGGGCTGCAACGTGGCGCGGGCACTGGCCGCGCTGGACCGTCCGGTGCGCCTGGCGACCATCGTCGGCCGTGACACGGCGGGCGTGCTGGCGCGAGATGCTCTGGGGCGGGCGGGGCTGGTGGGAGACGGCATCGTCGACCACGAGCACACCGCGCAGTCCGCGGTGCTCGTGGACCCCGATGGGCGACGTCAGATCAGCACGGACCTCAAGGACCTCCCGACGTTCCACTACTCGCCGGCAGTGTTCGCCCGTCTTCTCGTCGGGGCGCAGGCCGCGGCCATCTCGACGATCGGCTTCGCGCGGGGGCTCCTTCCCGTCGCGGACGAGGCGGGCGTTCCCATCGCGGTGGACCTGCAGGCGACGCCCGGCCTGGAGGACACCTACTCCCGGGACTGGGTGGAACGGGCCACCATCGTCTTCTGCTCGGGGGAGAATCTCACGGTCCCCCCGGAGCGCTTCGCCCGGGACGTCTTCGCGCTCGGCCGGGCACGAGTCGTCGTTGTCAGCCTCGCGGCGGCCGGCTGCGTGCGCTTCCTGTCCGATAGGCCGGCACGCGCCGTCCCGGCCGTCGCGCCCCTCGGGGTGCGCGACACCACCGGCGCCGGCGACGCGCTGTTCGCCGCTTTCCTGCACTACTGGCTGCGCTCCGCAGACCCGGACGACGCGGTCGACCGGGCCGTCCTGGTGGCCGGCTGGACGGTGGGATTCCCCGGGACAGGGAGCTATCCCACCCACGACGACATCGCCGAGGTGCGTTCCCGGACGCGGTGACATCCGGTCCCCCCTCACGGCAGACGAGCGATGGTCGCACTGGCCGCGTCGATCAGGCGTACCCGTGTTCCCGCCCACACGGAGACCTGATCGTGGTCGACCCGTACGGATCCGGACTCGTTGACGAGATAGAACGCGGCCGCCGTATCAAGGCTGCCTTCTGGGTAGTAGGCGACGACCCGGACCGGCTCCTCGTCGGCCAGGCCGATCAGCGACCGGACGCGGGCGAGGACCTGGGGCGCCGCCGCGAGCACCGGCGCCGCCGAGGGCTCCGAGAGCTGGGTGAACACGACGACAGGCAGATCGTGCGCCGGACGGTAGGTCCGGACATGGGTGGTGCCCAAGACGGGCGTGCCATGGCCCTGGTCGGCGTCCAGGACAAGCTCGCTTGTCAGGCTGGACTCGTCCGACGACTGGCTGGCAGCGCCGGCGCTGCCAGCCAGTGCCGCCGTCGACTCCGCCACGGCGGTGGTCAACGCCCGCTGTAGGGGGCCAGCCAGAACGGATGGAAGGGCGGCCGACGCCCTCGCTGCGCCGACCAGCGCGCCACTGAGATCCCGAGCCCGCGATAGCAGCCGAGCCAGATCGTCTACCGCCCGCAAGACCTCCTCCCGATTGAGGTCCATCCCGGGCGACGAGGTGACGACGCGGTGCGCTTCGGCGAGGGCGTCGACCGCCTGGCGGGTCAGCCGTACACCGGAGCGCGTGTAGTCCCCGGCGGGGAACCGGCGCACCGGTTGGCCCAGCCGCACCTCGACTACGGCCGTCCCACCGGGTTCTCCGACATCCACCGTGCCGCTGGTGCCGACCGTGATCTGCGCGAACTGGTCCGGCCCGGTCCCGTACCAGGGCCGGTAGAGGAACCAGCCCGTGATGGTGCTCGTGGTGTCCGGCACCGCAGACTGGATCGCCGGTATCAGTCGCTGCAGCGCCGTTCGCTGGTCGGCCCAGGGACCGTCGCTCAGTTCGCCTACCAGCACCACTGGCTGCTGTCCCGGAAGCAGCCATGCCCTTACGTGCGCGGCTATGCCGGGCACGTCTATCACCGTGTCGAGTTGAGCGCCTTCGTGCACCATGTTGATGCCTCCCTGCGAAGCGATCCTCAGCCGGCAATTCGGCGGCCTGCGCCGCCTCGTCTGACAGCATCCTTGGCCCACGTGATCAGGACCTCGCGAACCAGCCGAGAAAACGTGTTGAGATACATGGGCGCGTCGTCGGCCGTCCACGTATCGCGATATTCTCCCGAGAGGAGGGAGGCCGGTATCCGCTCCAGAGGTACGGCATCGTTCGGGAGTGGCGAAAGCGGCTCTCTTGAGGGTGGACCCATGTAGCCCTCGGGCTCCCTGCGACGTATCTCCCGGTTGAGAAGCGGCGGATTGCCCAGCGGTTGAGGAAAAGGCTCCCCGCCGTGCAGGCCCTGCGAGCGGAGTTCGTAGATCCTGTTGAAGATCGTCTCCAGGTTGTCCCACTCGATCTGGCCAGGCGGTTCGGGTCGCAGGTCGAAGGGCTGAGGCGTGAACTCCGCGACGAACGCACGAAATCGCGCCGTCCCCTTGAGGTGTTGAAGGCTCGGCGCCACCTTCTTGAGGAAGGCATCCCCGCCCTGGTCGACAAGGATCTGCGCCAGCTCGGGATCCGCGGTCCGAACCACCTCCACGGACCGGGGCTTCTTCCACCAGTGCGACGCGGCCGTCTCGAGGGCGGAGATCAGCAGCTGCCAGGCCAGGTCGGTGTCCGTGTCCGCTATCCAGAGCGCGTCGCGGACTCGGGATGCGGCCCGGACGAGGGTCGTCGCGGCCAGGCCGTCCAGCCCCGTGAGCATCGTCAGAATGCCAGTAGCCTGATGCAGGTCGATCGAGCAGGGCAGGATGCGCGGGCGTTCCCCAGATCGTGGGCCGACCCAGGCCGGCGCGCGGTGGCCGTATTCGTTCGGTGTGCCCAGGGGATCGAACTGCGCTCCGAAGACACGGTAGTGCCCGCCCGTGCGGATACGGGCTCCTGTCTGCAGGGAGAGCAGCGCTGCCATCTCGTCTTCAAGCAGGAGTCCGGTCGATGGGCTGGGGAGGCGCACGGGCCCGGCCGGGTCCTTCTTCGGGTCGGGGTTCATGATGCGAGCGATGATGATCGGACCCAAGGACCCCTCGGGGTTACCTGGGAGGACGCTGAAGAGGCTCACAGGCCCCCACAAGCCAGACGATCCGTTCGCATGAGAATCCGAGTAGAGGACGTACTCGGCGCCCGAGCCGCTGCCCCGCGCAGGGCCAGCCTCGTCCCATTCCTTGTAGATGCTCCAGATCGCCGGAGCGCGGCTTTCTTCGACCTTCGGCTCTGCAGTCACGTTCCCCCGGTTTCGTTTCAGACGAGCGCGTTGCCTCTGGTCGACGCCGACGTCACGGTGGGCGCCCTCCTCACGCCGGCGGGTGGTCGAGGTTCAGCACGGCCGCGGACGCTTCGGTCCTCCCGATTGGGCGCCCGTCGGCCTCGGCGAAGCCGAGCCGCCAGGCGATGCGGGCCCCGAAGGCAGGGGTGATCTGGTCGGGCGGCGTGCTGCCCGCGATCAGGGTGGGAAGCAGGTGGGAGTTGCGGCGGTCCGCCACCCGGTCAAGGACGTGGTCGACGTCCCGGCTGCCCGCGGCGGGCAGGCGCAGGAGTGCCAGCGGGGCCGACCCGAGGTGCTCCGCGTACCGGCCGAGGTAGGTGTCGTGAGTGTCGGTGGCGCCCCAGGACCCGAACTCGTGGCGGACCTCCCGGGTGCGGTCGGGATCCGGGTCGCCGGGGACAGACAGCTCGTCGAGGAGCCCGACCGCCAGCGGAGAGAAGTCCGCGGTCTCGCCGGCGAGCAGCGCGGTGGTAGCTCGGTCCGCGACGGCCACCGCGAAGGCGTAGGCGGCGCGGAGCTGCGCGGCGTGGATGTAGAGAACATCGCCGGGGGGGTCATCAGTCCAGGAGCGTGCTTCAGCGACGAGGGCGGGCGGTCCGGCGGCCTCCAGGGAGCGCCACGTGTGGCCGCCCCACTCGGGCCGAACCGCGTCGAGCCACCACGAACCGCCAGGATTTTCCACGGGATCAGTCAACCATGTCCCCCGCCGCAAACGATCAACGCGGTCGTCTCCGTAGCACCGGACTGGCCGACGACATGCGGGCTATTCGGCTCGTGGGCGAGCGCGTGGCCCCGGGCGCCGGGCGGGGTGAGCGTGTCGGTGGGCCGGGCCAGCGCCAGCGGGGGTGGAAGCGGGATGGCTGCCACGGTGAGGGGATACCCGAGTTACCTCCCGCTGACTGGTTCCCCGGTCTGCTCGCCGCGGACGGTGGTACCCATGGGCCATGGGTGACCCGAGCGGCTGGGAGACGCCGGAGGGCGAGCCGAGGGCGGTGTGGCGCGTCGCGGGCGTGGCGTCCTTCCCTCGCGCGGTTCTCCTTCCACGGCGGCACGAAGACGAGGCTCTACCGGACATGTGCGTCCGGACGATCCCGGCGTGGCGTCGGCAATTCCGCCAGGTCCTGCCACGGCACGGAGGGCAGGATTGCTGCTGGTTCCACGGGGGCGACTGGCACGTCGTCTCCGGCCTGGCCGTGCGGCTGCTGCGCGAGGCGTCCAGTGACGGCACCGAGGACGACATCGAGATCTCCAGCCGGATGATGACCGCCGCGCGAGCCGAGGGATTGGCCGGATGGGCCTGGGAAGCCTTCGAGTCCCTCGTGTACTTCCCGATCAATGTGGACGCCGACGGATACGTCAACGGTCGACATCGCGCCTCGGCGATGATGGCCGCCGGTGTTCGGAAGACGGTGGTGCAGGTCCTGGTCTTGGACGGGTAGATCTCCGCGTAAGCCTCGGCCGTGGGCTTCATCGATCCGGGTGCGCGGCAAGCATGCGATCCCAGTCCTTGATCGCAAGCGCCAGGTGCGTCACCTGCATCGTGACGAGCAGGAAGTAGTCGCCTCGTTCGGTCGGCCACGGCGGCCCTGACTCCAGCGAGAGATACACCCGGATGACCACGGCGTCATCGGTCCGATCGGCGAAGCTGAACGCGAGGTTGGGCTCGGTGAAGGCAAGCAGACGTCCTGCGCCACCGCCGTCGAGCGGAGTAGGTGTCACCGAGCCGTCGACCACGCCTCGAAGCCAGTCGCCGATTTCCCTCGCTTCCCACGAGGTCAGACACGGATCTAGGAATGACCAGCCGCGCCCGTCCTCGGCCACAACGTCGCCCGCGACGACCAGCCAGTTCGCGTCCCAGTCTTTTCCGGTGCCGTCACCGGCAATCTCGGGATACTGATAGTCGACGATGCGAAGATCGATACGCGCGCCGCCATCGGTTCCGAGCCTCATCGCCTCGCCGGTCATTAGTCTCCCACCACATGGATGCATCATTCCCCTCTCAGCGAGACGTGTGGAACACACGTTATCAATTGGTTCATTGATGCTTTTCCGGATTGTAGGTCCAGGTCTCCTCGCGATGAGGCTGTCAGGCGTACTCGCTTCTGCGGTCAGGTCGCGGCGAACGCGCGGCGGTGCTCCGCGAGGCTGCGCCGCGGTGTCGGGCCGGCGCAGATCTCCAGCAGCCGCGCGACGGGCCAGCTCACTCCGACGCGCTGCCGGGTCAGATACAGCGCCAGGTGGCGGGGTTCGCCGTCGTCGAGGAGCAGAGCACCGACCAGGCGACACAGCAGTCCCATGGCCTCTCGGGGGGCGGTCAGGGTCGCGGGGTCGATCGTCGTGTGGAAGGCCAGCAGGGTGTCGCCGACCAGCATGTCCGCGCCAGCCCCGGCGCCGGCGGGGCTGGCCAGGACGGGAGCGGCCGCCCGGGCGCGCAGGCGGGCGAGGG
>NZ_JAMQQF010000469.1 GCF_023716945.1 Frankia sp. AiPs1 | reverse complement strand
GCCACGGCCTGCGGCCGCCGCCAACCCGCCAGCACCGCGACGCCGGCCGAGACCAGCACCCCGAACAGGCTGTCCGCCAGCACGAACTGCCCCAGGTCGAGCACCCACGGCGCGAGCAACGCGGGGGCGGCGGCGAGTGCGGCCAGCCAGGGCCGGCGAACCGCCCGCAACGCCACCGCGTAGAGCGCCACCGCGACGGCCAGGGTCAGCAGGTGCTGCACGACCACGATCCGGGTCACGTGGCTGGGTCCGTCGAGGATCCGCAGGAAGATCGGATAGCCGGACGGCCGCCAGTCCCCCGGCCACAGATCACGCCAGGCCTGGTCCAGATAGGCGGCGGAGTCCCCGAGGTACATCAGCGCCGGCGGGTAGGCGACCAGCACCAGCACCCGGGCGGCGACCGCCACGATGAACAGGACGGCGAAGACCGCGTGGCGCCGAACGCTGCGGCGGACTCGGCCGAGAACCGCCCGTGCCCCGGAGTCACGCCCCGCGACGGATTCGCCGGCCGGCCGGCCCGTCCCTGTCGGTGGCGACGAGCGTTGGACCGGCGTCGGGGGGGCGAGCGGCCCGGAGTGGACGGACGGTGGACCGGGGCTGGCACTGTCGGCGTCCACGGCCTCGCCGGGAACCTGGCTGACGCTACCCATCGCCCCCAGTCTCGCAGGGCCGCCACCTGCCGCCCTTCACCGGACCGGCGCTGACGTGCCGCGGAGGTACCCGCGCCGGCAGGGCGCGGGTACCTCCTGGTCAACCGATGGGGGGCAGAAGCCCGGGCAGTGCGGCCCGAGCCCGAGATCCGGCTACGGGAGAGGCTTCGCCGTGGCGCGGGACTCGTCCAGACTCTCCTCGTCGACGACCACGACGGCCGTCGGCGCGGCGGCGGTCAGTGCGGCGGCGATGCCGGTCGCGGTGGAGTCGGGCCCGGCAGGGGTCGTGCTGGCCGGGGCCGTGCCGGCAGGGGCCGTGCCGGCAGGGGTCGTGCTGGCAGGGGCTGCGGCGTCGTCGACGGCCGGGGCGGCGGCGTCGACGGTGTGGCGCATGCGGATCTCCGGCAGCAGCCAGGTGAGGGCGAAGGCGATCAGGCCGATCGGCACCGCGACCAGGAACACCGTCTGCATCGAGTCCGAGAACGCCTGGACGAAACCGTCGCGGATGTCCGGCGGCAGGGCGCTGAGGAGCTTCGGGCTGATGTTCGCTCCGGAGGCGGCGAGGCCGGGCGGCAGCGGCAGGCCCGCCAGCCGGTCGCTGATGTTGCCGGCCAGCACGTTCGCGAAGATCGCGCCAAACACGGCCGTACCGAACGAACCACCGATGGAGCGGAAGAAGGTCGCGCCCGAGGTTGCCACGCCCATCTGCCGGTGGTCGACGGAGTTCTGCACGGCGATAACGAGCACCTGCATCACCGAGCCGATCCCGACGCCGAGCACGAACATCGACAGCGCGAGCTGCCAGGTGGCGATGTCGGGGCTGATGAACGACAGCAGGAAAAGGCCGATCGTCATCACCGCGGTGCCCACGATCGGGAAGACCTTGTACCGGCCCCACGTGCTGATCAGCCGCCCGGAGATGATCGAGCTGAGCAGCAGCCCGCCCATGACCGGCAGCATCTGCAGGCCGGACTCGGTCGGATCGACGCCCTTGACCACCTGCAGGAACAGCGGCAGGAAGACGATCGCGCCGAACATCGCGAAGCCGACGACGAAGCCGATCGCACCGGCCGCCGAGAACACCCGGTTGCGGAACAGCGACAGCGGCAGGACCGGCTCGGCCGCCCGGCGCTCGGCGAAGACGAACGCGACGAGCAGCACGGCGCCCGCGACCCCCATCCCGATGATCTCCGGCGAGCCCCAGCCGTAGGTGGTGCCGCCCAGGCTCGTCAGCAGCACCAGGCTGGTGGTCGCCCCGGCGAGCAGCACGGTGCCGAGATAGTCGATCACATGCTTGATCCGGTTTTTCGTCGCCGGCAGGGCCAGCGCCGTGGCCACCAGGGCGACCGCACCGACCGGCAGGTTCACGTAGAAGACCCACCGCCACGACAGGTGGTCCACGAACAGCCCGCCGAGCAGCGGGCCGATCACCGAGGACACGCCGAACACGGCGCCGAACAGGCCCTGGTAGCGACCACGGTCACGGGGCGGCACCAGGTCGCTGATGATGGTCATCGCGCCGATCATCAGGCCGCCGCCACCGAGGCCCTGTAGGGCCCGGAAGCCGATGAGCTGGCCCATCGACGTGCTGGCGCCGGCAAGGACCGAGCCGACCAGGAACAGCACGATCGACACCTGGAAGAGGATCTTCCGCCCGTACAGGTCACCGAGCTTGCCCCACACCGGGGTCGACACCGTCGAGGCGAGCAGGTAGGCGGTGACCACCCACGACAGGTGGGTGGCCCCGCCGAGATCACCGACGATCGTCGGCAGCGCCGTGGACACGATCGTCTGGTCCAGCGAGGCCAGCAGGATCCCCAGGAGCAGGGCTCCCATGATGATCCAGAGCCGGCGCTTGTCGGCGACCTGCGCCGCGGACGCGTTGGCCGGGACCTCGACGCCGGGCGTGGACGCCTGAGCCTGGGTCATGATCAGCTCCCCTCGTGGTCGTGGCTGTCGGTACAGAGTTCCGTCGTTCTCATCGGTGTGGCTTCCTCGGCGGGTGCTGGTGCGGGGGACATACTCGGGAACGTTTCGGGGGACGGCTCGGTGTCGGCGTCCGGGCAACGCCGGTCAAGCCGACACCGCGCGTGGTGGGGGCGGCAGGCCACGCGCCAGGCTGTCGAACGCCTGGCCCAGCAGATCGGCCAGCGGCGCGCCCGGGGACTCCTGCCAACGCACGGACAGGATGCGCACGATCGCCAGGACCGCGGCGACCAGCACGGCCGGATACGGGTCCCGGGCCGGATCGAGGCCGCAGCGGCTGCCGACGGCCTCGGCGAGCGCGTTCTCGTAGGAGCTCCAGCTCGCCGCGCTGGCCGTCATCAGGTGCGGATGCCGACGGATGATCGCGAGGCGGGTCCGCCAGAGGTCGGCCTGATCGGGTGCGATCAGGGCGGCGCGCTGCAACATGACCGCGCGCACCGCGGTCAACGGCTCCTCGCCGGCGGGGCGGGCCGCGAGCGCCTCGGTGATCTCGCGGATGTCCTCCGGGTCGATGCCGACGATCGCGTCGTCCTTGGTGGGGAAGTAGTTGAAGAACGTCCGGGTGGAGACCTCCGCCGCGGCGGCGATCTCGTCGACCGAGACGCCGTCCAGCCCGCGCTCGGCGACAAGCCGGATGGCCGCCATCCGCAGGGCCCGACGGGTCCGCAGCTTCTTGCGTTCCCGCAGGCCCAGCTCCGCCGGCCGGGCCCCGGCCAGCGGCTCCACGGGTGGCCGATCCGTGCCCGCCTGGGTCGTCATCGTCCCCTCCCGCCACCGGTCTTCCCGCTTGTTGCAGCAGCTACAACCTTGTAGTCCCTACATTTATTCTCGCTCTGCAAAATTTCTTCAAAGGTGACGGACCGCACACAGAAGGGCCTCACGGACACACGGATCGGCCGTCGACGTATCGATCCGGTCACACGGCAGGCGACGGCAGTATTCCGTCACCCGGTACAGGACGACAGCGACGTCACTCAGCAGGCAGGACGAGGGCGGCCGGCCCCGCCCGGGCAGGACCTCGCCGGGCAGGACCACGCAGGGGAGAGCCTCGCCCGGGCAGAGCCTCGCCCGTGAACGGGCGAGGAGACGGGCTCAGCCGCGCAGGTCCTCGCCGGCCAGGGCGAAGGCGGCCTGCAACGCCTGGTCCCAGGGACGCAGCGGGGTGAGGCCCGCATCCGCCCACGATCGGGTGGACAGCACGGAGTAGGCCGGCCGGGCGGCGGCCCGAGGAAAGGCGTCCGTGGTCGTCGCGCTGACCGTGGCCGGGTCCAACCCGATCTCGGTCATGATCCGACGGGCGAATCCGTACCAGGTCGTCTCGCCGGTGTTCGTGCAGTGGTAGACCCCGGGCAACGCCGGCGAGGCGACGAGGTCGAGCAGGCCGGTGGCCAGATCGGCCGACCAGGTCGGCGAGCCGGTCTGGTCGGCGACGACCGAGACCGCCCCGCGCTCCCGGGCCAGTCGACTGATCGTCTTGACAAAGTTACGACCCGTCCGCCCGTACACCCAGGCGGTCCGGACGACGTAGGAGGACGCGGGTAGCAGTGCCCGCACGGCCTCCTCGCCCGCGAGCTTGGTGCGGCCGTAGGCGCCGGCCGGGCCGGTCTCGTCCCCGGTCTCGTACGGCTTCGTCGCCCGGCCGTCGAAGACGTAGTCGGTCGAGAGCTGCACCAGCGTGGCGTCAACCTCGGCGCAGGCGGCAGCGAGATGCGCGGGTCCGGTGGCGTTGACGGCGTAGGCCCCGGCCTCGTCGGCCTCCGCACCGTCCACGTCCGTCCAGGCAGCGGTGTTGATCACAACCAGGCCGCCCTGGATCTTCGCCGGCCGGGCCTGGTCACGCAGGACGGCGCGGACCCGCGCGGGGTCGGTGATGTCCAGCTCGGTCCGGCCGAGCCCCGCCCAGGCCCGCACGGGAGAGTCCGGTTCGGCCATCCGAGCCTCGAGCAGGCGGCACAGGTCGGCGCCGAGCTGTCCGGCGGCGCCGGTCACGAGAACGCGCACGGCCCGAGTCTGGCAGACCAACCCACGTCCATCGCAGCAGCCTCGGCCGTGCCGCGCCGACTCGGGCTAATAGGTGCAACGCGAGGTGAGCTCCGCGGCGGTCGTGGCGGGAGCGGGGGGCGAGGCGGCGGCGGGCGCGGCCGGCGCGGTGGCCCCACCGGAGGC
>NZ_JAMQQF010000468.1 GCF_023716945.1 Frankia sp. AiPs1 | reverse complement strand
GCCCACCGCTGCCGACCGGGCGCGACCGGGCCGCCGGCGCGCCGCGGGCCTCGGGCGAGGTGAACACGCTTTACGACACCGTCGACCAGGCGGCGCTGCGTCGGGTCGACGTCAGCGAACGCACTGCCGACGCGACCGTCTACCGCAAGGTGACGGCGGATCAGGCTGGGCGAGGCGCGGCGAGCGGTGCCGGCATGACGGAGGTGACGCCGGTGCGCCGGGTCGCCGGGCGGCGCCGGGACCGGCCCACCCAGGCGACCGAGCGGATGGCGCTTCGGGTCGGCGAGCTGGAGGCGGCCGAGGACCGCACCGGCCCGGGCCGACCCGGTGCCCGCCGTCCCACGCCCGCGCGCACCGGGCCGGGGCGCGGCGCTCCCACGCGCTCGTCACGGGCGGCGATGGGAGGCCTGGACGGACCAGGCGGACCCGAGGGGCCGGGCGGGCCGGGCGGCGGTCGTTCCCCCCGACCGGGCGAGGGGCGTCGTGGCCCGAAGTGGTGGCGGCGGCGGCCACGCTGGCTGCGCCGGTTCGTGCTGGCCGGGGTCTTCTCGTCGATCCTGCTGTTCGCCGCCGGCATCGCCGTCGTGTACGCGGCGACCCGGGTGCCGCTGCCCGGCGAGGTGAAGACCGACCAGACCTCGATCATCTTCTATGGTCCGCCGACCGGGACGAACCAGGCCACCGGCGACGAGCTCGCGCGGATCGGTACGGTGAACCGTACCGACGTGCCGCTGGCCCAGGTGTCCAAGGACATGCAGCACGCGGCCCTCGCGGCCGAGGACAAGAATTTCTACCATGAGCCCGGCATCTCGCCGAAGGGCATCGCGCGAGCGCTCTACGTCAATGTCACCGGCGGTGAGCTGCAGGGTGGCTCGACCATCACCCAGCAGTATGCGAAAAACGCCTACCTGAGCCAGGAGCGCACGTTCAGCCGCAAGATGCGGGAGATCGCCCTCGCGGTGAAGCTGGACCGCAAGTACTCCAAGGACCAGATCCTGGAGTTCTATCTGAACACGATCTACTTTGGCCGCGGTGCCTATGGCATCGAGGCTGCGGCGAAGGCCTACTACAACACGTCGGCTGCGAATCTCACGGCCCAGCAGGGCGCGGTGATCGCTGGCCTGATCCGATCGCCGAACTACCTTGATCCGGCGAAGAATCCGGGGCCGGCGGCCAACCGCTGGCATGACGTCGTCGCGACGATGGCCGCCGAGGGCTGGGCGCCCGCGTCGATCACCGGCGAGCAGCCCCCACCGGTGGTCGCCAAGGCGGACGACTCCACCACCACCTCCGCTCAGGTCGCCTACATCCGCGACGAGGTGAAGCGTGAGCTGATGGCGGGAGGGATCACCGAGGACCAGATCAACCGCGGTGGTCTGCGCATCACCACCACGATCGACAAGGGTCGGCAGATGGCCGCGTTCAATGCGGTCACCAGCGTGCTGAGCACCGCGTACTCGGCGGTGCCGGATCTGCGAACCGGCCTGTCGGCGGTCGAACCCGGGACCGGCCGAATACTCGCCTGGTATGGCGGGTCGCTCTACGGCAAGGATGCGCAGGGCCGCGAGCAGTACGAGGACAACGTGGCCACGGCGCAGGTGCAGTCCGCGTCGACCTTCAAGACGATCACCCTGGTGGCCGCGCTACAGAAGAACATCAACCTGAAATCCACGTTCGCCGCGCCCGCCAAAGCGTTTCTTCCCGGCTACGAGTTCGGGAACGATGAGGGCGAGGGTGGTGACCTCGGCTACAAGAACCTCATCCAGGCGACCGCCGCCTCGATCAACACCGTGTTCGTGCCGCTCGGCCAGAACATCGGCGTCAACAATGTCATCTCCACCGCGCGTAACCTCGGCATCCGTGACTCGACCACCCTGGAACCGGTCGCCGGTATCACCCTGGGCAAGGACAACGTCTATCCCATCGACATGACGTCGGTGTACGCGGTCCTTGCCAGCAACGGGGTGCGGGCCAAGCCCCACATGGTGGACAAGGTCCTGGACGGCAGCGGCCAGGTGATCTATTCGGGTGCCGACCAGAACGCGAAGCAGGCCATCCCCAGCTCGGTCGCCCGAGACGCGACCTATGCACTGCAGAGTGTGATCACCGATCCGAGCGGGACCGGGCATCGGGCCGCGCTCGCCAGCGGCCGCGAGGCCGCCGGGAAGACCGGTACCTCGACGGACTTCCGATCTGCCTGGTTCTGCGGATACACCAAGGAGATCGCCTCCTGCGTCGACATGTTCCGCGGCAAGGGCCTGAACACCGACCAGCTCAAGGGCATCCCAGGCGCAGCGGACGGGGTGTACGGCGGCACCCTTCCGGCCAAGGTGTGGAAGGCCTTCATGGACGCGGCCCTGCAGGGGGTGCCGAAGTCCAAGTTCGACCCGCCGGCGTTCGGTGGCCTGGTCCAGGACAACGAGCCGGAACCCACGGCCCCGCCGACGCAGACGCCGAGCACCGCGCCGACGTCGGGCCTCACCGACCTGCTGGGCGGCCTGTTCGGCGGGAACGGAGGCGGTCAGCAGCAGCCCCAACAGCCGCAGCCGCAGCCGCAGCAGCAGCCCGGAGCGAACCGCCCGAACGGTTCGCCCAGACCGACGGGGCTCTTCTCGGACCCTTTGGGGTGACCGGTGGGCCGACGGCACCGGCGGATCCGGGACATCGCGGCGTCGTCGAGATGCGGACCCGCCGGCCCGAACCCGCACCCCCCGCGGCGGGCGGCGGTCCGTCCACCGGTCCCACACCCAGGTGATGGCTTCTCCCCGCCCGGGCGAGGCCTGAGGGCCGCCGGAGGTCGGAACGCGGCGGGTCCGGGTGTGGCTGCCCGCCCCGGCGGTGCTCCGCTGTGGCCGAGCCCACGCCGCGTCGGCGGGCCGGGGCCGAGTCGGAGACACCTGCCGGAACTGCGGTCCCCGGGCCCGGCGGGCCGTGTACCACAATGGCCCGCATGGCCACGACACCGGCGTCTCCCGCCCGCGTCAGCCCGGCCCGGGAGGACCCGGTCGTGGCGGGCGCGAGCCAGCTCATCGGCGGGCCGCCAGGCGAACACGCGGTCTTCGTGGACCGGCGAACCTGGCTGACCCCGCTGCGCGTGCTGATGGCCCTGGCCATCGTGGCCAGCGTGCTCGGCTACACCCAGAAGATCGGCTGTCGGGACACCCGGACCTGGACGCACGAGCACCAGTACAGCGCGCTGTGCTACTCCGACGTCGTCGCCCTCTACAGCCAGGAGGGCCTGGTCGACGGGAAGATCCCCTATCTGGACTACCCGACGGAGTACCCGCCGCTGATCGGCGCGGCGATGGCCCTCATCTCCTGGCCCGCGGGCCACGCCGCCGGCCCGAAGGCGGTCTACCGGGACGAGTCCGAGCGCCGGGTGTTCGACCACTACACGATGGACCGGCGCTCGGCCGTCTTCTACGACCTCACGGCGCTGCTGTTCATGGTCGCCGCGTGCGTGGCGGTGCTCTGCACCGCGTTGACGGCCGGATCCCGGCGGGTCTGGGACGCGGCGCTGTTCGCGCTGGCGCCTGCGCTGGTCCTGCACCTGTTGACGAACTGGGACATTCTCGCGGTGGCGTTCGCGGCCGGTGGCCTGCTCGCCTGGTCCAGACGGGCCCCACGGCTGGCCGGCCTGCTACTCGGCCTGGGCATCCTCACCAAGCTGTATCCGGTGCTGTTCCTGCTCGGGTTGGGCTTCCTCTGTCTGCGCGCCGGGAAACTGCGGGAGCTGACGAAGACCGTCACCGCGGCGATCGTGACGGTGATCGTCGTCGTCGTGCCGCTGTGGCTGTCCGCCGGCTACTTCGACGAGCAGAGCAACAAGGTCGGCGACAGTATCTGGACAACCTTCTGGCGCGGCGGCGACTGGCTGCGCCTGCTCGGTGGGGGCCCGGACGGGGCACGCAACGGTCTCGCCCGGTTCATCGACCTCAACTCCGACCGGGGCGCCGACTGGGACTCGGTGGCCTTCGGCGCGACCTGGCTCGCCGACCGCCACGACCCCGCCTGGTTCGGTCCGCTGCACCTGGTGGTCTGCGTGGTGATGGCGGTCGTCGTCCTCACGGTGGCGGCGGCGCTCATCGTGCACCGCCCGGACACTCGTCGCCTCGTCGTCGCCTCGGCGGTGGCAGCGTGGGGGACCGTCGCGATCGGCGTCCCGCTGGTCCTGCAGGGCATCCGCGAGCACGGCCTGCCCATCGGAACCCTGAACATCATCACTGCCGCGACCCTGGTGACAGCGGTCGTCGCGATCGGGCTGCTCACCTGGTTCGCGCCGCGCCGGCCGCGGCTGCCCCAGGTGCTGTTCCTGCTGGTCGTCGCGTTCCTGCTGAGCAACAAGGTCTTCTCTCCGCAGTACACGATCTGGCTGCTCCCCCTGGCCGCGCTGGCCCGGCCGCGGTGGCGGCTGTTCCTGCTCTGGCAGGCATGCGAGGCGTGGGTCCTGTTCACCCGCTTCATGCATTTCGTCTACAACGACACCCAGGGCCGGCATGGGATCGACCGGGGCTGGTTCGTGGGCGCGGTGGCGCTGCGCGACCTGGCGCTGCTCGTCATGGCGGCGTTCGTGGTGCGGGAGATCCTGCATCCGCGGGCGGATGTGGTGCGGGCCGGGGGGTCGCCGAACCCGGCCGACCAGATCGCCGTGGATCGGCCCGCGGCGGGGCTGGACCTGGCCGCGGTGGACGACCCGGCCGGGGGGGTCCTGGATCATGCGCCCGACGTGCGCGGTGGCTGGCGTGGCCGACCGACGAGGCCGACACATGGTGTCCCGGAGCCGGAGCCGGAGCCGGAGCCGGAG
>NZ_JAMQQF010000467.1 GCF_023716945.1 Frankia sp. AiPs1 | reverse complement strand
GGCGCCGGGAGTCCGGACCCGCTCGGGGCCGGGGGCGGTCCGCCCGGTCCCGGCGAGGCCGCCGTGCTCACCCCGGACGCCGGGAGGTCGCACCGTGCCGGCGGGGAAGGCGGCGGCGGGATCTTCGGGTCCCGCCGGGTCATGGTGGCCGCGGCGATCATTGCCGTCCTGTTCGTCGCCATCGGGACGACCGCCGGAGTCGTGCTCACCGGGCGCGACTCGGGTTCGGGCGGGCAGGCCGTCGCCGCCGCCGGGGCCTTCCCGACCACGGATCCGATTCCACCGTCGTCCACTCCCACCGCCGAGCCGCCAGCCGCCGCGAACCTGGTCCGGGTCGCGGGCTCCTCCGAGGTCGCCCCCATCACCGAGACCGCCTACAACGAGTTCCGCCAGTCCCAGCGCAACGTCACCGTCAGCATCGAGGCGACCAGCACCGAGGACGGTTTCGCGGCCCTGTGTAGCGGCAAGGCCGAGCTCGCGGACGCCTCCTTCGAGCTCACCCCGCAGACCACCAAGGATCCTGCCTGCGCGAAGAAGGTCGTCGGGTTCGAGGTTGCGCACCACACCCTGCCGATCGTGGTCAATCCGCAGAACACCTGGCTGCACTGCCTCAACCTCAAGCAGGTCAAGCAGATCTGGGGCGCCGACTCGTCGGTGACCCGGTGGGACCAGATCGACAGCTCGTTCCCGGACGAACCGATCGCGTTCGTCGGCCCGCCCCACGACTCGGTGCAGGCGGAGGTCTTCAACGCGACCATCAGCGACGCCAGCGACCGCTCCCGCGCCTACAAGCAGGTCGACCTGAGCGGGGTCGCCAACGACGTGGCCGGCGACCGGTCGGCCATCGGTTTCCTGGACTACCCCACCTACGAGACGTTCGGCACGAGGCTGCGCGGGGTCGAGATCAACAACGGCGAGGGCTGCGTCGCGCCGACCGCGGTGGCCGTCGGCACCGGGCTCTACCTGCCGCTGTGCAAGCCGCTGTTCGTCTACGCCCGCACCGACGCGCTGCGTCAGCCGGCCACGGCCGCCTTCCTGCGCTACTTCCTGGAGAACGGTCGCAAGATCGCGTTCGACGCGCACTACGTGCCGCGCAGCGACGACACGGTCGGGGACAACGTCGCCAGGCTGGAGAAACTGACGGCGGGGGTGGCGACGGTACCCGCCTGACCGGGCGACCGGCCCGCAGGGCGTGCGGGCCGCTCCATCTCCGTGGCAGGGCGGAGCGCGCCAGCCGTGCGGTCGCACGGCGCGCGGCGAGCCTGCCGGCTCTCAGGCCACGGAGTGGGTGACGGTGCAGGTGTAGATGCCGACGATCACGTTCGTGGGGATGGCCACCCCGAGTGTCGGTCGCCACGAGACGGCGCTCGGGTCAAGGCTGGTCGTGGTGGCGGAGAAGGCCGTAGGGGCGGCGGCCAGCGTCACGGCATTCGCCGCGGTGGCCTGGCCAGGGGTGACCGGGGACAGCAGGCCGGTCGTGGTGGTGGCGGGGCCGGACCAGTAGTTCAGCGACACCCGGGGGATCGTCTGGTAGGACGCGCCGGCCCCGGCCGTGCAGTTCGTCGAGGTCACGGTGGCCGTCCAGGCGCCGATCTGGTCGGTGCTGGTGACGGTCGTCGTCCCTAGTTCGACGCTGACCGTGCCGCCGCCGAACGCGTGCGTACAAGGGTGGCGGTGGCGGGGGCGGTGATGGACAGTGCCGCCCGAGCCGGGCCGCCGGACCAGGCGACCAGCAGGATCACGAGGACCGTGAGTGCCGAAAGTCTGCCTGTCACCCGCCCGGGGCCGGGGAGGTTGCACCGCATCTTCGACGACTCCTGACCAGATCCGCAGCAGGTGCTGGCCTTGGTACCACGACGGACGACGGTGAGCTTGGACCTCGGAGGCGGGCGGGGAAAGTCCGGCTGACACGGGGGCGGGGGCGGGGCGGGCGGAGGCCGAGGAAGGCCGTCGAGACACGCGGCCCGTTGCCATGCGTGATTGACGGCTACTCACAGTGATAGTTTTCGCTGTGTGCCCGGCGGATCTCACCTCTTGATACCGCAGTAGAGGGCGCTCCGGCCTCACGTAGGGGAGTAGTTGCATTGCGTAAGTCATCGCTGTTTCTTCTGAGCGCCGCCGCCGCGGCGGCCGCCCTTCTCGGCACGGCGCTACCGGCCAATGCCGCGACCGCCGACACTGTGGTGACCCTGACCCTCACCGGAGGGGCCGTGAACATCACGGCCCCGGCCACCGCCACACTGACCGGCGCGATCGGCACGACACCCGTGTCGGGTTCCCTCGGGCTCGTCACGGTCACCGACACCCAGGGTCTCGAAGCGCCGTCCTGGGTGGCCAGCGTGTCCACCACCGACTTCGTCGCGCCGGTGGGATCAGGTCTCCCCTCGATTCCCGTGACGAACATCCACTACGCTCCGGGCACGGTTACCCGCGTTAACAACACGGGGACCGCGACCAACGTCGACTTCGCCGCCGCAGACACTCCGGTTGAAACGGTGACGGCCACCGGCGGCTCCGGCATCAACTCGGCGTCGTGGAGCCCAACGCTGACGGTGGACATCCCGCCCACCGCCGTTGCCGGCACCAACTACGTCGCCACGATCACCCACTCCACGGTGCCGTGATCGGGGCTACGGGATGAACAGAGGCACCCTCCTCGGTGCCCTCGCGGTGATGGTCGGGATGCTCATCCCGACCATCACCGTTCCTGCCGTGTCGGCCGCGCCCCGCGGCGGGACCGTCAACCCGGACGGGTCGTTCGGGATCAGGCTGGTCGAGGTCACCGCGTCGCTGTGGAAGGATCCCCGGGCCAGGCAGTACATCGTCGACCATCTCAACCCGGGTGCCACGATGCGCCGCTCGGTGGAGGTCGTGAACAACACCGACGAGCCGATGCGGATCTCGCTGTATCCGGGGGCCGCGAGCCTGGGCGACAGCTCCTTCCACTTCGCCGAGGGGCGCAAGCCCAATGAGCTGACCACCTGGGTCCACCTGAACAACGACACGATCGAGGTCGGTCCGCACGCGCGGGAACAGGCCGAGGTCACCTTCGCCGTCCCCCGTGACGCCTCGCCGGGCGAGCACTATGGCGTGCTCTGGGCACAGGCGGGCAGTGCAGCGCCGGAGGGCAGCGGATTTCAGATGGTCAACCGGGTCGGGATCAGGATGTATCTCGATATCGGCCCCGGCGGCCCGCCCGCCGCCGGCTTCACCATCGCCGCGCTCACCGCGAGCCGCCTGCTCGACGGGCGACTGACGATCGGCACCGAGATCCACAACACCGGCGGGCGGGCCCTGGACATGTCCGGCGACCTGACGTTGACCAAGGGCCCCGGCGGGCTGCAGGCCGGACCGTTCCGGGCGAACCTCGGGACGACGATCGCACCAGGGGAGGTCAGCCCGGTCTCGTTCGCACTCGACGGGCAGATACCGGCCGGGCCCTGGACCGCGACGGTGAAACTGCACAGCGGGCTGGTCGAGCGGACCGCCACGGCGGTGATCCGCTTTCCCGACCGCCGCGGCGCATCCGAACGGGTCCGGGTGGCTGGGGCCTCCACCCGCCGGGTCGCGGTCACCTCCGCGTTCGTCACCGGCGGGTCGCTGTTCGGCGTCGGGATGCTGGTCATGCTTGCGCGCCAGTGGCGCCGCCGTCGCGGGTCGGCATCCTGACCCGCAGTCGGCAGATGATCAGGTCGCGCAGGCGTCGGCCCAGGGGACGTCGGCGACGAGTCGGTTCCAGTCGGCCCGGCTCAGCGCCGCGCCGGGCTGCGCGCAGGCGCGTTGCCGCAGCCGCTGCGGGTCCACCGTGCCGAGCAGGATCGTGCCCTTGCCGGTGGTCAGCGCGACGGTCCCGGTGGTGGTCGTGCTCATCGCCCGCACCGGCGAGTCCAGCGTGCCCACCGGGATGAGCGCGGGCACGGCGGCGGCGAGGTTCGAGTAGGCGACGCTGCCGGCGCTGTCCGCGCTCAGGAGCTGGTCGTCGGTGGCGAAGGCGACGGTGGTCACTGCCGCGGTGTGCCCGGGCAGGCGGTGCACGACGCGCGGATGGTTCGGGTCGGTGACGTCCGACACCTGCAGGTTCCGGTCGTCGCCGCCGGTCGCCAGCAGCTTGCCGTCCCGGCTGAACGTCACCGTGTTGACGGCACCGGTGTGGCCGGGCACCGATCCCATCTGCGCGGGGTTGCGGGGGTCGCGCACATTCCAGAGCTGGACGGTGCCACCCACCCCGGCGATGGCGAGCACGGCCCCGTCGGGGCGCAGCGCCAACCCGGTCACCGGCCCGGACCGGCCGATGAGCAGTTGCAGGGACTGGGGCCGGCCGGGGTCGGTGACATCCCACAGCCCCACCGACCAGTCGACGCCGGCCGTGGCGAGCAGGTGGGCGCTGGTGGACAGGGCCAGGCGGTGCACCGGCGTCGCCTGGGTACCGAGCGCGCCGAGCGGGTGGGGACTGGCCGGGTTGCTGACGTCCCACAGCCGGCCGGCGTCGGTGGCCCCGCCGGTCGCCAGCGTGCGCCCGGAGCTGTCGAAGACCACCCCACTGGCATGGTCGTCGGTCGAGCCCTGCGCGGCGACGGTCGGCCGACCCTCGCCGTCGAGGCGCCACAGGTGCAGGCGGCCGGCGTCGTCGGTGCCGGCGAGCGCGGTGCCGTCCGGGCTGAGAGCGAGATCGGAGTACGCCGCCGCGCCGGCGGGTACCCGGATCGCGGTCGACTGCCCGAACGAGGCGATCAGCGCGTCCCGGGCGGCGGCGGTCGGGGCGATCGCGTACGCCGCGAGGCTGAGCCGGGCGGCGAGCTGCGGGTCCTGGC
>NZ_JAMQQF010000466.1 GCF_023716945.1 Frankia sp. AiPs1 | reverse complement strand
CCCCCCCCCCCCCCCCCCCCCCCCCCGCCCCCCCCCCCCCCCCCCCCCCCCCCCCCCCCCCCCCCCCCCCCCCCCCGCGGCCGGTTCCTCCGCGCGCGGCCGAGGGGCCGGGATCGCCGGATGTTCCGGGCTGCCCGGGTGCTCCCGACCGGTCGGCTGCTCCCGGCTGGCTCGGCGCCCCCACCCGACCCGGCGTTCCGAACTGCCCGGATCCGCCGACGAGGTCGCCGATGGCGCCGCCGAACGACAGCGCCGCCTCCTCGTCCCCGCTGATCACCTCGGGGTCGACCCCGAGGATCGCGCGGACGCCGGCGACCAGCTCGGCTCGGTTGCGCGCGTCGCGGGTCGCACTCGTGGCCACCATCCGCACCCTGGTGGCGCCCAGGCGTTCGATGTCGGCGGCGTAGTCGCGCAGCGCGGCGAAGGTCCGCGCCAGCGCCTCGGGGGCGAGCTCACCGGTGCGGTCCACCCCGGCGCCCAGCCGGACGATCTCCATCCGGCGGGTCAGCTCGTGCAGCCCGGACTCGTCGTGGTCCGCCACGAGCAGGCGGATCGAGTTGGTCCCGCAGTCGATCGCGGCGACTCGGTTCACGCCGGCACCTCCTCCGTCGTCCCCGCGCAAGCCTCGGCTGCGCCCGCCCGGCCCACCGCGGCCGGACTCGCGTCCACGCACGGCCCCCGCCGCCCCCAGTCGTCGACGGCGGCGATCGCCTCATCCCCGAAGGGGTTCACTCCCGGGCCCGCTGCCAGGCTGTGCGCGACGAGAACATGCAGGCACTTGACCCGCTCCGGCATGCCACCGGCACTCGGGGCGCCAGGCAGGACGTCGTGTGCGTCCCGGTGGGCGAGGTAGTCCCGGTGCGCCGCGGCGTAGGCGGCGGCGAGATCGGGATCGTGGGCGAGGCGCGCCGTCATCTCCCGCATGATCCCGGCCGCCTCCAGCCGCGACACCGCAGCCGCGGCACGGGGACAGGTGAGGTAGTACAGAGTGGGGAACGGCGAACCGTCGGGCAGCCGGGGAGCGGTCTCGACCACGTCCGGCAGACCGCAGGAACAGCGATGGGCGACGGCCAGAACCCCGCGCGGCGCGCGGGACAACTGCCGTCCGACGATCTCGACCTCCTCGGTCGTCACCGTCGTCGACACCACGTTCTCCTCCCGCACCGCGACGCTCTCCTCCCTGGGACGGCGACCGCGCACCGGCACCGCCGCCTAGCATCGCAGATCCACCGCACACCACAGATCCACCGGGCGTCGCAGATCCTCAGGGCGTCGCGATCTCCGACCACAGCCGGCCGTACCAGGCCGAGCCGCCGGACGATCCCCGATGGGCATCGTCGTCACCGGGCGTGGGGGTCGGGGCGGCGGGCATCAGGTACGCCCGCTCGCCCGGCTTGATGTAGTGCAGCCGCCGGCGCGCCTCGTCGGAGACCCAGGCCTGGTCGTCGTAGCGCTCGACCGCCGCGCGCAGATCGTTGACCCGGGCCTGGGTCTGCGTGTTCGTCCGTGCGAGCTCCGAGAGCTTGCTCTGCTGCTTGAGGTACAGCCGCAGCGGATAGGCGAGGGTCAGGACCAGCACGCAGATCACGACGGCGAGCAGGGTCGCCCTCGTGGTCAGTGCGGCGCGCGGCGGCGGCATGCGGATCAGGCGGGCTGCCCGTGCCGCGGGAAGGCGGCTGCGCCGGCGAAGCGGGCGGCGTCGTCGAGCTCCTCCTCGATCCGCAGGAGCTGGTTGTACTTCGCGACCCGCTCGGTGCGGGCGGGTGCGCCGGTCTTGATCTGGCCGCAGTCGACGGCGACGGCGAGATCGGCGATCGTGGTGTCCTCGGTCTCACCGGAGCGGTGCGACATCATCGCCCGGTAGCCGTTGCGGTGGGCGAGGTTGACCGCGTCGAGGGTCTCGGTGAGGGTGCCGATCTGGTTGACCTTGACCAGCAGGGCGTTCGCGGCCTTGGAGGCGATTCCGCGGGCAAGCCGCTCCGGGTTGGTGACGAACAGGTCGTCCCCGACGAGCTGCACCTTGTTGCCGAGCCGCTCGGTCAGCGCCACCCAGCCGGACCAGTCGTCCTCGGCCAGCGGGTCCTCGATGGAGACGATCGGGTAGGCGCCGACCAGCTCCGCGTAGTAGTCGCTGAGCTCCTCGGCGGTGCGGGTGCTGCCCTCGAAGGTGTACGAGCCGTCCGAGTAGAACTCGGTCGAGGCGACGTCGAGGGCGAGCGCGACGTCCGAGCCGAGGCGCAGGCCGACCTTGTCGACGGCCTCGGCGATGAGGTCGAGCGCATCCCGGTTGGTGGGCAGGCTCGGGGCGAAGCCGCCCTCGTCGCCGACGCCGGTACCCAGGCCCCGCGCCTTGAGCACGCTCTTGAGCGCGTGGTAGACCTCGGCGCCCCAGCGCAGCGACTCGGAGAAGGTGCTCGCGCCAATCGGAGCGATCATGAATTCCTGGATGTCGACGTTCGTGTCCGCATGCGCGCCGCCGTTGAGGATGTTCAGCATCGGCACCGGCAGCAGGTGCGCGCTCGGGCCGCCGAGGTAGCGGAACAGCGGCAGCCCGCTGGCGGCCGCGGCCGCCTTGGCCACCGCGAGGCTCACGCCGAGCAGGGCGTTGGCGCCGAGGGCGGACTTGTCCGGGGTGCCGTCGAGGTCGATGAGCGTCTGGTCGAGCAGGCGCTGCTCGGTGGCCTCCAGCTCGATGATCGCCGGACCGATCCGCTCGATCACCGCGGCCACGGCCTTGCGAACGCCCTTGCCGCCGTAACGGTCCTCCCCGTCGCGCAGCTCCACGGCCTCGAAGGCGCCGGTGCTGGCCCCGCTGGGCACCGCGGCACGGCCCAACGTCCCGTCCTCCAGGACGACTTCGACCTCGACGGTGGGATTGCCACGCGAGTCAAGGATCTCGCGGGCTCCGACAGCCTCGATGGACGGCACGGTTAGGACCTCCGAATGCGACGACACGAACGCGACGACACGATGACACCGAACGGACCGCTGCGGACCGGCGCCCAGCGGGCACCCGCACCGCGCCGGACCCGCCCCGCGCCGGACCCGCAGCACGCCCGACGGCGTGGCGGACCCATATCGCGGGACGAGCGGGGCCGTCCGGACGAACCGGTCGGTGCGACACTACCGTCGCGCCCGCGTGGGGCGGCGCTGATCCCGGCGCGTCGCGGAAGGTTCCGCCGGGGCCCGCCGGCCGCGACCGGCCCCGGCCGGCCAGCCGACCTCAACTCGGGCGGCGCGGTGTCACGCATCCCACAGCCCCGCGGGCCGCGCCCCGCCGCCCTCCGGGCACCCAGGTGGGGCCGTGGAGGTGGGAACGGCCTGCAGATGCAGGAGGTTGTCTGCGGCCTCGGCGGCTGCAGCCGTCAACAACCTCCTGCAATTGCCGACGTAACCAGGATGGGCACCAGCCAGGGCCCCAGCGCGCCACCCGTTGGTCGCAGGCGGAGAGGCGCTAGCCGATGCGCCCGAGCGGCGGCATCATCAGCGGCCCGCCGACGGGCAGGCCGAGCCGCGCGGCCAGCGGGGCCCAGGGTCCCCAGCCCGCGGCGAACCCACCGATCCCACCGGAGCCGCCGAACACCCCGGAACCGCCGAGCCCACCGGAGCCGAGCAGCCCACCGGAGCCAAGCAGCCCGCCGGCACCACCGAACATCCCGGAACCGCCGAGCCCGGAGCCGGCGAGCCCGGAGCCGGCGCCGAGCAGGGCGGCCAGCCCCCCGGTCAGGATCCCCGGCCGGGCCGTCGCCGCAGCGCCACGGTCCTCGCTGGACTTCGGCGTCCGGACCCGTTCGAGCACCGACGGCTTGGGCGCCAGCCGCACCCGCGGCGTGTCCCCCTCGGGCAACCCGGCCCGCGTCCAGGCCAGCCTGAGCGCGTCCGTCAGCCCGCCGAGCTCGTCGACCAGGCCGTAGGCGTAGGCGTCGGCCCCCGTCCATACCCGGCCCCGGGCCAGCTCGTGCACCTGGTCCCGGGTCAGCCGCCGGGCCGCGGCCACCTTGTCGACGAAGTCCGCGTAGACGCGGTCGAGGAACTCCTCCAGCTTCTCCCGCTCGCCCGCGGTGAACGGGCGCCGCGGCGACATCATCAGGGCGTGCTCGCCCTCGGCGACCGCCCCGAAGCCCACCCCGACCTTGTCGAGCAGCTCCCGGACCACCTGCTTGCCGGCGAACACCCCGATGGACCCGGTCAGCGTGCCCGGATTCGCGACGATGACATCCGCGGCCAGGGAGACGAAGTAGCCGCCCGACGCGGCGACGTCCCCCATCGACACGATGAGCGGTCGGCCACTGGCCCGGAACCGCTCAGCCTCCCGGCGCACCAGGTCGGAGGCGACGTAGGAACCTCCCGGGCTGTTCACCCGGAACACCGCCGCCGCCACGTCCTCGTCGCGCGCCGCGGCCCGGAACGCCGCCGCGGCGGCCTCCGCGGCGAGCACCGGGCTGGCGAACGGCCCCGGGCTGCCCGGCCCGAGGATGACCTGGCCGGTGCCGTGGATGAGCGCGACGACCGAACGGCGGGGGTCGCGATGCGCCACGGTGACCGACGGCGCCAGCGGGACGCCCTCGGTGTCCGTGCTGGCCCCGTCGTCGGGCGACCCGGGGCGAGCGCCCGTCGAGCCGGTGCCGGCATCGGCGGACCGACGCTGCGCCGAGGGCGACGTCTCGCGCAGGAAGAAGGCGCCCGGGCCGCGCGCAGTGAGGGTCGCGACCCGGCGCACCGGGGACTTCTCCCGCCGCTCGGCGAGCCGACGGTAGGCCGTGGCGTACATCAGCACCGGCTCGGGGCCTGCGTCCCCGGCCGCGGCCGCGGCCCCCGGC
>NZ_JAMQQF010000465.1 GCF_023716945.1 Frankia sp. AiPs1 | reverse complement strand
GCGCTGGGCCGCCGAGCAGGCGGCGCTGCACGCGGCGCCGCTGCGGGTCGTGCACGCCTGGCAGCCCTCCCCGCTGGTGCCCCCGGGTCACCGTGCGGCCCGCGACCGGTCGACGCTCGAACAGGCCGCGCACGCCGTCCTCGACGACTGTGTTACCAGGGGCCTGCCTGCCAGGGGGCTGGCGGAGGTCACCCTCGACACCCGGCTGGCGTTTGGCGGCCCGGCGCAGAGCCTGCTCGCCGAGGCCGCCGACGCCCGGCTGCTCGTCCTCGGCGCCCGTGGTCACGGCGGCTTCGCCGGCCTGCTGCTGGGCTCGGTCGCGCACCAGTGCGTGCATCACGCGCGCTGCCCGGTCGCGGTCATCCCCGATCCTGTCCGTTGAACGATCAGCCGGATTTGCTCACTGTCTGACCGCCACCGCCACCGCCACCGCCACCGCTACCGCCACCGCCGCCGCCGCCTGGGGCTGAGGGCGTGACCGGCGCGCGTCGTCCTGGGCCGTCGAGGCCGGTCCCGGAACCGACGGGCGAGGGCGCACGGGAATCCTCGGGGGTGCCGCCGGCCGGGGCGGGGCCGGCCTGGCCCTGGGGGACGAAGTCCTTGCGACGGATGAGCGTCAGCGCACAGACCGCGCCGACGAGCGCGACGATGCCGGTGACGATGAGCAGGTCGTTGATCGCACCCGCGAAGCCGGCTCGGACCGCGCCGGCCAGCGGGCCGCGGGCGCTTGGGGGCGTGGCGGCGAAGAGCTGGTCGATGTCACCGCGGCGCAGCGTGTCGGCGATCTGACCACCCTGCCCACGCAGCGCCGGGACCCCGCGCAGGGCACCGTCGATCCCGCTTTCCAACCGGGCCGCGAAGATCGAGCCGAGGGCCGCGATGCTGATCGCCATGCCGATCTGGCGGAACGTGGTGTTCGCGCCCGACGCCATCCCGGAACGCGCCGGCGGCACCACCCCGATGGCCGTCGAGGCCAGCGGCGGATTCACCAGCCCGCTGCCGATGCCCGCCAGGACGAAGCCCGGGATCAGGTGCGTCCAGGAGCTGCCCGCGTCCAGGCCGGACATGACCAGCAGGCCGACGCCGACCAGGGCCAGGCCGGGGCCGATGAGCCACCGCGCCGGCACCACGCTGCTCAGCCGTCCGGCGGCGGTCGCGGCGACGAAGCTGCCCGCGCTCACGATCAGTAGCCGCACGCCCGACCCGAGCGCGGAGTAGCCCAGGTCATTCTGGAGATAGAGGACCAGGTAGACGAACATCGCGAACAGCGAGCCGTTCATCGCGACCGCCGCGAGCGACCCGCCGAGGAACGTCGGGGTGCGCAGCAGCGACAGGTCGAACATCGGGTGCGCGACCCTGGTCTCCACGACGACGAACGCCACGAGGAAGGCGACGCCCAGGCACAGGCTGACCACCACGCCGGTGTCCGACCAGGCCGTCTCGCCCGCCCGGATCAGGCCGTAGACCACGCCGACCAGCCCGGCGGTGAGCACCGCGAAACCGGGCCAGTCGGGGCGGTGCGCCGTCGGCGGCCGGGACTCCTCGACCTTCCACACCGTCAGGGCGACGGCGACGACCCCGATCGGCACGTTGACCAGGAAGATGCCCCGCCAGCTGATCCCACTGGTGATCAGGCCGCCGAGGATGGGCCCCAGCGACGTGGCGACACCGGTGACCGCACCCCACACTCCGAAGGCGATCCCCCGGTCGCGGCCGCGGAAGCTGTTGGCGAGCAGTGCCAGCGACGTCGCGAACAGCACGGCGCCGCCCACGCCCTGCACGCCCCGCGAGACGATCAGCATGATCGCCGACTGCGAGAGCCCGCACAACAGCGACCCCGCCGTGAAGATCGTGAATCCGACGGTGAACAGCAGGCGGCGTCCGTAGAGATCGGCGAGCGAGCCGGCCGTCAGCAGCAGCGCCGCCAGAGTCAGGGCATACGCGTCGATGACCCACTGGACGTCGGCGAAGCCGGCGTCCAGACCGCTCTGGATCTCGGGCAGCGCGACGATCACGATGGTCACGTCGAGCAGCAGCATGAACGTGGCGCCGCAGACGACCAGCAGCGTCCACCATTTCCGATCCATGGTTCTCCCTGAGGCCTGAAGCATCGGTTGCCGCGCGCGTGTGGGTCGCCGGAATCGGCCGGCGTGCCCGCGGCGGCGGGCGGCAGTGATCTGACGTTTCGCGACGGCCCGAGGTGACCGGACCGGGTGCGGCGGTGGCAGGGCCGCGGACGTGAGGTCGGTGGAAGTCGGACGTGGGGTCGGTGGACGTGGGGTCGGCGGACGTGAGAGCGGCAGAGGTGCGGTCGGCGGAGGCGGGGTCGACGTGAGGTGCGGTCAGTAGTTCCCGTATGCCCGGGTGACGGTGAAGTCATAGATGAGTCGTTTCTCGGCCCGGACATGTGCCCGGTACTCGTCCGGCAGCCAGGGACGGTCGCCGCCGACCGCGTCGTCGTGGGCGAGGACCATCCCGGCGGGGGCGGCGCTGCCGTGGCGGGCCCGCATGAGGCGGACATGCAGGTCCGGCGCGTCCGGCCCGTCGAGCAGCCGGACGGTCGTCGCGAGTCCGGCCCAGCGGGGATCCGGCGGCGGGGCGAAGACGAACAGCGTCCCGCGCGGGTCGCGGCGCAGGTTCCCGGTCCGCGCCAGGGCCGGGGCGCCGGAACTCCACAGGCGGCCCTGCACGAGCGCCACCTCGATGCGCGCGGCGTGCGCTGATCCGTCCGGCCGCAGGGTGATCATGGCGGCGTCCGGGTGGTCGTCGATGAACTGCGCGAGACGTTCGTCCATGCCTGCCCTGCCCTGGCTCGATGGCTGTCCTGCTGACGGTTCTGCAGACTACGAGTCGACTGACCGTCAGTCAATAGAGTGACCGACGGTCAGTCGGATCTGTATCATGGGCGGCCATGGGGTGGAGGTGGGCTGATGCCCAGAACCAAGCCGGCCGACGAGCGGCGGGCTGACCTGTTGGCCGCGGGAGCCGACCTCTTCGTGGCCAAGGGGGTCGCGGCGACCACGCTGGACGACATCACCCGGCGGGCCGGGGTCTCCAAGGGCCTGTTCTACCAGTACTTCCCGTCCAAGGACGGCCTGGTCTTCGCGTTGCAGGAGAAGTTCGCCGTCGAGTTCGCCGCGCACGTCACGACCGCGGCGGCCGCCCGGTCGGACTGGCCGGGCAAGCTCGACGCCGCGGTCCTGGCCTGCTTCGAGCATTTCCGGGCCGAGGAGGGGCTGCACGACGTGCTGTTCCAGCATCTGCCCGCGGCCCTCGCCGACCCCCGGGAGGGCCCCGCCGCGCAGGAGCTGGGCCACCGCGCCGCCCATCATCGCCTCGTCGAGGCGATCGCGGCTCTGCTCACCGCCGGCGTCGCCGCCGGTGCGTACCACGTCGAGGACGTGGAGGCGACCGCGGTGCTCTTCTTCACGGCCATGCACGCGTTCGACCGGGCGTTCCGGCATGACTACCGGCTGAGCGACGACCGCCTCGTGCGGGCCACCCAGCGGCTCGTGCACGGCGCGGTCGGCCTGATCTGACCGTCGGGACCGGGCCGGTCTGCCCGCAGGCAGATGATTCGTCCCGGCGCGCCCGGGGTATCGCCCTCATTGCTAGGGATCGTTCCCTATCGCATCGGAGCCGCCCGCGGCCCCGCCAGCCTGGCCGGGGCCGCCCGACCTCGACGGGACCACGATGGCGACTAGTACAGGACGACGAGGACGACGGCTGCGGGCGTCGGCCGCCGCGGCGGCGCTGGGATGCGCCGTCGCACTGATCGGAGGCTGCGCGAGCGCGGCCAGTCCGGCCCGGGCGCTGCCGGCGGCCCCGACGGAATCGGCGCCCCCGACGGAATCGGCGCCCCCGGCGGGAGCGGGTCAGATCGGGCGGTACGCCTCGCCGAACCCGGGGTCGGTCAACACGCTGTGGCTGCGTACCTCGGCCGGCCTGCTCGTCGTGGACACCGGGCGGTCGCTCGCCGACGCGGAGCAGGCCCTGACCGCGATCCACCGCACGGGTCGGCCGGTGGCCGCGATCGTGATCACGCATCCGCATCCCGACCACGTGGGCGGGATCGGCGTGCTGCACCAGGCCTTCCCGGCGGCGCCGGTCTACGCCTCCCAGGCCACCGTCACCGTCATGCGCACCGATCCGCTCGGTTACTACGACCAGACCCGGGCCCTGCCCGGATCGGACTACGCGGCGCGGCTGACCCTGCCCGACCACGTCGTCGCGCCGGGCGCGACGGTCGACGTGGGCGGCACCCAGGTGCGGACCGCCGAGTTCGGCGCCGGCGAGTCGAGCGACGCGACCGTCTACTACGTCCCGGCCACCGGCGACCTGTTCGCCGGCGACCTCGTCTCGGACGGAGCCACCCCGGCCCTCATCGAGGGACACACCTGCGGCTGGCTCGGTGAGCTCGACCAGCTTCAGGCCCGATTTCCGCAGGCCGTGACCCTGCACCCCGGCCACGGCGGGCCGGGGCGTCCGGCCGACCTCATCGCCCGGCAGCGCGCCTACCTGCATCAGTTCCGCCGGTTGGTCCGGGCGGCGATCGCCCCGGCCTCGCCCGGCGGTGCCACCGTCACCGCGGCCGAACAGAGCTCGATCATCGAGGCGGTGGAACGGGACCATCCCGGCTATCCGCCCGTCGCCACCCTGCCGGATCTCCAGCGGGCGAACATCAAGGCGGTGGCCGGTGAACTGGCCTCGACGAACTCCGCGGCCGAGCCCGCCGCCTGCCGGGACGCCTGACCCGCCCCGACGTCGACCGGCCTGGGCAGCCGGAACCGCCGCGCGGTCAGGGCCGTCCCGGCTGTCCCGGCCGTCCCGGCAGTCCCGGCC
>NZ_JAMQQF010000464.1 GCF_023716945.1 Frankia sp. AiPs1 | reverse complement strand
GCCGGCCCCCGAGACCGTCCGGCCGGCCGCCGGGACGGGGCTGCTGCACCGGGGCGCCGCCTCGCCGGTCTACAACGACCTGCCGCACCGCGTGCTCAAGCCCGGCGTGCGGCAGATCATCAACCGACTGATCATGCGGGTGACCCTGGAGGGGCTCGAGCACGTCCCCGTGGACGAGCCGCTGATCTTCGCGGGCAATCACAGTAGCTGGCTGGACGGCCCGCTGGTGGTGATCGAGTCGCCGCGCACCGTGCGCTGCCTGGTCAAGTCGGAGATGTACACCCGGATCGTCGGGCGCCTGCTGCTGATCAGCGGGCAGATCCCGATCGACCGGGGCCGCCCCGACCGCGAGGCGCTGCACACCGCGCTCGACGAGCTGTCCCGCGGCGGCGCGATCGGCGTGTTCCCCGAGGGCACCCGGGGCAGCGGGGAGATGGCCGAGGTCCAGCACGGCATCGCCTACCTCGCCGTCCACGGCCGCTGCCGGGTGCTCCCCGTAGCCTGTATCAACACCGGCGACGCCCTGCCCAAGGGTGCGCGCTGGCCGCGCCGCTCGGTGCAGGTCAGGGTGGTCTTCGGCAAGCCGTTCGAGGTCGATGTGCCGGCCAACCCGCGCTCGCGGCGGGCCCTCGCCGCCGTTGCCGAGGACATCCGGGTGCGGCTGCTCGATCATCTCGAGACCGCCCGCGCGGCCCCGTGAAGCAACGCCGGGTGATCACCGTGGATCACCGGTCCCGACGACAGGTGCAGTAACTGATGGCAGTGATGAGCAGACAGGACGCAGCGATGGACGGCGCCGAGGCGGCATCCGGCGACGACCTTCGGGACGACGACCTTCGGGGCGACGAGCTGGGTCCGGTCGCCGGTCAGCCGGTGGTGGCCGTTGTCGGGCGGCCCAACGTGGGCAAGTCGACGCTGGTCAACCGGATCCTCGGCCGCCGTGCCGCCGTCGTCGAGGACGTGCCCGGGGTGACCCGCGACCGCATCGCCTACGACGCGGTGTGGAACGGGCGCCGGTTCACCCTCGTCGACACCGGCGGGTGGGAGCCCGACGCCTCCGGGCTCGCCGCGCAGGTTTCCGAGCAGGCGGCCGCGGCGCTCGACACCGCCGACGCCGTGCTGTTCATCGTCGACGTGATGACCGGGGCCACCGACGCCGACGAGGCCGTCGCCCGGGTGCTGCACCGCAGCGGCCTGCCGGTGATCCTCGTCGCGAACAAGGTCGACGACGCCCGGTTCGAAGCCGACGCCGCCGCCCTGTGGGGGCTCGGACTCGGCGAGCCCCACCCCGTCTCGGCGCTGCACGGCCGGGGCAGCGGCGACCTGCTCGACGCCGTGCTCGCCGTGCTGCCCGAAGCACCGCGGGAGGTCTTCACCGAGACCGACGGCCCGCGTCGGGTCGCGCTGATCGGCCGGCCCAACGTCGGCAAGTCCAGCCTGCTCAACAAGATTGCCGGTAGTCGCCGCTCGCTCGTGCACGACGTCGCCGGCACCACCCGCGACCCGGTGGACGAGCTGGTCACCGTCGGCGGCGAAGAGTGGATGTTCATCGACACCGCCGGGCTGCGTCGGCGCATCCGCGAGGCGTCCGGTGCCGACTACTACTCGTCGCTGCGTACCGCCGGGGCGCTGGAGGCCGCGGAGGTCGCCATCGTCCTGCTCGCCGCGGACGAGCCGCTCACCGAGCAGGACCAGCGGGTCATCACGATGGTGATCGAGGCCGGCCGGGCGCTCGTCCTCGCCTTCAACAAGTGGGATCTCGTCGACGAGGACCGCCGGCTCACCCTCGAACGGGAAATCGACCGCGACCTCGGCCGGATCGCCTGGGCCCCGCGGGTCAACGTCTCGGCCCGCACGGGGCGGGCGACCGACCGACTGGCCCCGGCGCTGCGCACGGCGCTGGAATCCTGGGGCACCCGGATCCCCACCGGACGGCTCAACGCCTGGCTCGGCGAGGTCGTCGGCGCCACCCCGCCGCCCCCGCGCGGCGGCAAGGTGCCGAAGATCCTGTTCGCCACCCAGGCGGGCGTGCGCCCCCCACGCTTCGTGGTGTTCACCACCGGCTTCCTGGAGCCGGCCTACCGCCGCTTCCTGGAGCGCCGCCTGCGCGAGGACTTCGGGTTCGCCGGCTCGCCCATCGCCATCTCGGTCCGCGTCCGTGAACGCGGCGATCGCCGCCCCCCCGCCATCGGCTGACCCACGCCCGCCGGCGGGGGACGCACCAGGCGTCCCCCGCCCGCCCCGACGCAGAGCGTCCTGGACCTCCGTCCGCGTCCGCGAACGCGGTGACCGCCGCCCCCACCGTGGCTGCCCCGGTGGGCGTAGGAATCCGGTGGACGTGTCGGCCGCTCGGTGGGGCGTCTCAGGCGAGCCCTTCCGGACTGGCCGCGGCGTAGGCGCGGGCGAGGTGGTCGCCGAGACCGGTGATGGCCTCGCGGGCCGTCTCGACCGGCCGCTTGTGGGTGTAGCCGTGGTCGACGTCGGGGAAGCAGCGGTAGGTGACGTCGGCCCCGGTGGCGCGAAGCTTCTCGGCGAAGATCTGGCCGTCGGCTTCGAGGGAGTCGAGTTCGCCGGTGGTGACCAGGGTCGGCGGGAAGCCGGTGAGGTCCGGGGAGAGCGCGGGCGAGGCGAGGGGCTCGGCGCGGGTGGCCGGGTCGGGAAAGTAGGCGTGCTGCACGAGCCGCAGCAGCCGTGGGCCGATGGCGGGGCGTCTCTTCGGCGAGGTGCGCAGGTGCGGGTCGAGGCCGACGTCGGTGACGCCGTATCCGACGGCCAGGGCGACCGGTAGGAACGCCCCGGCGTCGCGGGCCTGCTGGACGACGTTGATCGCGAGCTTCGCGCCGGCGCTGTAGCCACCGACGGACAACCGGGCACCGTCCCAGCCCTGCTCGGCGCCGTGGGCGTGGGCCCAGGCGGCCACGTCGTAGGCCTGATGTTCGGCGACGGGGTAGGCGACCTCGGGGGCGGTGTCGTAGTCGGGGGCGAGGACCGCGGCGCCGACATCGGCGGCGAGGTAGCGGCAGACGTGGTCGTCCTGCCTGGGCCTGCGGACTATGAACGCGCCGCCGTGCAGCTGCACGTGGACGGGCGGGAGGGGCCCGCCGCCCGCGGGCCGGTAGAGCAGGCAGCGTACGGGGCCGTGCCGGGTGGGGACCGTGACGGTCTCGGGATCGGCGACCGCCTGGGTGGCGAACCGCAGGGACTTCGACGGGCTGCCGACGAGGGTGAAACCCGCGCGCATGATGCGGGCGGCCAGGCGGGTCCCGAGTCCGAGGGTGGGGCCGGTGGTCAAGGTCTGTCTCCTGTGGCGGGTCTGTCTCCTGTGACGGGTCCGGCTCCGGTGGCGGGTCCGGCGTCGAGCGTGCTGGGCAACGGCGCTATCTGTCTCTTCTACAGGCATCTCGGCCATTGCTGCCATTTCCGCTGCCGGTTCAGGAGGGTTGGAGGATCGCGTATGCCGAGTAGCCGCCGGCCGCGATCTCCTGCACGTCTCGCGGTCCGGGGACCTGCCGAGGCCGGAACAGGTTCGTCGGCCGGTGCGCGGCCGGCTGGTCGATCCCGAGCTGCCCGTGGGCGTTGCTGCCCCAGGCCCAGATCACGCGGTTGCCGTAGGCCCCCGGTTCCGGGCGGTCCTGGCGCAGCGCGTAACCGATCTCCTATCGGCCCAGCTGCCTACTGGTCACTCCGTGAATACCTGCCACGGTCGTACGGGCCCGTCGACCGGACACACCCACCATGCCTGCTCCTGATGTATCTGCGGCCGCATCGAGTGCCGGTGACCGGGGCACGGCGGCACGGGGTCTGAGGTGCCCTCGTCGGCAATGACGTCCTGCAACCATTCGGCTACGTCGATCATCAGCTCTGCTTGCCGGGTCGCCGGAAGTGCCGACAGGACGGACTCGCCTGCATCCCCCCGCGCGGAGACGGGCCACTCGCTCACCCAGCCGACAAGCTCCGACTCCGACACTGGAAGTCCCAGCCGGCGGCCGACCTCAGCAGCGGTGAGCCGACTTTTCTCCAGATGAGTCCGCGCGCGATCCAGCTCGTTGTCGTGCGGCGGATTGACCGTGACCGAGATCCGTGCGGACGCGGGTCGTAGTTCCTCCAGTGCCGCCGCCACGGCCGCGGTCACTCGTTGGCGGGCGGACACCAAGCCCGCGACGACATCGGCTCCCGAACGAGGGGTAGCCGTGACGTCGCGCTTGGGGACGTCGGACACGATGGCCCATGCTGTGGAAGGCCCTTCGGCCTCATCTCGCTCCATCTAGAGAAGATCGCTGACGACGACGCAGCGATACCTACACCCGGACCGGCGATCGGTGGCCGCGGCGGGGGAGTCGTTGAGCCGCTACCTCGCCGGCTGGTCCCAGAATGGTCCCAAGGCCGATGGCATCGAGGTGCCCGCCTGAGCATCGCAGCGGCCGTACCGGCGGCGCAAAAAAGCCCGCTGGCCAGGCGCTATGCCTGTCCAGCGGGCTTGCATTGCCCTTGTCGGGACGACAGGATTTGAACCTGCGACCCCCAGACCCCCAGTCTGGTGCGCTACCAAGCTGCGCCACGTCCCGTACGGCAGCAACATTACCGTATCGGCGACCCGGTGTGGTGACCGGGGGCCGCGTCAGCGTCGACGCGACCCCCGACCCTCGTGTGCGGGCCCCGCGTGGGACCAGGCCGAGGCCGTCACCCACGAGGGTGTCCGTGCGGCTACCGGCCGCGACGGGCGCGGTTAGGCCGCACCCTGGGCGCGTCGGCGAGCCACGCCGGCGCAGATCAGCACGGCGCCGAGGGTGGCACCGGCCAGCGGGAGCAGGGGCGAGGACCCACGGTCGGCCATGCCGCCGCCACCGG
>NZ_JAMQQF010000463.1 GCF_023716945.1 Frankia sp. AiPs1 | reverse complement strand
GGCCAGCCCGCCCCGGCCTACGGCGGGGGTCAGCCGCCCGCACCGGCCTACGGCGGCCAACCCGTGCCGGGTCAGCCGGGCGCCTTCGGCGGTCCCGAGCCGCTGCCGTCGCAGGTCCAGCCGACCCCGCCGGGGGCGATGAACAGCCTCGCCCCGTACCGGGAGGTGCCGACGGCCGGGCGCTGGACCCAGCAGAACGGCAAGCTGGTCAAGGTCACCCTCGGCCCGGACGCGCTGGCGCTGCGCGGGGCGATGGTGGCCTACCAGGGCAACGTCGAGTTCGACTACAAGGGCGGCGGGCTGCGCGGCCTCATCGAGGGCAAGCTGACCGGCCAGAGCCTGAAGCTCATGACCTGCAAGGGCTCCGGCGAGGTGTTCCTCGCCCAGGACGCCGCGGACCTGCACATCGTCGAGCTCGGCAACTCGTCGCTGTGCATCAACGCGAAGAACCTGCTGGCGATGGATGCGACCGTGCGTACCGAGGTGCGCCGGATCGAGAGCGCCGGCATCCCCGGCGGCGGCCTGTTCCACTTCGAGGTCTCCGGGCCGGGCTCGGTGGTCGTCATGACCAAGGGGTCGCCGATGACCCTGCCCGTGCAGGGTCCGACGTTCGCGGACATGAACGCGCTGGTCGCGTGGACGACCGGGATGCGGGTCAGCGTCTCGACGCAGGTACGGATCTCCCGGCAGATCTACGCGGGCAGCAGCGGGGAGGCCCTGGCCCTGCAGTTCATGGGATTCGCCGGTCATTTCGTCGTCGTCCAGCCGTACGAGGTCTGAGCATGGCGACGATCGCGGGACTGTGCCCGGCGGGTCGCCCGCCGGCGGAAGGGAGCAGGCCGTGCAGGGCAGCCTGATCCAGCATTACGGGCCGACGCCCGTCTTCGAGCGGATGAGCAAGCACGGCTCCAAAATCGTCAAAGTGGTCATGAACCCCGGCCAGGACCTGTTCGCCCGGGTCGGGTCCATGATCGCCTACGAGGGGCTGATCGACTTCAACCCGCAGCCGCCGCAGCTCGGTCGGATCGCGTCGTCCTGGGCGACCGGTGAGGGTGTGCCGCTGATGACGGCGACCGGTCAGGGCCTGCTCTACCTCGCCGACTACGGCAAGGAGATCATCGTCGCCCAGCTCGCCGGCGAGGGCCTGTCCGTCAACGGCAAGAACATTCTGGCCTTCGACGCGGCGCTGGAATGGAAGATCGAACGCGTCCGCGGCGTCACGATGCTGTCCGGGATGGGGATGTTCAACGTGGTGCTGCGTGGCCAGGGTTGGGTCGCCCTGACCGCGAAGGGCAACCCGATCGTGCTCGACACCCGGGAGGCGCCGACGTTCGTCGACACCGACGCCCTCGTCGCCTACACCGACGGCCTGCACGTCGAGCCCCGGCGCACCGCGCGCCTCGGCGGCCTGATCGGGCGCGGCTCCGGCGAGGCCTTCCAGCTCGGCTTCTCCGGGCAGGGCTTCGTGGTCGTGCAGCCGAGCGAGGACGAGCGGCCGAACATGTCGCTGCGGGGCTGACCCGAGATGGGATCCAGTGGCGGCGGGCGGCTCGTGTGCGGCGGGCGGTTCGTTGACGGGATGAGCAGCGGCGGCGTGCGCCGGGCGCGGCGGACGGCGGAGAGGACTGCGACATGACGCAGGGCGGGGCGTACGGCGGTCATCCGGGCGGTCCCGGCTACCCACCTCCCGGTCCGGGCTATCCGGGTCCGGGCTATCCGGGCCCGGGCGGCGGCTACCCGCCGGGTCCCGGCGGTCCCGGCCAGGGATATCCGCCCGCGCCTGGTCAACCCGGTCCCGGGTATCCGCCCCAGGGATATCCGCCCGCGCCCGGTCAGCCCGGTCCCGGGTATCCGGGCCAGGGTTACCCGCCGGCACCTGGTCAGCCCGGTCCCGGGTATCCGGGTGGACCCGGTGCGCCCGGTGGCTATCCCGGTGGCCCCGGCGGGGGCCATCCCGGTGGTCCGGGTGGTCCGGGTGGTCCGGCCGGTGGGATTCGCAGCAGCCTGCTCGACAATCCCGAACGGCCCTCCGACGAGCCGTTCTCCCTGCAGAACAGCAAGATGCTGCGCGCGACCCTCGGCGCCCGTGGGATGCGTGAGTTCTACGCCCGCAAGGGCGCGATGGTCGCCTACCAGGGCGCCGCGAACTTCGACGCGCACTGGGAGGGCTGGGGAGGGCAGTTCCGCAGCTTCTTCAGCGGCGGCGAAGGCCTGAACCTCATGCAGGTGTCCGGCTCCGGCTCGGTCTTCCTCGCCAACCAGGCCCAGGACATCCACATCCTCGACCTGGCCGGCGACGGGCTGACCGTCGACGGCAAGAACGTCCTCGCCTTCAACTCCGACCTGAACTGGGACCTGGTCCGGGTCGACAGCCAGGTCGGCATCGCCGGCGTCGGCTCCTACCAGGTGGAGCTGCGTGGCAACGGCAAGGTCGCGGTCTGCACATCGGGCGCGCCGCTGGTCATGCACGTCACCCATCAGAACTACTACTTCGCCGACGCGGACGCCGTCGTCGGCTGGTCGACGAACCTGCAGGTGTCGATGCAGGCGGCGGTGACGTCCTCGGCGGTGTGGCGGCCGCGCGGCAACACCGGCGAGAGTTGGCAGATGCAGTTCAGCGGCGAGGGCTTCGTCATCGTGCAGCCCTGTGAGCTGCTGCCCCCGTACAACGCGCTGGCCGGTGCCGGCGCGGCCGGTCACTTCGGCCTCGGCCAGGGCGGCTTCGCCGGCAACCAGCTCGGCGGCCAGCACGGCCAGGGCGGCCAAGGCGGCCCGGGCGGTGGTTTCGGCGGCGGTGGTTTCGGTGGTTTCGGCGGCGGCGGCATGGGCGGCCTGTTCGGCAACCGCTGACGGCTCGGCCCGGAACGCGGCGCTACGGCGCCGGCGGTCGCCGCGGGCGGGGCAGGGCGCTTGCCCGGGAGAGCAGGAACACCCCACCCACGACGAGGACGGCGGAAACCGCGACGCCCGCGATGACCCCGGACCCCCTCGGAGCGGGGACCCCGAAGACCAGGACGCCGAGCGCGTAGGCGGCGGTCGGGTTCGTGATGTTCATGGCGGTGACCGCGGCGGTCAGCGGACCGACCGCATAGGCCATCTGACCTAGACACAGGCTCGTCAGTGTCACCCCGCAGAGGGCATAGGCGAACCAGTGCGTCACTGTTGCGTCGAACCCGTTGTCGAGGGTTTCGTCGGTCGCCTGCTTGAGCAGCAGCGCGCTCAACGCGAAGAACAATCCGGCGGCGACGCCGAACAGTGTTGCCCGCGCCGTTGGCCGCCGCCCGCGCGATGCGGCGACCAGCGCCGCGGCCAGCGCAACGATGGCGATGATCGCCAACACGAGGCGCTCCTGGTCAAGCGGCGGGCGCGTCGGTAGCCGATCCTGCACGCCGAGCAGCAGCGCGAGCCCGGCACAGATCGCCGCGATGGCCCACCAGGCCGTGGTGGCCATCCGCAGGCGGGTGCCCACCAGCCCGAGGGGGAGTGCGAACAGTAGCTGGGTGACCATGAGCGGCTGCACCTCGGCGAGCGATCCGAGGTGCAGTGCCAGGGCCTGAGTGAGGAAGCCGGCCAGGTTCGTCAGCCAGCCCACCAGCCATAACGGCTCGCGGACGAGGTCGAGCAGGTGCCCGAATCCGGGCACGGCCAGGTCGTGGTCGTCGCGGGCGGCGAACCGGCTGCGGCCCGCGGCGCGCTGCTGGAGGGCGGCCGATGACGCCAACAGGAACGCAGCGAGCAGCGCGAGCGGGACGAAGAGGGGCACGGGCGGTGCGGGCGATCAGTGGGTGCGGCCCCGGCCGGCAGCGGCCGGCGCGGGGCGGTGCAGCGGTCGCGTCCCGGTCGCACTGCCGTCGCGGGCGCCTGCACCCAGACCGCGGCTGCGCCCGGAACCGACCGGCTGAGGATGATCATCCGGGCCGGGCACGTTGGCGTCAATGGCCCGTAATGTACCGGTCCAGCCCGCTCTGGACCGGTGGCTGTGGCACCACTTGAGCAGCCTTACCACCCGAACCGGCTACCTCGCTGCGTGTCATCGATATGGGCCCCGTCCGGGCTGGTCACCCGTACGTTGTCACTTGCCCGCGCATGACAAGAATGCGGGACCGTTCGGGCCTTCCCGCCCTTGATTACCAGGCCGGGAGGCAGGCCCGCGGTGACCTGTTCGGGGGGGAAGGACGGCGATGCTGACGCCGGTGCTGATTCTGGGGGGACTAGTACTCGTGCTCGTGGCGGCGGTGGGTCTGACCCGCCACACGCCCGACCCCGAGACGTTCCCACCCGACCGAGATCCATACGAGCAGTGGGCGACGTCGACCGTCGACGCCGACGCCTGGGGACCGCTGCCCGAGCGGACCCGTCAGGACGCCGGTGCCGACCGGCCCGGCGCCGACGAGCCCGCCTCCGCACCTACTGCCACTCCTGCCACTCAAGCTGCCACTCCTGCCGCTCAAGTCGCTCCCACGTTCCCGCTCATACCGAGACCCCGACCGGCCGTGACACCGCCCGCCGGGGTCCCGTCCGCCGCCGCTGTTCCGTCCCCCGCCGTGCCCTCCGCCGCCGTGCCCTCCGCCGGCATCTCGGCGGACCCGGGGCCGGCTGCGTTCGCCGCGGGGGAACTCGCGACCGCCGGATCCCAGGCCGCACTCGCGCCGCCGACTGTCGTCGCGTCCGGAGACGACGCGGGAACGAGCGAGCCGAGCACTCCCGCCCCGGACGAGGGCTCGCCCGCCCCGACGGGCGACGACGCCCCCGGGGACGCCGGGCGGGAGGAGCCGGCCGCCGAACCGGACAGAACCCCCGCGCCGAGGACCGTGCCCCCGTCCTCTCGGCCGGCGACGCCCCCGCAGCT
>NZ_JAMQQF010000462.1 GCF_023716945.1 Frankia sp. AiPs1 | reverse complement strand
GGCCTGTGGCGCGCCTGGCGGGTGCCGGCGGCGGGGTCGTCGTGGCCGGCGCCGAAGCGGGTGTTCGTCGTCACGGCCGAATCGCGCTCGGACCCGGCGGCCGCCCTGGCATCCCGGCTGCAGGCCGCGCTGCTGGCCGCCGGGGAGTCCGCACCGCAGGTGGAGGTGTGCACGGCGGGCGAGCAACCACCTCCCTACCAACGACTCGCCCAGCTCTCGGGCGCCCTGCTGTGGGCACGTGCACCCGCCGGCGAGGTGTCGGTGGCCCGGGTGTTCGACGAGGTCGACCCGGTCGCCGGCCCCCGCTTCGCCGCGGACCGGCCGCGGATCGACGACGCGGGGCGTCGCGACCACCTGCTTCTCTACCTGGACGCCGGCATGCCAGTCCTCGACACGCCGGCGTTGATGTCCGACATCCTCGACCCGGCCCGCGGCGAGGTGGTGCCCCTGACGTTTCGCACGGACGGTCGGTGGGTGTGGACCGACACGACCAGCTACTACCTGGACGAGCACGCCATCGCCCCGGACCCGGACCTGGTCCGGCACGTCGCCGAGGTCCGTGGTCCAGGGCTCGGCCAGTCGCTGCCGACGGGCGGGTCGCTGCCGGTGGACCAGTCGCTGCCGGTGGACGGGTCGTTGCTGGTGGACGGGTCGTTGCTGGTGGACGGGTCGTTGCTGGTGGACGGGGTGTTGCCGGTCGACGAGGTGGCTCTGCACCGGGTGCTCGCCTACCTGCTGAACCCGCGGCAGGACGCCGACGAGGTGTGGGTCGTGCCGCAGATGGGAGTGGCCCTCCTGGACGAGGAGTCCGTCGCCTCCGTCGACGCGACGTCACCCGCCCCGAGAACGCTCTAGGAGGCCCGTGGTGACCGCAGCCGTCCTGTCCGTCTCCGCCACCGACGCCGAGTGTGTGACCGCGATCGGGCGCGCGCTCGTCGCGGCCGGTCCTGGGGACACCGTCGCGGTCCGGCCGGGGGTGTACCGGGAGTCGCTCGTCTTCACCCGCGACGTCGTTCTGGTCGCGGAGGAGGGGCCGGGCAGCGTCGTGATCGAGGTGCCGACCGGATCGGCCCTGCTGGTCGCGGGGGGAAAGATCCGGCTGCGGGACCTGACCGTGCGCGGGGGTGACGACAAGTTGCCGATGGTGCAGGCGGCGGGCGGGCTGCTGGCGATCGACAACTGCCAGCTCGAGGCCACGGCGGCGGCGGCCCTCCACGTGCGCGGGGGACGGGTCCGGCTGCGCGCCGGGCGGATCGGCAACGCGCACGGTCCCGGGGTGGTGGTCGACGCCGGCGCCGCCGAGTTCACCGAGGTGGGCGTGGAGGCCAGCGGCGGACCCGCCCTCGTGGTGGCGGACGCCGCGGCGCCGACGTTCCGGCAGTGCACCTTCACGGGCCTCGACGGGTTCGGCGTCGTGGCGACCGGGACCGGGGCGCCGCTGATCGAGGCCTCCCGGATCAGCTCGGCGAGCAGCGCCGCCGTCCTCGTCCAGCAGGCCAGCCGGCTGCGGCTGGTCGACACCCGGATCGACGGCGGTCAGGTCGGCCTCTACGTCGCCGACCGGGCCCAGCCCACCCTCGAACGGTGCCGGCTGGGGGAGGTGACCGGCCACGGCGTGATCACCGTGGATCAGGCCGCGCCGATCCTCACCGAGTGCCTGATCGAGAAGCCGGCCGGCCACGGGCTGCACGCCACCGGCCGCTCGGCCGCCGAGCTGCGGCACTGCGTCGTGCGGGCCAGCGGCGCGGCCGGAGTGGTAGCCGACGAGGCGGCCCGGCCGGTCCTCACCGGCGGGGAGGTCGCCGACTGCGGCGACGTCGGCGTCCTGCTGCTCGGTGAGTCGGCCGCCCAGCTCCGCGGTGTCCGCATCCACGGCAGCCCGATCGGGGTGTCGATCGAGGGCTCGGCGGCGCCGCTGCTCGGCGGACTCGACCTCGGCGACGTCGCCTACGGGCTGCACGCCGCCGGCGGTGCCGGCCGGTTCGAGGACGGCCGCGTGCGTGGTGCCAGCCGGGCCGGGGTGCGGCTGGCGGGCGCGGCCACGACCGAGCTGCACAACTCCACGCTGACGCAGTGCCGGATCGGCATCGAGATCACCGCGGCGGCGCGGCCCTCGGTCACCGGCGTCGAGGTCGACGGCGCCCGCGACGCCGGCATTCTGGTCCGCGACGCCGCCCACCCGACCCTGTCCCGCATCCGCGTGCACGGCACGGCCGGCCCGGGGCTCGTGCTCGAACCCGGCACGCAGGCGACGCTGTCCGACGCCGAACTCGTCGGCAACGCCGGGCCCGGGGTGCTGGTGGAGACGAACAGGCCGGTCGTCATCCAGGGCGGCGTGATCCGCGGCAACGGCGGGGAGGCGGTGCGGACCGCGACGCCGACCACGGAGCTGCGCATCGACGGCGTCGAGACCGGTCACAACAACGTCGAGCTCCCCGCGCCGCCCCCGGCCCGCGTGGCCGACCCCGCGCCCCAGCTCCCGCATGACGCCTCGGATCGGGCCGCCGCCGACTGGGCGCCCGCGGACCCCGGCGCCGCCGATCGGGATGCCGACGCCGCCTCACGGTGGGCACCGCGCTCGGCGGACCGGCCGCATTCCCCCGCGGGGGGTGACCCGACCCGGATGCCGGACCCCTCCCCGCCGTCCGCGTCGGGCAACCCCGCGGGCTCACCGCCTCCCGCCGCGCCGCAGGAGGATCCGGGCGGTCCGATCGCCGTCCAGCGGGAGCATTCCCGCCCGGACCCGGGCTCCGTCGGCGGTGGGCCGGCCGCCGACCCGCCGGGCCCGAACCCGGTGACCGCGCTGCTGGCGGAGCTGGACGCGCTGGTCGGCCTGGATGGCGTCAAACGGGAGGTGGCCACTCTCGTCGGGCTGCACCAGGTGGCGAAGCGGCGCCAGGAGGCCAGGCTGCACGCGCCGCCGATGTCGCGGCATCTCGTCTTCGCCGGGCCGCCGGGAACCGGTAAGACGACCATCGCGCGGCTGTTCGGGAAGATCCTGGCCGCCCTCGGGGTGCTGCCCGGCGGGCAGATGGTGGAGGTCGCCCGCGCCGATCTCGTCGCGGAGCACGTCGGCGGGACGGCGGTGAAGACCACCGCCAAGTTCGAGTCGGCGCTCGGCGGCGTGCTGTTCATCGACGAGGCGTACACCCTGTCGCCGACGGACGGCGGCGGGCACGACTTCGGCCGGGAGTCCATCGACACGCTGGTGAAGCTGATGGAGGACCGGCGCGACGAGCTCGTCGTGGTGGTCGCCGGCTACTCACCGCAGATGCGCACCTTCCTCGCCGCCAACCCGGGCCTGGCGTCGCGCTTCTCCAAGACCATCGAGTTCGAGAGCTACTCCAGCACCGAGCTGGTCACCATCGTCGAGCGGCTCTGCCGCAAGCACCACTACGCGTTGGAGTACGAGACCCAGGAGGCCCTGCGCCGGCATTTCGACACCCTGCCGCGGACGGAGACCTTCGGCAACGCCCGGGCGGCGCGCCAGGTGTTCGAGGAGATGCTGGGCCGCCAGGCGTACCGGCTGGCCACCACGCCGGACGCCCCCGAGCTGGAACTTGCCCGGCTGCTGCCGGAGGACCTGGCGGAGACCGCCGCCCGCGGTCGGGACGCGGTGGCGGGCCAGCGTCAGGTGGTCGACGCCCTGATGCAGCGGCTCGACGCGATGATCGGCCTGGACGAGGTCAAGCGCGAGGTCGCCGACCTGGTCGATCTCATCGCCTCGGCCAAGGCCCGCGCGGAGGCCGGGCTGCCGGCGCCGTCGATGTCCCGGCACCTGGTCTTCGCCGGGCCGCCCGGGACCGGGAAGACCACCGTGGCCCGGCTCTACGGCGAGCTGCTGGCCGCGATGGGCGTCCTGCGCACCGGGCAGATGGTCGAGGTGTCCCGCGCCGACCTGGTCGGGCAGTACGTCGGCCACACCGCGGTGAAGACGACGGAGGTGTTCAACTCCGCCCGCGGCGGCATCCTGTTCATCGACGAGGCGTACGCCCTGTCCTCCTCCGGCGGCCAGGGCAACGACTTCGGCCGGGAGGCGATCGACACGCTGGTGAAGCTGATGGAGGATCACCGGGACGAGATCGTCGTCATCGCCGCCGGCTACACCGGTGACATGAAGCAGTTCCTGGCGAGCAACGCGGGGCTGGCGTCCAGGTTCAGCCATCAGGTCCGGTTCGCCTCCTACTCGGCGGACGAGCTGGTGGCGATCTTCGAGAATCTCGCCCGGGCCGGCGGCTACGAGCCGCACGGTGGCACCCTGCAGGTCCTGCGCAAGCACTTCGACACGCTGCGCCGGGACGAGACGTTCGGCAACGGCCGCTACGCCCGCCAGCTCCTGGACAAGGCCGTCACCCGGCAGGCGAGCCGGTTGCGCAAGATGCCCGATCCGACCGTGGACGACCTGCAGAACCTTCTCCCCGGCGACGTGACGGCGGCCCTGGCTCGTTAGCTCCGCTAGTTGCGGGACCAGTGCTGGAAGTTCCCTCCGTTGCAGTCCTGGGTGTAGACACCTCCCTGCCCGTTGCTGTCGAGGCACTCCCCGGTGGCGACGTTGGTGAACTGATAACCGAACGAGTTGGTCGCGACGCTCCAGGCCAGGCTCGCCTGACCGGCGCAGGCCGCGGTGTACACCGAGCCCTGGTACTTGGTGCCGTCCGACCCGATGTTCGACCTGGCCCCTTCGCACAGGCCGGTCGCGAGGTCCTTGAGCTGGTATCCGCCACTCGCCTGCACCAGCTTCCACCGCTGGTAGTCGCCGCCGTTGCAGACCTTCGTGTAGGCCGCCCCGGAGGCGTCGCTGTCCAGGCACAGACTGGTCGAGACGTTGGCGAACGTCCAGGACGTCTGCGGCGCCGGCG
>NZ_JAMQQF010000461.1 GCF_023716945.1 Frankia sp. AiPs1 | reverse complement strand
GGCCCGAGCGGGCCGCCAGGCCGATCGGATCCGCGCCGAGGCTGCCGGCGAGCTGCGAGCCGGGCACGCCGCGGGCGGCGGCGAGGCGGAAGAGCTCCTCGGCCGCGGACTGGGTCTGCGCGCCCGCGTCGACGACCACGGGGGCCAGATCGAGGTAGACCTCGCCGAGCACCGTGGACAGGCCGTCGATCGGCAGCCCACCGGCACCGAGACGCAGCCACAACGAGGTGGCGCCGTTCTCCAGGTCGGCGAGAATGGCGTCGGCGGCGTGCTTCGCGTCGGGACCGGCGTGCAGGGCGCGGACGTCCCAACCGGTGGCGCCCGCGCCCTGGGGCCGCCCGCCCCGCACGAACGGGGCGAGGCCCGGCAGGCCCACCCCGCCGGCCGGCAGATCGTCCGCGGTGTAGAGCGGTCGGATCGGCGGACCGTCATAGGTCTGCGTCGCCAGCAGCTCCTCGACTTCGCCGGCGGCGGTCGCCTCGGTCGCCACGCCGGACTTGCGCAGGACGCCCAGGACGAGCTGCTGCCACTCGGCGCGGGTGGCCTCCGGAAAGTCTGCGGCCAGCGACAGCCCGGCCGTTGGAACGCTCATGTTCCGGATCGTAGGCGTGGGACGCCCGGGCGGCTGGGAATGTACTTCCTGTCACAAGTCCTTGCACGCCTTTGTCCGGATGGTGGAAATGTTCACGAGGCGCGACGTTCTTCCGCGTCCCGCACCATCGGGGCGGCGAGGGCCCGGTCGACGGCGGCGACGATGCGCTCCGGGTACCAGGCGACGTCCAGCGCGCTGAACCGCAGCACCGCCCACCGTCTGGTGGCAAGCAGGTTGCCGCGCAGCCGCTCCAGGTAGAACGCCTCGGCGGAGCTCGCCGTGGTGTAGGTGTCGGCCTCGACGTCGAGGCGGTGCTCCGGCCAGGCGAGGTCGAGCCTCGCGATCGACTGACCGCCGTCCTGGACCGACCACTGAAGCTGGGGCGGCGCGAGCCCCGCGTCGGCGAGCAGCAGCCGCAGCCGGGTCTCCAGCGGCGACTGCGCCCGCCCGTCAGCCAGATCCCACCAGTTCTGCGTCGGCCGAAAGCCCCTGCGCCCGGCAGCCGCCGCGCGAGCCGCGCGCAGGTTCGGCACGACCTCGCTACGCAGGGCGGCGTCCATCTCGGTGACGGCCGCCTCCCGGCTGGTCGCCGAGAGGACGAGATCGGCGAGGGTGCGCGCCGGCGAGGTGACGGGAATCCCGGCCAGGTCGACCTGCTCGCCGGCGCCGAGCTCGGTGAAATGCAGCCGGATTCCCCGCGGCTGCGCCCGCGTGAGCCGGGGCGGCAGCAGCAGGTGCACGGGCTCGGCCGGATTCTCCGGCTCCCCGCCGGGAAAACCGAGCAACCGGGCCGCGGTGACATTGCAGACGACCGCGTGCGGACGGCCGACGAGTGCCGCCCGCACCCGCGCCGACAGGGGAAAGGGCGGCGGCGTGGGCACCCGCGGGCATGCGCCACCAGGGACCGCGGCGGTGGGGAGCACAGCGCCGGAAGGTCCAGCGCCGGGAAGCACCGGCGGGAGCGGGCCGCGAGCGGCGTGGTGCCAGCCGTCCCCGGCGACCGTGAGGGGCTCGTCGACGAACGGCGCCGGCTCCGGCGCCAAGTCCGAGGACTGCTGCTCGTAGTCAGGGCCGGCGACGTCCCCGCGCACGAGGGCGAGCGGGACGACGAAGGCGCCGCGGACGGGATGGCTCCACTGATCGGACTGGACGAGCTGGCGGAGCTGACCGCGGGTCAGGCCGGCGGACATCGCCTGCCGAAAAGTGATCATCCCGCCCTGCCGGCGCGCCAGCGCGACGGCGGGGTCGAGACCGGGGTAGCGGCGGACGACGGGTCGGGTCGGCGGGGTCGAGGCCGAGCGGGAAAAGGTCATGGACCAAGAATCCAACAGAATCGACCCGGCAGCCAGCGGCAACATGAAAGCTGTGGATAACCGCCGCGACAATGGACGGCGAGCAGATCACGAATCCCCCGAACAGCGACGACCATTTCCCACATTCACCACCCCCCTATTCGAAAAAATGGTCGGGGAATGGCATCCGCCGACCGGCACGACCACGACACGGCAGGACACGGCAGGACGGCGAGTGCGGCGGGTCGCGGCGGGGTGCAGGTCAGCAGTTCCCCGGCGTCGGGAGGCCGGCGAACCGATCGGCGAGGAACCGCAGCGCGTCCTGCGTGCGCCCCACCCCGTCGATGTGGTCGCCGGGGAAGGGGACCCAGGTCACCGCGACCCGTCGGGTGCAGTACTCCGTCCGCAGGCGCGCCGCCTGGTCGAACGCGACCAGACTGTCCGACCTGGCGTGGTAGAGGTAGAGCGGGACGTGCGGCGCTACCCGACCCAGGGTGTTCTCGGCCAGCCGGGCCCGCCAGCGCGGCAACGTCATCGGATCGGTGGTCGTCAGGTCGGCGATCCGCCTACCGGCGTACCCGGTGACCAGGGCGAGCGAGCAGGCGGTGCGCACGGCGGCGAACACACCGCGGCCGGACGCGGTCAGCAGCGTGTCCAGCCGTAGCTCCGGGTAGGCCGCGTCGAGGCCGACCGCGGCCGCCAGACCGAGCCCGGCGGCTGCCTTCCCGTCCAGGGCCCGCCCGACCGCCCCCAGATCCCCCGGCACGCCACCGGCGGCGACCCCACGAAGGTCCAGGTCCGGCGCGTACGCGGGGGCAAGCTGCGCCGCCCACACCGCGGCTCCTCCGCCCTGCGAGTAGCCGGTCAGCCCGACCCGCCGACGCGCCGTGCCGCCGAGCCCCGCGACCCGCGGGGTGGCCCGCACGATGTCGAGCAGGGCGTGTCCCTCGGCCGGCCCGACGACGTAGGTGTGCTCGCCCGGGGTGCCGAGGCCCTCGTAGTCGGGCACGGCGACGATCCAGCCCCGGCCCAGCGCCTCGGTGATTGCCCCGACGGCGAGATTGATGCCGACGGCGAGTCCTTTCGAGGCCGCGCAGTCGTCGCCGAGCCCCTGGGTGCCGGGCGCGTAGCCGAGGATCGGTGCGTCGCCGGCCGGGTGGGCGGGGACGAGCACGGTGCCGCTGACCGCGATCGGCCTACCGAGCGCCCCGCTGGACAGATACAGCACCTGGACCAGCCGCGCCCCGGCCGTGGCGAACGGCCCCGCCGCCGGCACCCGACGCGACCACACGACGTCCCCGGGACGGCCGGCGGGCAGCGGCCCGGGCGGGCGGTAGAACCCCGCTCCCGCCGGCGCGGCCACCGGACCGGAATAGCGTGGTCGGTCGGTCGGGCCACCGGACGGCGTCCGGCCGCCCGACCCACAGCCGACCAGCGCCGGCACCAGGACCACCGCGGACACCAGGACCAGCACCACGAGCGCCGCCGTCGGTCGCGGCCGGCGTCCCGGCGGCCACGGTGACGCCCCCGACCTCGGTAGAACGCGACGCCGGGAAGCATCCGTCCACCGGGCGGCACCCGGCGCGGTGCTGTCGGGCATCCGGGCCGCTCCCCTCGCCAACGTCGCGTGGCGCCGGGCGGTCGGGCCCCACGCTCAGCTCTCTCCCGCGAGCAGCAGCGGGATGTCGTGGGCGTAGTCGGCGACGGCGGTGCCGGCGAGGTAGCCGACCCGGGCGACGCCATCCGGGCCGATCGCCGTGACCTGGCTGCCGTGCGGCACCATGATGGTGCCATTCGCGCCCGGCGTCGGGGTGCTGAAGGTGACCCCGGCCGTGTCGGCGAGTCGGGTCACCGCTGTGGCCGGGCCGGTCAGGCCGACGAACGACCGGTCGAACTGGTCGAGCCAGTGGCGCAGGACCGGACCCGTGTCACGGGCCGGGTCCGTCGTCGCGACGACCACCCGGACCCGGGCTCGCTGCGCGGGGGTGAGCAGCCCCACCGCGGCGGCGAGGTCCGCGACGGTCGTGGGGCAGACGTCCGGGCAGGAGCTGTAGCCGAAGAACAGCAGGGTGAGCCGACCATCGGCGGCCGCCGGCAGGGTCCACGGCCGGCCGGCGGTGTCGGTCAGGGCCACGCCGGGCAGGCGCACCGGTGGGTCGAGGCGCACGCCCCGCACACCGGTGGCCCCGCCGACGTCGTCGAGGTGCACCGGTCCCCCGCCCGCCGAACCCGAGGCGCCGGCGGGCCCGCAGGCGCCGAGCAGACCGAGCAGACCGAGCAGCGCGACGAGGCAGCCGATCAGGACCGCCGCGCGACCCCGCCCCGGCGGCCCGCCGCGCATCGTCACGCGGCCCTGCTCGCCAGGCCCATGGCGTAGTCGAGCCACCATCCGCCGGCGGCCGGGCCGCCGTTGCACGCACCGTCCGACTCCCCGGGCACCTTGATCCACAGGTAGGCGTCGGCTCGCGGGTTGCCCGTCCGGTCGGTGGGGGCCACGCCCAGGCCTCGGCCGGGCGGGTTGCACCAGGCGTTGTCGGCGGCCGGCCCCCGACCGTTGCGGGAGGTGTCGACGACGTAGTGGGCGGTGCCGCCCAGGGCGGCGACGACCGCATCGCCGTAGGCGGTCTCGTCGGCGGTCTCGTCGAAGTTCGACACGTTCAGGGCGAAGCCCCGAGCGCGGGCGACGCCGGCCTGCCGCAGCCGGGCGGCCGTGTCGGCGGCCGAGTGCCAGGAGGCGTTGCCGGCGTCGAGATAGACCTCGGCCCCGACCGCGGCGAGCTGGTCGACCGCGTAGCCGAGCATGGCGTACCGGGCGGTGGCGGCGGCCGGCGCCAGGCAGTCGATCTGGGCCAGGGCGTCCGGCTCCAGGATGACCGCGGCGGGGCCGGAGCCGATGCCGGCGGCGAAGGCCGCGATCCACGCCCGGTAGGCGGACTCGCCGGCGACCCCGCCCGCCGACTGGCCGCCGCCGCAGTCG
>NZ_JAMQQF010000460.1 GCF_023716945.1 Frankia sp. AiPs1 | reverse complement strand
CCACCACGTCGGCGACCCCGCCGGGCAGCAGCGGCGCCAGCACCGGGCTCATGTGCGCCCAGTCCGTCGAGGCCGACAGGCGGGCCGGCTCGTCGCGCAGCACGGCGTCGGCGCCGACCAGGGCGGCGAGCTCGGCGGACAGCGCGTCGAGCACACCGGGGTCCAGGGGGGTCACGGCGGGCAGCGCCGCCCGGCCGAAGCCGGGGAGCACGCGCTCCCCGGCCCGGCCGCGCGACGCCGCGAGGGTCGAATCCGACATCGCTCAGGTACCAAGGCCGATCTTGGTGTCGAGGAAGCTGTTGTCCACCAGGTCCGCCGGCTTGAGCCCGGACAGGATCGGCTTGCCCTGCGACTGGTAGATCGGGTCGAGGATCTCGATGAGCTTCTGCAGCCGCGCGTCGTCGAAGTCGCCGAGGGTGCTGTTGGCCCCGTCGCCGACGATGCCCAGCGACTTCATCGTCTGTACCGCGTAGTCCGCGACGCCCTGGGAGTAGACCCAGCCGTTGTTGTACTTGTCGACCAGGTCGAGGATCAGCTTGTTCGTCGCGGCCGGGGACGCCATGAAGTCGACGACGCCCTGCTGCATGATCGGGACGAGCTTGCTCAGGCAGGGCTTGAGCGCGTCGAGCTTGTCCTTGCGGACGCCGATCGCCTGCTGGTAAAAGTTGAACCCCGCGTCAGCGATGAGCTGGTACTTCAACGGCTTGTCCCAGGAACGCACCTCGTGGGACCAGGTGTAGGGCTCCGACGTCGCGAATCCCTGCACCGCGTCGGCCCCGCCGGAGGCCACGAAGTTGGTCGGCGTGCCGTCGTAGCTGCCGTCGACCTGCCCCTTCTTCAGAATGCCCGAGCCGGTGAAGTAGTCCATGTAGGACGCGCCCTGGAAGTACAGGACCTTCGTGTCGGTCTTGCCGATGTCGGCGATCGTCTTCCAGTCCGGATGCTTGTCCGGCGACCACTGGATGACCTGCGGGCTCTTCTCCAGCCCTGCCAGGACCGCCACGGTCGGCTGCGTCTTCGACAGGGCGATCTGCTCGTCCGTGCCCAGGTAGCCCAGCGTGATCCCGGAGTCCTTGTAGAGCTGGGAGGTCACCGTCTGGAAGCCGATCGCCGGGCCACCGGCGCGGATCTCCAGCTTCACCCCGGTGTCGACGCCGCCATGGGCCGTCAGCTCACCGCTGACCGACTTCTTGCCGGCGTCGATCTTCGGGTTCGGCCCGAGCAGTGCGTACTGGCCGCCGTGCTCGGACTCCGGATTCCAGTCGGTCTGCAGCACGATCGTCGATGGGCAGCCGGCGGCCTTGAGATCGAGCGCTGCCGGCGCCGCGCCCGCCGCGGACGGGGCCGCGGCGCTGGTGGACCCCCCATCGCTGCCGCTGCTGCCGCACGCGGCGGCGGTGAGGGCAAGCGCGGTCGCGGTCGCTGTCAGCGCGACGAGCCGCGCGGGCCGTCGCCGAGATCTGGTCAACTACGTCTCCCCGAGTTACTGGGCCATGCGGGCCGGTGGGTGTGGTGCGGTGGCGGCGCGGCGGCAGGGGGCGACGGCGAGCAGGGTGCACCGCCGTCGCGTGGGTCGCGCCGAGTGGGTCAGCCGCGCTTCGGCTGGTACCAGCGGCCGACCACACGCCGCGCCAGCCAGCCGAAGAAGACGAAGACCGCAACGCCGAGCAGGCTGGCGGTGAGCGTGGTCGCCCACAGGCGCTCGCCCTCCAACCGGGAGGTGAACACCGACAGGTTCGTGCCAAGCCCCGGCTCGCCCTGCTTGAAGAAGAACTCGCCGACGATCGCCCCGATGACCGACAGGCCGGCGGCGTTGCGGAACCCGGTGAACATCGACGGCAGCGCCGCCGGCAACTGCAGCTTCCACAGCCGGGTCAGCCGGCTGGGGTGGTGCAGGCTGAACAACTCGTGCATGCCCCGGTCGACCGACTGCAGCCCGAACAGCGTGTTCGACACGATGGGGAAGAACGCGATGATGACGCAGACGATGATCCGGCTGGTCAGCGCGAACCCGAAGAAGAAGCTCAGCACCGGGGTGAGCGCCAGGATCGGCACGGTCTGGATCACGACGGCCCACGGATACAGCGAGTTCTCGATCCACCTGGCCTGGCTCATCGCCACCGCGACGGCGACCCCGATGACGATCGAGATGGCCAGGCCGGAGAAGGTGACCTCACAGGTCAACCGCAGCGCGCTCATCATCGTCTTGAAGTTCGACCAGTCGAGGAAGCCGATCCGGACCACCTCGTGCGGCGGCGGCAGCATGAACCGCTGCTGGTCGTTGAGCACCCCGTCGGACACGGCGTACCAGACGCCGATGAACACCGCGAACACCGCCCCCGGCAGCAGCACGAAGCTGACCAGTCCGGCGCCGCGCCAGCGAGACCGGGTGCGGGGGAGGGCCGCGCCGGTCACCGGCGTCGTCGCGGCCACCTTGCCGGCCTCGTCGGTCTCGGCCGCGGACGGCACAGTCACGCTCAAGACTCGCTCCTGAGATGTTGCGAGACCTCGCCGCACAGGGCGGCGAACTCGGCGCTGTAACGCAGTTGCGGCGAGCGCGGATAGTCGAACGGGACGGCGAGATCCGCTTTCACCCGTCCCGGCCGACCGCTCATCACCACCACCCGGGTGGACAGGAACACCGCCTCCGCCACCGAGTGGGTGATGAACAGCGCGGCGAACCGGCGCAGGATGAACATCCGCAGCAGCTCGTCGTTGAGCCGTTCACGGGTGATCTCGTCGAGCGCCCCGAACGGCTCGTCGAACAGGAAGATGGAGGGGTCGAGCACGAGCGAGCGGGCCAGCGACGTGCGCATCCGCATGCCGCCGGACAGCTCGTGGGGCAGATGCTTCTCGAAGCCGGTGAGCCCGACGAGGCTGATCGCGTCGGCGACCCGACGCCCCCGCTCGGCGGAGTCGAGATGTTCCAGCTCCGCGAACAGCCGCACGTTGTCGCGCACGTTGCGCCAGGGCAGCAGGGTGGCGTCCTGAAAGACGTAGCCGACGTTCGTCGAGGCCACCTCGACGGTTCCGTCGGTGGCCTCGTCCAGCCCGCTGGCGATGCGCAGCAGGGTGCTCTTGCCGCATCCCGACGGCCCGACGATCGAGACGAACTCGCCGGGGCGGATCGTCAGGTCGGTGTCGGTAAGCGCGACGGTGCCGTCCCGGAACCGCTTGCGCACCCCCGCGAAGTGCAGGGCCGGTGCGCCGGTCCCGGTGGCCCCGCCGGCGGCGGTGTCGGCGGTGGTGTCGGCGGCGGCGGTGGTGGTGTCGGCGATCGTCATGAGGCGGCCTCCCACTGGTCCGGATGGGCGTCGTACGGCTCGGTCCCGGGGCGTCGGACCGGCTCCGCGCGCGGGGCCGCCCGATGTGGTTCGGCGAGTTCCGAGTGCACCGTGGTGCGCGCCACGACCCGGCCGGCCCGCCACACGGTCCGCTGCTCGCTGGCCGCGGCCAGCGCCTCAAGGGCGTTCGCCGCTGGCAACGCGACAAGGTCGGCCGGGCTGCCCGGCATGATCGAGACGGCCGGCAGGCCGAGGGCGCGCCGCGGCCCGTCGGTCACCGACGTGAGGGCCTCGTGCGGGGCGAGGTGCCCGCAGGTGACCATGAGCGACGCGGTCTCCAGCGCGTCACCACGGCCGACGAGGTTGAACGGGTCGCGCAGGTTGTCGCCGCCCGCGGCAACGGTCACCCCGGCGCGGCGCAGCGGCGCCACCGCGGTCAGCCCACGCGGGGTGCCGACCGCATGGTTGCGGCCCTGGAGAAACAGGTTGGTCTGGGGCAGTGCGACGACGGCGATGCCGGCGGCGGCGACCTGCTCACTGACCCGGTCCTGCACGTCGGGAGGCTGCATCCCGAGGCTGACGCAGTGGCTGGCCGTCACACCGTGCGGGAAACCGGTGCGGCCGACCAGATCGGCGAGGGTGGCGAGGGTGAGCAGCCGCGGGTCGAGGGTCTCGTCGGTGTGCAGGTCCAGCGGGCGGCCCGCCTCGCCGGCCGCGTCCAGGCAGATCGCGACCGCGCGGTGCGGCTCGGGGTCGAGGTGCGGGCAGCCGCCGGCCACGTCGGCCCCCTCGGCCAGCGCGCGGCGCAGGTCGCGGCCGGGTTGGCCGTCCAGCGGATTCGAGACGAGAGCGACGAGTTGCAGGTCGACCAGGCCGCGCCAGCGTTCCCGGACGTCAACGAGCGCCTCCAGCGCCCGCATACCCGACTGCACCCCGACGTTGACGTGCGTGCGGATGTGGGTGGTGCCCATCGCGAGCTGGATGCGCAGTGCCGCCTCGGCCCGGGTCGTGAAGTCCTCGACCGTCGAGTCGGGCAGCAGGGTCTGGATCGCCTCGATCGCGCCGGCGAGATCGCCGGTGACATTGCGGGCCAGTGACGCGGTGAGCGCCTTGTCCAGGTGCGCGTGCGGCTCGACGAACGACGCCAGCAGCACCTGGCCGGTCAGGTCGACGTCATCTGGGTCGACCCGGGCGACGTCGGCGCCCGGGCCGCTCGGGACGACCCGCCCGATGACGCCGTCCGACAGCTCCACGTCCACCACGTCGCCGTGCGCGGTCATCGCGCCCCGAAGCCAGCTCATGACGTCCCTGCCCGCGTGCCGAGGATCCGGTGGGCGATGTCGGCGGTCGCGCGGGCCGCCGCGGCTTCGTGGCCCGGCTGCGCGCCGCCGGAGAGATTGACTCCGTCGACGCCGGGCAGGTCGAGCAGCCGGCCGGCGAGCTCCGCCGCCGCGCGCGTACCCGCGGCGTGCGGATCGTCCGCGGCCATGATCTCCTCCAGGTAGCCGGCCGGCAGGCGGCTGCCGGCGAAGGACGCGACGACGGTGGCGGTCGCGACGCTCGTCACCACCGGCACGCAGCCCAGCAC
>NZ_JAMQQF010000045.1 GCF_023716945.1 Frankia sp. AiPs1 | reverse complement strand
CCGCCGGGGCGGGGCACCGGTAGCCGGCCGACGGCCGGGCCGAGCGCGGGGTCGCGGACGTCGGTCGGGATGTCCAGGACGTCGAGCACCCGGCGCAGCCCGGCCAGTGCGTTGGCGGCGTCGTTGAGCACCTCGGTCATCGACTGGATCGGCATGACGAACAGCGTCATCAGGAACAGGAAAGCGATCAGCCGTCCGGTGCTGAGCGAGCCGGCGACGCCGAGCGCCACTCCCGCCGTGACGACCGCGGCGGTGGCCAGCGCGGCGACCAGCTCGCTGAGCGAGAAGACCCCGGCGACGACCCGCTGCGCCTCGGTCTGGGCGGACCGGTAGCGGCCGATGGTCCGGTCGATGCGCCGCCCGGTCCGGTCCTGGACGCCGTAGGCCCGCACGACCGGGGCGCCGACGACCGCCTCGGACACGGCGCCCAGCAGCTCGCCGACCCGTTCGCGCACGATCGCGTACCGGCCCGCCAGCCGGCGCTGCACCAGTCGGGTCACTACGAACAGGGGGAGGAAGAACGCATAGACAAGGAGGGTGAGCGGCCACGAGTAGACGACCATCAGCACGGTGGCCAGCAGCATCTGGCCGGAGGAGACCAGCAGCATCACGCCGCCGAACTGGAGGAACTGCGACATCTGGTCGACGTCGCTGGTCACCCGTGAGGTCAGCGAACCGCGGCGCTGGGCGGACTGGCTGAGCATCGACAGGTCGTGGATGTGCCGGAAGGCGTGCACCCGCAGGGTGGCGAGGGTGCCCTCGGACAGGCGGTAGAGCCGCAGGTTCATCCGGTAGGTGGCGACGGTGGTCAACACGATGACGACCGCGGCCGCGCCGACGGCCACGGCGACCAGGCCGACGTCGGCGCCGTCGTCGGTCAGCCCGCGGTCGAGGGTCTGCTGCACGACCACCGGGATGACCACCTTCCCCGTGGTGGCCACCAGCGCGAGCGCGAGCGTGCCGAGCAGGCCCCGACTCAGCTCGGGGGACAGCGCGCGCAGCCGGCGCAACGTCGCCGTGAGTGTGGGCTGGGCAGGCGCGGCCGGAGCCGTCACGGGGCTGCCTCCGGTTCGAGCTCCCGGACGTGCTCGGGAACGGCGGGCTCAGGGATGGCGCCGGCCGCGCGGGCGGCGGCCTCGTAGGCGGTGAGCAGGGCGGCGTAGCGCGGGGAGGAGACGAGCAGGTCCTCATGGCGGCCGTGGCCGACAACTCGGCCGGCGTCGAGGTGGATCACCTCGTCGGCCAGCGCGATCGTGGAGCGTCGCTGGGCGACGACCACGACGGTCGAGGCGCCGGCGCTTTCCCGCAGGTCGGCGAGGATCGCTGCCTCCACTCGGGGGTCGACGCTGGCGGTGGCGTCGTCGAGGACGAGCAGCCGCGGGGCGCGGATGAGCGCGCGGGCCAGGCCGATGCGTTGGCGCTGGCCGCCGGACAGGGAGGTCCCGCGCTCGCCGACCATGGTGTCGAGGCCGTCGGGCAGGGCGGCGACGAAGCCGTCGGCCTGCGCGCGGCGCAACGCCGCCCAGACGTCGTCGTCGGCGGCGTCCATGCCGAGGGTGACGTTGGCGCGCACGGTGTCGTCGAACAGGAACGCCTGCTGGGCGACGACGGCGACGGCTCGGCTCACTTCGCCGGCAGCGAGTTCGCGCAGGTCGACACCGTCGAGGTACACGGTTCCGGCCTGCGGGTCGACGAGCCGCGCGAGCAGGTTCACCAGGGACGACTTGCCGGCACCGGTACGGCCGGTGATCGCGACGACACTGCCCGCGGCCACCTCGAAGCTCACCGCGTCCACCACCGGCCGCGCAGGCGGATCGCCGAAGCTCTCGACCACCGGGCCGACGACCGCATCGGCGGTTGGGTCCCCGGTTGGGTCCCCGGTCGGGTCCGCAGTCGGGTCCGCGGTCGGGTCCGCAGTCGGGTGGGCGAAGGTCGGATAGGTGAAGGTGACGGCGTCAAGGCGCAGCGAGGCGGGGCCGGCGGTGGTCAGCGTGCGCGGTCCGTACTCCTCGTGTCCTCGGGCCCGCAGCACCGCCTCGACCCGGTCGTAGCCGACGACCTCCCGCGGCAGGTCCCCGAACACCCAGCCGAACGCCCGCAACGGGAAGGCCAGCAGGGTGAACAGGTAGGCGACCCGGACGAGCTGCCCGACGTCCATCGCCCCCGCGTCGATGCGGATCGCGCCGACCAGCAGCACCAGCAGGATCCCCAGGTTCGGCAGGGCCTCCATCACGGGATCGAACAGGCCCCGCAACCGGCCCGCGTGGATCATCGCGTCGCGAAGCTGCTCGGCGCGGACGGCGAAGCGGGCGGTCTCGTCCTCCTCCCGGCCGAGGGTCTTGACGACGAGGGCACCGTCGAACGACTCGTGCGCCACCGCACTGACCTCCCCGCGCAACTGCTGCGCCCGGGAGTACAGCGGCCACACCCGCCGCCCGTACCAGACGTTGAGCACGCCGAACGTCGGGAAGATCACAAAGCCGATCAGGGCCAGCACCGGGTCGGTGACGACGAGCAGCACCAGCGCCACCACGAGCATGACGAGCGCGCCCAGCGCGAACGGCAGCGGCATCACCGGGGCCCAGGCCGCCTCGACGTCCGAGTTGGCGTTGGACAGCAACGTGCCGGTGGAGTGCCGCTGATGCCAGGACAACGGCAACCGCAGATACTGGCGGGTCACCGCATGGCGGTGCCGCGCCTGCAGCCGGAACACGACCGTCCCGCCGGCGAGCCGGCGCAGGAACATGCCGAGCGCCCGAGCGAGGCCGACGAGGCTGAGCGCCACCGCGGCCAGGACGACTGCCGACCAGTCGGCGTACCCCCGCCGGATCGCCGGGATCACCACCCGGTCGGTGGCCTCGCCGAGTACCAGGGAACTGGCCACCCCCGTCAGCGTGTAGAGGCAGCCGCCAACCGTTGCCACGGCGAAGAGGCGTGGCTCGGCCCGGATGCCCCGCCAGAGGTTCGCGAAGCCCTGGCCGATGACCCCGGGTTGTCGCCCCGGCTTCGCCGCCCGCTCCGACATCGTCACCCTCCGTCAACACGTCACGGCAGTCGCGCCGACGTGGCGGTGGTGGTCAGCGCACCGGAACGCCCGTGTCCCGCAGCGCCGCCTTCACCTCGCCGATGCGCAGCCGCCCGAAATGGAACACGCTGGCCGCGAGCACCGCGTCCGCGCCCGCGCCGACCGCCGGCGCGAAATGAGCGAGGTCACCGGCCCCGCCGCTGGCGATCATCGGGACGTCGACCTCGGCGCGCACGGCGGAGATCATCTCCAGATCGTATCCGTCCTGGGTCCCGTCGGCGTCCATCGAATTGAGCAGGATCTCACCGGCGCCGAGCTCGACCACGCGCGAAGTCCACCCGACGGCGTCGATGCCGGTCCCCCGACGACCACCATGCGTAGTTACCTCGAAGCGGGGGCCGGCTGGATCCGGGCAGCGCCGGGCGTCCACCGAGATCACGATGCACTGGTTGCCGAACCGGTGCGCGCACTCGCGGACCAGCTCGGGTCGGGCCACCGCGGCCGTGTTGATCCCCACCTTGTCGGCCCCGGCCCGCAGCAGCCGGTTGACGTCGTCGGCGGAGCGGACCCCGCCCCCGACGGTGAGCGGGATGAACACCTGCTCGGCGGTGCGCCGGACGATGTCGTAGGTGGTCTCCCGGTCGCCGCTCGACGCGGTGATGTCGAGGAACGTCAGCTCGTCGGCGCCCTCGGCGTCGTAGAGCCGGGCCATCTCGACCGGGTCCCCGGCGTCGCGCAGGTCGGTGAAGTTCACGCCCTTCACCACCCGGCCGCCGTCGACGTCGAGGCAGGGAATCACCCGAACCGCGACGCTCACCCCGCCACGACCGTCGAGGTGACGGCGAGGGCCTCGGGCAGGGTGAAGGCGCCCGCGTAGAGGGCCTTGCCGACGATCGCGCCCTCGACGCCGGGCACCGCGGCGATCGCCACGAGGTCGGCGAGCGCGGACACGCCCCCGCTGGCGACGACCGGCCGGTCTGTCACCGCGGTCACCGAGCGCAGCAGCTCGATGTTCGGCCCGGTCAGCGTGCCGTCGCGGCGCACGTCGGTCACCACGTAGCGGGCGCAGCCGTCGGCGTCGAGGCGGGCGAGCACTTCGAACAGTTCGCCGCCGTCCTGGGTCCAGCCGCGGGCGGACAGCGTCGTGCCGCGCACGTCGAGCCCGACGGCGATCCGATCGGCCACCCGGTCGATCGCCCGGCGCACCCAGTCGGGATTTTCCAGGGCGGCCGTGCCGATGTTGACCCGCGCCGCGCCGGTGGCCAGCGCCGCGTCGAGGGAGTCGTCGTCGCGGATGCCGCCGGACAGTTCCACGGCCACGTCGACCGAACGGACGACCTCGGCGATCAGTTCGCGGTTCGAGCCGCGCCCGAACGCGGCGTCGAGGTCGACGAGATGGATCCACTCGGCGCCGTCACGCTGCCAGGTGAGCGCCGCCTCGAGCGGGTCACCGTACGAGGTCTCGGATCCGGCCTCGCCCTGAACAAGACGGACGGCCCGCCCGTCGGCCACATCGACGGCAGGCAGCAGAGTAAGAGCCATGGCGCAACCCTACGGCCACCGCGCGACGGCCCGAGATCACGGCCGCCGGCTCCGTCGGTGACGACCCGTCTCGACGACGTCGCTCCCGACCGGGATGCTCGGCAGTGGCAGGTCATCGGACTATGGCTGGGCAGTCATCATGGCGGCCACTGCGTCTAGTCCAAGATTCCACGGAAATGCTTCTGGTCTGGACTGGCCCGGGCCATGGGGTTCGTATCCTGCGTCACCGAGCAGGACGTGCACTCCAGCGTCGATCAGGACATCGACGCTCCGCGGGAACGCCGGGTGTGCGGCCTGGGACTTGTTCAGGTATGGCAGAGCTGCCATGGGTAGCCGTTTTCCGATCGCTTCGGTGATGAGGCCGAGAGCGAGAGTGTCGCTGATGCCGGCCGCCCATTTGTTGATCGTGTTGCTGCTGGCTGGGGCGACGAGGATCGCGTCGGGCGCGGGCAGGACGTCGGCCTCTCCGGGCAGCTTGTAGGCAGAACGGGGCGGATGACCGGTGGTCTTCGCCAGCTCGGGGAGGCCTGTTTCGAGCCAGCGCGCCGCAGTCGGGGTGAGGATCAGGCAGGTGTCCCAGCCACGTTGCTGGGCCTGGCTGATCAGGGTGCGGACATGTAGGGCGGGCGGCGCGGCGCACACGACCGCGTAGAGGACCCCGGCCGGCGTGGGGGAAGTCGTCACGCGGGTACTCCAGCCTATCGCGCGGGTTCACGCAAGCCGCTCCCGGACGGTTTCTGTCGGGCATCGACGAAAGCCGCGATGAGCTGGCGGGCGGCGGGGAGGGTGTGGACCTCCTGCGGGCTGATCCGATCGGCGTCCAGGAGCATCCGCAGGGCCTGGTCGCTGCTGACCGGACCGTATCGTGGCCGCACCGACTTGCGGTTACCGCGTTGCGGTGGCCAGTGCCGCGCGGATAGCGTCCTCGCCGACCGGCTGGCCCGTCTCGTTCGAGAACGGCCCGTACGGTGTCCCCCACACCGGCGTGCCCGTCGCCTGCCGCCAGCTATCGGCCAGCGGTCCTGCATCCACCACGCCGTACCCGATGGATTCGATGAATTCGGTCACCGCCGCCTTCGCCGACGCGGAGTCCCCGGCGATCGGCAGGTACGAGCGGTCGGCCGCCCCCGCCGGGCGGGCGAGCGACAGCAGGTGCTTGAAGAAGATGTTGTTGAACGCTTTCACGAGCATGGCGTCCGGGATGTACCGCAGCAACAGTTCGCTCGACGTGAGCGGCTTGCTGTCGAGTTCGGGAATGTGCCCGTCACGCTCGGGGCCGTAGTTGCACGTGTCGATGACCGTCTTCCCGGCCAGTGGCGCGGCGGGCACGTTGGGGAACGCCTTGACCGGCACGGTGACCACAACGATGTCACCGGCCGCCGCAGCCTCCCCGCTCGTCGCCGCGGACGCCCGCGGCCCCAGTTCCGCGGCCGTGTCCGCGAGCGTTTCGGGACCGCGCGAGTTGCTGAGCACGACCTGGTGCCCGGCCTCGACGGCAAGCCGCGCGATGGCGCTGCCGATGGCGCCGCTTCCGATGAATCCCACAGTCGTCATATTCTCAGCGTCCCTCCAGAAGAGCCGCACCCCGTCATCTGCCGGACTCGTTGCGGTTCGGATCCCTGCCATCAACTGGCGGAAAAGTAGTGGCCGTTGTCCAAATCGGCGAGCAGGCTGGGCTGAGCGGGCTCCCAGTCGAGGGTCCGGCGGGTGATGAGGTTGGACGCCGGGTAGCTCTGCGTGACTATGTTCGCGAGGAACCCAAAGTATCCCGGCACCATCAGTACGTCCGCAGGAACGCTCAAGACGGGCAGGCCCAGCCGGTTGCCGATGGCCTCGGCGATCTCGCGGAACGGGATGCCCCCGTCCCCAACCGCGTGCCAGTATTTGCCAGCCGGCCCCTTCTCCAGCGCCAGGCGGAACAAGGAGGCGACATCGCGGACGTGCACGGCGTTCCACAGGTTGGCGCCGTCTCCGGGGTAGCCGACGAAACCCTTCTCCGTCGCGAGCGCGATCAGCTGAACGAGGAAGCCGGCACGATCGGTCGTGCTGTGCGCAATGTTGGCAATCCGCACGACCGAAGACCGCACTCCCCGCTCGGCGAGGCCGATCACGGCGGTTTCCACGACGTTACGCGCGCGCAGGGTGCCCTTGTGCGCATCGCCGCCGGGAAGGGCCGGGTCCTCCTCGGTGGCCGGCCGGCCCAGGTTCCCGGGCGAGCCAATGCTCCCCGCCGAGACCAGCGGCTTTCCGGTTCCCGCCAGTGCCTCGCCGTACGCGAGCATGATCGGGACCTCCGCGGCGGCCACGGCGTCGATCCCGCCGGCGAGAAGCAGGTCTTGCCTGTGCGCGACGTGGATAACGCCGTCGGAATCCGCGGCCGCCTCCTTGAGGCCGTCGAGATCCTCGAGGTCGCCGCGACGCACCTTCGCGCCATGCGCGGACAGCACCGCCGCGGCCGTGTCCGACCGGGCCAGGCCGGTGACCTCGTGCCCGGCGGCGATGAGTTCGGGGACGATGTACGAACCGGAATGGCCGGTCCCGCCAGCGACGAAAACGCGCATGCTACGTCCTTGTAAGAATAGGTGGCGGGGCTGCCGCGGATCAGGGCACCGCAGATGACGGCATCCGCCCAGAAGGCGCCCGCGGCCCACCAATAGCCGACGGTGAACCCGTGCACGGTGGCGCTGACGACCACCAGCGACGCGCTCAGATCACCGTGGTGCCGCCGTCGACAACCAGCTCCATGCCATTGACGTAGCTCGAGTCGTCCGAGGCGAGGAACAACGCGACCGACGCGATCTCCTCAGGGCGGCCCATCTCTCGCCGCGGGATCACGGACTCGAACTGCGCCTTCATCTGCTCGTCCATCACCTTCTCCAGAATCGGCGTGGCAACCTGGCCGGGGGTCAGCACGTTAACCCGGATCTTCCTGTCCCTCAGCTCGGACACCCACACTCGTGCGTAGGCGGGCAGCACGGCCTTGCTCGCTGCGTACACACTCCAATCGGGGTAGCCCCGGAGCGAAGCGTTTGACCCGGTCATGAAGATCGAGCCTCCATCGCTGAACAGCGGCAGTGCCTTCTGGACCGTGAACAGCGTGCCGCGCGCGTTCAGCGAGAAGGCGGCGTCGAACTGCTCCTCGGTGATCTCGCCGAGCCTGCCCTGCTCGCCCATTCCAGCACTTGCCCACAACACGTCGACCGTGCCCTTTTCCCGCTTGACCGTCTCGAACAAACGGTCCAGATCATCGAGGCGGGCCGAATCGGCCTGCACGCCGGTCACGTTCCGGCCGATCAGCTTGACGGCTTCGTCCAGCTCGTCCTTCCGTCGGCCCGAGATGAAGACGTGAGCTCCTTCATCAACGAACAACTTCGCACCGGCCAGCGCCATCCCACTTGTCGCGCCCGTGATCACCGCAACCTTGCCATCGAGCTTTCCCACTACTCCTCCATTCACCTGCCGCGCCGTGACGCGATGGACCGCCCTCAATTCACGATCTGCGCATTCCGACTCAGCACCCTGCCATCAATTCCCACGCCAAACTCTTCGGCCGAATGTGTTCCGACCCCATCGGGTAACTACTGACGATGCCATTGTCCCGAGTGGGTGTCCAAGACCTCTTTCAGCTGCGGTGATACCCTGAAGGCATCGCCGGACCGGGAGGTTCCATGGATCTCGACCTGCGCAAGCTGCGCTATTTCGTCGCCGTCGCCGACAGGCTGCACTTCGGCCGCGCCGCCGATGAGCTGCACATCGCGCAGCCGGTGCTCAGCCGGCAGATTCGCGCGCTGGAACAGGATCTCGGCACCTCGCTGCTGACAAGGGACAGCCACGGCGTGCTGCTGACCGACGCCGGCAGGCAGCTGCTGACCGACGCTGGCCCGCTGCTGGCCTCCGCGCACGCGGTCCGCCGGCGGGTGACCGTGGCCGCGCGGGGCAGCCGGCGGATAATGGTCGGCTTCCGGGCGGGCATCGCGGTTGCCCCGGCGATACGGCTGTTCGCCGACCGGCACCCGGACGTTCTGGTGGACGTGCAGCGGATCGAAGGGGACGACCAGGCCCCGATGCTGCTCGACGGCCGCATCGATGTCGGCTATGTGCGGCTGCCCATCGACGAGGCTGGCCTGCGCGTCGCCCCGCTGTACACCGAGCCGCGGGTGGCGGTGCTGCCCGTCGGCCACCGGTTGGCCGGCCGGGAGCAGATCACCGAGGCCGACCTGACCGGCGAGCCGCTGGTCTGGCACATGGACACGAGCACGCAGCCCACCAGGCGGCCGCACCCTAACGCCGGGTACCTGGTGCGCGGGGTGGACGAGACGCTCGAGCATGTCGCGGCCGGCCGGGGCATCTCGTTCCTGGCCCGTTCGGCGACCGTGTTCTACTCACATCCGAACATCAGTTACGTGCCCGTCTCGGATCTGGCGTCCGACCAGGTGTGCCTCGCGCTGGCGGCATCGCACACCTCGCCGGTGGTCGACGACTTCTTCACCGCGGCTCAGGCGGCGGCCGAGATCACGGCAGAATGCGGAAACTACGAAATGTGGAAGCTTGGAAGCGGTGCTGTCTCAGAGCAGGGTTGAGCAGCTCGACTGACAACAGCAGCGCCAACAGAGGGCGTGCGGTTGGTGGCAGTGAAAGTCCAACGGTTCCTGTAGAGGCTGATGGAGTTCACGGTCCACCACCGCAGGCCGTTCACGGGGTCCGGCGGGTTCCATCCTCCCGGCGGGACGTAGCCCTCGTCCGGCACCGGCATCACGGCAGGATCGGGAATCCACCCCTCCAGTTTGACCCTTCCGTCCGACACCTGGGCCGACACCGCCTTGATCGACTCCACCTCAACATCGATGTACGCCTTAACCGCCTCGAAGAGCGGCGCTAGCTCCTCGAGCCCCTCCATGGCCGCTTTCAGGAACTGATCGAAGAGCTTCTCCATGCCGCCGATCCAGACGACCGCCTGCTTGCTCAAGTGAATGGCATAATAGAGGCCGCTCACTTCGCAGTAGACGTCTCCGCTGATGTCGGCCTTGCCGATGTTGGTCGCCCCGGTGCGCGAGCGGTGCGCGAGCGTTCCGTCAACCGGTTGATGGGGAAGCGGCAAGGTGACTCCTCCTGTCAGGACCGTCGGCCAAAAGGTCGGGAGATCAAGCGGCTCGGCGATGGGCGTTCGAGAACTTATGTCCATCTAGGCGATGGGATGCTCTGGTCTGGTATGGAATCAGCGCCCCCGCTATGGCTCGAACCACCGGACCGGGTGTCTGGCCTGCATGACGACGCTGTGCCGGAACTCGGCTTCGTCGGACATTCCATACCGTGTCGTGCCGGGCCGCGCCGGCCTGAGGATCGCCTTCCCCCAGCGATGTTTCGGTCCTTTGGGGCGAAGTGCGCGAAGCGGGCGAAGTCCTCAATCAGGGCTGCCGCGAGATCGTTCCAGCCCTGCTCCATTCCCGGATCGGAACGCCGATGGCTGCGACCAACTCGTCGACGCCGACCGACACGTCGTCCTCGTCCGACTCCCACGCTGCATCGACCACGACACGCGCCGCATCGCGAATCTCGGGATGTGGCGGCCTGAGCCGCCGGCGGGCGACGGTGGTCCGCGACGTCGATATCGGCATTCAGATGATGGCGGGCGGGGCTACCTCGCGGCGGCGCTCCGTGCCACCAGGCCGAGGAGGATGGCTTCGATAGCGGCGTCGAGGGACTCACGGAACGGCGGATTCATGAACGCCAGGCCCGGCTCGATCTCGTAGGCGGCGACCAGGGCCGGTGCGGGATGGCCGCGGGTCCACAAAGCGCCGACGAGAGCGATGACCAGGCCGGTCGCCTGCGCCGATCGCGGCTCGTCGAGCTCGGGAACGAGACGGCGGAGCAGGGCGGCGAGCCCGACCATGCTGTCCCGCGCCCCCCGCTTGTAGCGGAGTGCGACATCAGTGGAGACGTTCCGCTCCAGGACAGCGGCCTGGGCGCTGAGAAGCTCACTCAGCATCGGATGGGCCTCGAACGAAGCGGCGAGCCCAGACGCCAGCTCGCCCGCGCGAACGGACACCGGAGCGGACGGGTCGACCACCGCCGGGAGCCTCTCGGAGATCTCGACCAGGAACCCGGCGGCGGAGTTGGCCAGCAGGTCCAGCAGCACGGCCTCGCGTGACTCGAAGTAGCGCAGGACGTTGGACTTCGCCAGTCCCACGCGGCGGCTGAGCTCGTTGAGGCTCATCGCCGACACGGGCATCTCGTCGAGCATCGCGGCCGCCGTCCTGAGGATGTCCTCGCGGCGTTCCGTGCGCTGCACCTCGCTCCGCGCGCGCTGGAAGCCTGCCACGCACCCAGTTTAGGAGACCGGCGGTCTCTTGACTACAGACCATCGGTCTCTTATCTTCCAAGAGACCGATGGTCTGTTCCGAATCCTCAGGAACCAGGGCTTGTCGGTGATCTTCAACGATCCGCTCGGCCCCGGAGGGACATGTCATGAAGGCCACCGACACACTCGCGTGAGCTCGGCTGGAGCGCTGGCGAGCCACACCGTCGGCTCATGGACCGCGGGCGGAGCTGGCTCGCTCTGACGGAAGGCTTCGCCCGCCGCAGCATCGAGCCATCGCTCGCGCGGCTCGTCGCGCTGGCCCGCACCTCTGCTCCTGGCGTTTCGGGCGGTCCGACTTCTGACGTCGGCGATCGCCACCCCTCCGCTTCCCCCAGGAAAGGAACCGTCATGGCTCGCAAGGTCGCCCTGGTCACCGGTGCCTCCTCAGGCATCGGTGAAAACACCGCCCGTCGCCTCCATGAGGCCGGCTTCGTCGTGTACGGCGCCGCCCGGCGCGTCGACCGGATGGCGGACCTCGCCGCCACGGGCGTGCGCACGACCGCTCTCGACGTCACCGACGAGGTGTCCACCCAGAAGGCCGTCGAGGAGATCCTCGCGGCCGAGGGCCGCATCGACGTCCTCGTCAACAATGCCGGCTACGGCTCGTATGGCGCGGTCGAGGACGTCCCGATGTCCGAGGCCCGCGCGCAGCTCGACGTGAACCTCTTCGGGCTCGCGCACCTCACGCGGATGGTGCTGCCGGCCATGCGCGCCCAGGGCAGCGGCACCATCGTCAACATCAGCTCGATGGGCGGACGGCTCGCCACCCCCCTGGGCGCCTGGTACCACGCCAGCAAGTTCGCCGTCGAAGGTCTCAGCGACGCCATGCGCCTGGAGCTGAAGCGGTTCGGCATCGACGTCGTCCTCATCGAGCCCGGCCTGATCCGAACGGAGTGGGGCGCCATCGCCGCCGACAAGCTCCGCGCCACCTCGGGGCAGGGACCCTACGCGGCACAGGCCGACGCCATCGCCAGGTCGTTGGAGGAGGGCTCGCGGCCCGACGCGCCTCGGACCTCGCCACCGACCGTCATCGCCGACGCCGTGGTCAATGCCGCCACCGCCCGCCGCCCCCGCATCCGGTACGTCGTCGGCTTCGGCGCCCGCCCGCTCATCCTCCTCAGCAGAATCCTGCCGGACAGGGTCTTCGACGCCTTCATCAAGCGCACCACAGGCGTACCGGCCTGACGACCGCCACCGCGGGCGTCGGGCCGATCCGGCCAACCGACGCCCCAGCCCAGCCCATCCGACCCGACCGGCCGCATCGCTCCCGCCAGCCCGCCGCGGTAGGTGTGGAACGTCGCACTGATGCCGATCCATAGGTCGAACCTATTTACCCAGGTCGGATGCTAACTGCGGAGCGGGGTGGACCTAACGCACCACAATAAGAACCGCCTGATCTTGGTTCAGGGTCCTGAAATAACCATTCGCCCGGTCTCTACGAGGCTCCCGACCAGGGGCGATGCCGAGTGAGCACCCGACTCGCAACATCATCGCCAGAATCGAACATGCGTTCCGCAAGTCTGGCGGGTCCGGACGCTGCGGTCCCGTTGGTGGCGCCGAGCTGGTCCCGTCGTCCCGTCAAAGGCGAGTCGCCCTCGTACTGGCCTGGCGCCGCATCCCCGGCGGCAAGCCCCAGCCGAACTCACCGGATGGTGTGCCCGCCCGGTCCTCGCCGACGCCGGCTACGGAGACTCGGCCAAGTTCCGCCAAGAGCTCACCGATCGGAACCTGGTCTACATCGTCGGCGTGACCCACACCGCGACCGTGGCGGCCGTGCGGGGCTGCGATCCGCCGTTCAGCTCGCGTCCCGGCGGATCTTGGTGGCTGGCCACGCGCCGGTCGTATCGTCGACGGGTGAGTACTCTGCGGGATGAGCTGCACAGTCTGATCGACCGCCTACCCGAGTCGCAGGTGGCGCCGATCCTGGCTCTCGTGCGCGAGAGCGCGCCCGCCGAAAGCGGCGGCGACGAGTGGCCACTGCCCTATTTCGTCGGTGCGTTGGCCAGCGGCAAGGGCGATCTCGCCACCCGTTCGGCTGAGATCCCAGTGAACGCGCAGCCGGCGACATCGACTGAATCGAACATGCGTTCCGAAGCCCTGGTGGTTCCGGAGGCTCCGGCCCGACTCGTGACCGGGATCGGTCCTTGCGGGCCCCACCATTCAGTTCTCGAATAGATCTTGGCTGGGCTGTACGTGGCGCCGGTACCTGCCGGGTGCACTGCCGAACTCACGTTTGAATGCTTTGGCGAACGCGAATTCCGAGCCGTAGCCACAGCGTTCGGCGACTGTGCTCAGTGGGGCCTTGGACTCGCGCAGCAGTCGTGCCGCGGTCGTCATCCGCCACCAGGTCAGGTACGCCAGCGGGGGCTGACCGACGATGGTGGCGAACCGCTTGGCGAAGGCCGCGCGTGACAGTCCGGCCTCCCTGGCCAGGTCTTCAACGGTCCACGGGCGCCCGGGGTAGCGATGGATGTGGTGCAGCGCCGTTGAGATCGCCGGGTCGTTCAGTGCCATGACCCAGCCGGTCATGGCGTGTTCAGACTGTTCTTCGAGCCAGGCGCGCAGGACGTAGAGCAGCAGCATGTCGATGAGCGCGGGCACGATGGCCTCCGTACCGGCGCGGGGCTGTCGCAGTTCGTTGCCCATGAGGTCGACGGCGGCGCGGAGATCGGGATGGTGTCCGACCCGGGCGGGTAGGTGGACGACCTGGGGCAGGCCGTGGAGCAGTGGGTGCGGGCGGGCCTGGTCGAAGCTGTAGGAGGCGCAAAGCATTTCCGTGGTGGCGCCCGCGCCGGGGATGGTCATCTCCCTGATGGGTGACCCGTCGCCGGGCTCGGCGTGGAAGTCGATCGTGGGGCTGCCGGGCTGGTCGACGAGTGCGTGCGCGTCTCCGTGCGGCGTGAACACCACGTCGCCGACGCCGAGCGCCAGCGGTGCGCCGTGCTGGGGGATGAGCCAGCACGAGCCTTGTAGGACCACGTGGCACGCCGCCACGTCCCCGACCGGGAAGAGCACTCCCCAGGGGGCCTGGGACGTGGTCCGCCCCGCGTACGGCTGCCCGGTGCGCATGGCGGAGAGCAGGTCGCTGAGCAGGTCCATACCAAACCCTATCTGGAGACGACTTAGACGCCAAGACATGAACTGTAGACCACCAGTCATTCTCCGTCTTCATCAGGAGACGTATGGTCGAAATCCACGCCGATCCCGGATCGCCCGCAACTCATGAATGGATTTCGATGTCACTCCACGTTGTCGTCGGAGCCAACCACTCCGGAACAGCCACCGCACGCCTGCTCGCCGAGTCCGGTGACCGCGTGCGCATACTCAGCCGACGCGGCGGCGGGCCGGAACACCCGCTGATCGAACGGATCACCGCGGACGCCAGCGATGCCGCCCTCCTGACCGAGCTGGCCCAGGGCGCTGTCACGCTCTTCAACTGCGCATCGCCGGCCTACAACATGTTGCCGATCGAGACTCCGGCGCTGGCAGCCGCGCTGCTGACCGCGGCCGAACGCAGCGGCGCGCGCTACATCAACCTCAGTAACACGTACGGGTACGGCCCCGTCTTCGGGGCGATGACCGAGGACCTTCCTATGTCGCCGACCACCATCAAGGGCCGGGTTCGGGCGCAGATGTGGCAGGACGCCATCACCGCTCACGAACAAGGGCGGATCCGTTTCGCCGAGGTGCGACCCGGCGACTTCATTGGCCCCGGATCGGTGTCGATGTTCAACCTGATGGTCGCGCCGTCTGTTCTGGCCGGCAATCCGGTCCACATCCCGGCGGACCTGGACGCGGCGCACAGCTGGGGCTACCCCGGTGATGTGGCCCGTATGCTCGTCGCCGTCAGCAGAGACGACCAGGCATGGGGGCGGGCCTGGCACGTGCCTCCCATTTCCGACGGCTCGGTGCGCGAGATAGCGGTGCGGTTCGCCGATCTGACCGGTGCGCCCGTTCCCCAACTGGCCAATATGTCGCCGCTGGACCTGCACAACCTGGCCATCTCCGATCCGATCATGGCGGAGATTCCGGAGATGCAATACCTCTACCAGCGGCCCTCCGTCCTGGATGCCTCGCTGGCCGCGCGGACATTCAACCTCAAGCCGACCCCCCTCGACGACGTTCTGATCGAAACCGCCAATGCCATAACGAAATCCGCGTAGCGGGATCGCGGCCACGGGTGCGGCACTCTCCGGCCCCGGCTGCGGCGCGCCTGTAGCGCCCGGCAGTCCGAAGAACGATGATCGCACTGTCATCCGGACGCGGAGTACACGGCTCGTGCGCGCCCACAAATAGCCCGGCCTGTACATGCTCCGGGGCAGTCCTCCTCGGCGCGCGGTTACGCGCCAAATACCGTTCGGTCGGGCCAACATATGTATGTGATGGCAGAACCGTCGGTGGGCCAGGCTATACCAAGGCTATCAGCGATCCTATGCGCCACGTCCCTTACCTCGTCTCCACCGCAACACGGCAGGCTTGGCTGTACGCAGTCCCAGGCGTCGGTCGGCCTCGGTTTCAGCCTGACGGCTCCGGTCGGTGCCCGTCCGCAAGGCCGGTTCTTGTGGCAATTCGGATGCCACGGAGCAGGAACGCCCGTTGTGACAGGCGCGATGTCAGCGTTTCCAGCGGCGGGCGTCCTCACCAGATCCATGCCTTCTTCGACATCAACGTTGGTGGCCAGCAGACCCGCCATGGAAGGAACCGCATGACATTCGCACTCGATCCCCAGCTCGCAGCGGTCATAGGGCCGTTCCTGGCAACCGCGCCAGCGGTAGAGCCCGCGCCGGCGGGTGATTGGAAGACCCGGCGGATGAACGTTGAAGCGGCGCTGGCGCAAATGATCGCCGCCTTGCCCGCACCCGAAGGCGTGGCGACCACAGATTACGAAATCGACGCCCATGGCGGCGCCGCCATCGCCCTGCGCTGGTACGCCGCGCGCGAATCGAAGCCCGGACCGGCTGTCCTCTACTTCCATGGCGGCGGAATGATCCTCGGCAGTGTCGGGCTCTACGATCCGTGGGTCGCCCGATACGTGTCAGCAGCCGGTGTCCCCATGCTGTCGGTCGAGTACCGCCTCGCCCCCGAGTACCCCCATCCCACGCCGGTAGAGGACTGTTACGCGGCGCTGCGGTGGTTGGCTGACCACGCGGTCGAACTCGGGGTCGACCCTGCACGGATCGCGGTCATGGGCGATAGCGGAGGCGGTGGACTGGCCGCCGCGGTGGCTCTCCTGGCGCGCGACCGAGGCGGCCCCGCGCTCGCCCAGCAGATCCTGATCTACCCGATGCTCGACGATCGCAACACGACGCCCGATCCCGCGATCGCACCGTTCGCGGGCTGGAACCACGACGACAACATCACAGGATGGGGCGCACTGCTCGGCACGACGCGCGGTGGGCCCGACGTCTCACCGTACGCGGCGCCGGCCCGAGCAGACGACCTCACCGGCCTGCCGCCGGCCTACGTCGAAGTGGGCGAGCTCGACATTTTCCGTGACGAGAGCATCGAGTATGCACGTCGACTCGCGGTGGCCGGTGTTTCCATCGAGTTGCATGTGCACCCCGGCGCGCCCCACGGGTTCGACGCTTTGGGACCGGAGACCGATGTCGGGCGGCGCGCCACCGCCGACCGCGTCCGAGTCCTGACCGGTCTCTGAACCAGCCAGAAACCTGAACAAACCAGGAACTCGACCTCGGATATTCAGCCTCGGATATTCCGCCTATTTACCGGACCGCGGATGCGGATTCCCCGGGTCCCGCCGCGCTCCCCGGCACGCATTCCCCACCGCCAGGTAGGAGTCGGACGATCTCATGATGAATTCAATGACTCGGTCGCCAGCACGGTCCGGACACAGGCTCGCACTGCTGGCGTTTGCTCAGCTCATCATCGCACTGGACTACAACATCGTTTACGTGGCGCTGCCCGAGATCGGCGCCGATCTCAACTTCTCGGCCCAGTCGCTGCAATGGGTGGTGAGCGCCTACGCCGTCGGCTTTGGCGGAATGCTGCTGTTCGGCGGCCGCGCGGTCGACCGGCTGGGGGCACGCCGGATCTTCCTGGTCGCTGTAGCCATCTACGGCGTCTCGTCCCTCGCCGGCGGGCTCGCCACCGAACCCGGGCTGCTGGTGACCGCGCGCGCCGTGCAGGGCGTCGGCGGAGCGCTGCTCTTTCCCGCCATCCTCACTCTGATCTACAGCGGTTTCGCCGAGGGAGCCGAGCGCAACCGCGCCCTGGCCGTCTGGGGCGCCGTCGGCAGCGGCGGCCTTGCCGCCGGCTCCCTGCTGGGCGGTCTGTTCACCGACTGGTGGGGCTGGCAGTCCGTCCTGTTCGTCAACGTCCCGCTCACGCTGATCGCCCTGCTGGCCGCGCCGCGACTGCTGCCGACCGACGCACCGCCCCAGCACGGTGTGAAGGCGTTCGACGTGCCCGGCGCGCTGCTTGCCACCGCGGGCTCCTCGCTCATCGTCTTCGGCCTGGCGAGCGGCCCGGAGACCGGCTGGACCTCGGTCCGCGCGCTGGGCAGCATGGTGATCGGCGGCGTGCTCCTCGTCGCCCTGCTGGTGACCGAGGCACGCACCCGGGACGGTCTCCTCCCGCTGCGGCTGGTGCGCACCCGCACACTGGCCACGACCATGGCGGTCGCCTTCCTCTTTATGGGCACCCTCGCGACCGGGTACTACGTGCTCACCACCTACCTCCAGCCCGTCCTCGGCTACAGTCCGACGCAGGCGGGCCTGGCGTTCCTTCCCCTCTGCGTGTGCTCGATGGTCGGTGGCCCAATGACCGCCGTCTTGCTCACCAGGTTCGGCATCCGGGCCACGCTGGCCGGGGCTCTGGTGACCAATGGCGGCGGGGTGGCCCTCGTCTGCGTGGTCATGACCGCGGATGGCTCGTTCTGGTCGATGCTGCCGGGCATGGTGTTGTGGGGCCTCGGCGGCGGCGTCGGTTTCACCGCCACCTTTGCGGCGGCCGGCATGGGCGTCGCGCCCATGGAACAGGGCGTCGCCTCGGGGGTGGCCTCCACCTCCCAGCAGATCGGCGGCGCCGTAGGCCTAGCCGCCCTCGTTGCGGTCGCCAACCACGGCCTCGACTACAACGCGGTCCCCGGGCCCACGCTGGCCGAGATCGTTGACGGCCTCCGGGTCGCCGGCGTCCTCGCTGGCGCGCTCTCCGTCGTAGGCGGCTTCGTCGCCCTCTTTCTCGAAAGCCGCAAGACCACCGACGCCACGGCCGGAGCAGCTTCTGCCGACGATGAGGACGAGGAAGTAGCCGCCAGCGGCACCGCCGACGAAGTGAGCCTCACCGCCAAGTAGCTCCGGCTACGCCAGGAAATCTCGTAGGCGCGCCTCCCGCCCACCACGCCGACGCGGTAAAGCCGCGTCAGGCCAGCCGCGAGCGCAGCCGCCCTGGAACTATCGGTCACCGTTAGTCGCAATGATCGGCTACAGGGTGAGCGGACTCGAACCGCCCATCCTGCGCCTGACCTGCGCCGATTCCCCGAACAAGCCGCCGGCCCACGGCACCCGGGCCGACGCGGCCTACCGTTTCGCACCACCCGAGCAGGTCAGATGGTTCATCACGGAACGTGGTGGATCTAACGCACCACAATAGTCGGGTGGCCGGGGAGGATTGCACTCCCCGGCTCCCACAGAACGGGGCATGATGGTCTCCCATCACTCCGCTCTTCTCATCCAGCCAGCCAGAAATGTGGCATCCAGGCCCAGTGCGCGAACAGCTTCCGGTCTCTTTTGATAACCGCAAGCCACCACGACTGGACGTTTCTCAGTGCCCTCAACCGCTTGTATTTCTTACGGGCCCATCGCACCAGGTAGGTGTTGATGCTTCCGAGAAGCGGATACATCTCGGACCGGTTGTACCGGCCCCAGTAGTTCATCCAACCTCGCACGATCGGGTTTATCGCAGTCGCGAGGTCGTCCAGAGTCCGCCCGGTACGCCTGTGCATCCGCCAGGAACGGACCTCGGCTTTCTTCGCCGTCAGCTTGTCCTCGCTGATCGCGGGAGCGAACGAGGTGAAAGCGCGGCCGGCAGCCGCGTTCCACGCCTTGCGAGGACGGAACGTGTACCCGAGGAACGTGAACGACGTGTGCTCGTGCGAGCCCCGCCTGCCACTGTCCTTGCAGTACACGACCTTGGTTTTGGTCGGGTGCAATCGTAACCCGACCTCTTCCAGCCGCCGGCCGATCGCCGCGCGTACCTGCTCGGCCTGCCGCCGTGTCGCGCAGTGCACCGCCGCATCGTCCACGTACCGTTCAAAGGTGACGTTCGGATACTCCCTGTCCATCCACCCGTCAAAGGCGTAGTGGAGGAACAGGTTGGCGAGCACGGGCGACACCGCTGAACCTTGTGGGGTCCCGCGGGCCGGCGTCGTGCGGGAGCCGTCGGGGTGGCACACCGGGGCGACGAGCCACCGGCGTACGTACAGCACCACCCACGGCTGGTCGGTGTTGGCCTCCACCGCCTTGACGATCAGGTCGTGCGGACAGCTGCCGAAAAAGTCCTGGATGTCCAGATCGACGACCCAGTCCTTCAGCCAGCAGCGCCGCCGGCACGTTTCCACCGCGTCCAGCGCGGACCGCCCGGCCCGGTAGCCGAAGGAGTCGACATGAAAGATCTGTTCCATGCGCGGCTCCAACGTCAACGCCACCACGGTCTGGGCGATCCGGTCGGCCACGGTCGCCACCCCGAGCGTCCTCGACCCCCCGCCTGGCTTCGGTATCTCCACCGCCCGCACCGGAGAAGGAAAGTAGCTGCCCGAGCTCATCCGGTTCCAGATCCGGTACAGATTGCCTTTCAGATCCTTCTCGAATTCCTCGACCGACTGCCCGTCCACCCCCGGCGCACCCTTATTCGCCTTGACTTTCCGGTACGCTTCCCAAACCAGCCCCTTCGAAATTCGGAACGGCTTTTCTTTCGGCTTCGATGGCTCCACTCGATCCCTCCCAGCAAGCTGGTTGCCCGAACAAACCACCACGGATGAGCCGGCCCCTTCGCTCCACCCCCGTTACAGAGGCTTCGTCACTACTACGAGCCGGTCCGCCGGCGAGCGCCGCGACGGTACTCAACGCCTCCAGTTTCTGCTGTACGGCGCACTCCCTATCGCTACCCGTCACCCACTCGACTCGCCTTCCCACGTTCCACGTAGAAGCCGCAGACCGGACTCACGTCGCCTTCATGCCGGACACCACCTGGCCAGAAAAAGGGACACCCGCCAGATTCATCCCGAGACCGGTTCTATAGCCTCGGTTCCGATGCCACCTATTCAAATAACGACACGTCGTCAGCGATTCGCTCGCGCTCGTCTTCCCGGTCCCCACCTGACGTACTCACGGCACGCCTTTTCCCCAACGCTCACCACAACAGTCTTCAGCTAATGCGGCTTGGGGCGGTTTGAAGCCACCCCCCACCGGGCGGCTCCGAGGGGCCACAAAACCCTCATCATCTACGCAGCACCGCGTCGAGCAAGACCACCTACCTCAACTCGGCCTCACTCTCCGCGCTCGTGGCGCACAGAACCGCCTGATCTTTGTTCAGGGACCTGAAATCATCATCCGCCCGGTCTCCACACGGTCGCTGACCAGCGACGATGCCCGATGAACCGCCGATCGGTAACATCATCTGGCGGATCGAACGCATGTTCCGCAGGTCTGGCGGTTCCGGAGGTTTCGGTCCGCCTGGTCACCATGATCGTGGGGGTTGTAGTCGGTCTGACGTTCCTGTTCGGCTTCGGGAACAGCTTCGCGCTCGGGGTGCGAATCGGGTCCCGATCTGGATAGCGCCGTTGGTCGCGCCCGCGGTGGACCCGTCCGTGGTCGCGCTCCTACTGGGCACCAGGCACCTCGCAGTACACGACGGGCCCGTGAAGGTGCTGCGCGCGGCACGGCGCCTGCTCCTGTTCGCAAGCCTCGTCACACTGTTCCTGAACATCGCCGAACCGTTGATCGCCGGCCACTACGGGCGTGCCGCATTCGATGCGGTCGGACCGGCTCATCCTTATTGGCTGGGGCGGGGTTGCCCCGACCTTCTTCAGGCCATGCAGACCACCGGTGCGGACGATTCTCGGTCCGGCCCGGCCGCATTCCTTGCCTCGCCCAGCTCGGCCGAGCGGGATCGACCTGCCCCTGCCATCCACCGGACCGACGGGCCTGGAGTGCAGCCGAGGAAAGCCCGTGAAAAGGATTTGCTTCACCGGGCGCGGGCCGAGGATGTCCTGCACTGGCAGGTGCATCAACGACCTATTTCCGCTGAGACACTTCGTAAACGTCTGCGTGTCGGGGCGGGACAGCCCGTGGGCTGGTAGCGCAGCTTCGCAGCGACACCCGCACCACGCTCCGCAGCTACGTGCCACAACCGGCGGCGCCGCAGCCGCGTCCAGGATAGATCGGTGGACAGTTCGACACCGCGACGGTTCCGACGCACCCAGGCAGGATCTGCTGCATCGGGCACGCGCCGAAAATGTGCTGCGCTGGCAGCACCACCAGCGCCCCACCTCCGCCGATACCTTCGTAAACGGCTTCACGTCGGCGCGGGGTTGGCACGGTCCCCGGCCGCGCAGCTGCGCGCCGACACGCACAGCGCCCTCGGCCGCGCCGTAGGCACGATCACCGCCGGTGGTGAACCGGAGCTCGAGGATTCTGGCACCAGGCCGGCGCGAGGAATAGGTGGTGGTCAATCAAGCGATCGGGCCCCGCTACGCTGGGGCCCGCCTGGCCACCTTCGACCGGCAGCTGCAGGTCGAGCGGTTCATTGATCGGCATGGCAGCAGATTTCCAGCTCCATGCCGTCCGGGTCGCGGAAGAACAGCGACCACTCGGATCCGAGCCGCTGGATCTTGCCGGTGTCAGCCCCCAGACTGCGCAGCCGATCCCTAGTGGCTTGGAGGGTCTCCAGCGAGTCGACGGCGAGAGCGAAGTGGTCGATCGGGCCCCGCCCGCCTTTCTGGCGCCTGTCGCCGATGATGGCTTCGGCCGGCACCTCGAAGACATTGAGCGCGGCACCTTCACCGAGGTCGACGACGGCCATGCGTGGGTGGTCTCCCACAGCCTGCATCTCGGACGTCATCGTGGCCCCGAGTGCGTCGGTGTAGAACTTCACGATCTTATCGAGATCGGCTGTGAGCGTGGCGACGTGATTGAAACCGATTGTGACCGGCACTGCGTCCTCGTTTCGGTCAGGACATCTGCTCGACGTGGTTTGCCAGGTCTGTCTCGGTGACGGCATGAGTGGAGATCTGGCTTGCGGAGATCGGCCGCGCTGGTGAGCGGCGGCGATGACTCCCGGGGAAATGCGAGGCCGTCGGTGGACGACCCCTCCCGGGCTCGTCGTGGAATTGGTGCCGGGGCTGGGAGATGGCCATTGGCAGGCTGGATAGTGGGACAGGCGCGGGCCAGCGCGGCGGCGGCCGTTAGGCGGCGGTGTTGGCTGCGGGAGTGGTGCGATGCGCGTGGTCGGGGTCAGTCCGGGGGCGGAATGCCGCGGCGACCCAGGTGAAGCCGACGAGCGCGAGCACCGCGACACCGATGATCACTGGGCGGGCTGGGCCGGGGGCGGTGAGCATGATGCCGACCCCGCCGAGGCCGGTGAGGGCGGCGGCCGGTAGCGGGGCGACTCGGGCGCGGTAGAGGCCGATGGCGAGCAGGAGGTAACCGACGCCGCCGGCGACGAGCGCGAAGAAGATGACGTTTCCGATGCTGGCGTTGTGGAAGTGGTCCCACAGGTCGACCATCGCGGCCCGTTGGGATTGCCGGGCGATCTGTCCGGCGATCAGTGAGGCCGTCGCGATACCGGCGAGCGCGATCGTGCCGACGACGGTGAGCGTGGCGCCGGTTGCGGCCAGTTTCGGCTTGTGTGGGCGGATGGCCGCCGCGAGTGTCAGGCCGGCTGGGATCAGGAGCGCCGCGGCGAGCATGGCGAGCAGACCACCGGCGTCCGAGCGGGTCGGGTGGGCGCTGACGTCTGCGAGGAAGTTCGCGGGATCGTCCACCCAGGGGGCGGAAAGAAGTCGCGCGATCAGGGCGACCAGTGGTGCGGCGACCAGGCAGAGCAGCAGGGCCGGGGGCGGTGTGGGGCCACTACGGGCGGATGGGGTCATCGGAGGCGTCCTTTCGGCGGGTGGAACGGTTGCCGCGACGGTGTCGCATCCGGACCGTGGGGCGCGTCGGAGTACGCCCGGATCTTTTCTTCCGGGTATTCCCGGAAGAAAAGACGACCGGTGCGGTGTCACCATTCACGGATGGAGATGACGCTGGCGCGGCGGAGAACCGCGGTGGCTGTCGCGGGGGCGGCGTGGCTGCTGCTGCCGGCCGGCGTCGGTGTGCTGGTGTGGCTGGATCAGCGTCTGCGCGCCATGGGACGTCCCGACCTCGTGACGACCACCGGCGGGGCAGAGATCCCGTTTGTGCTGGTCGCGGCGACCGCGTCGACGGTCGGAGTCGCTCTCGCGCTGCGTCGCCCGCGCCATCCGGTCGGTTGGCTGTTCCTCGCCCTGGGCGGCGTCCTGCTGCTGTCCGGTGGGACACAGGGGTATGCCGCCTACGGCGCGGTGGCCCGCCCGGGTCGTCTGCCCGCCGCGGACCTGGTGGCGATCTACGCGGATGCCGGTTTCATTCCATGGCTGGTGCTCGTCGCGCTCATTCTTCATCTGACGCCGACGGGCCGACCGCTGTCCGCCCGTTGGGGACGGCTCGCGCTCGCGACCGCGGTCGCCGGCGGCCTGTGGCTGCTCGTGGGTCTGGTCACCACCGAGACCATGCAGCCCCCGTTCCAGTCAGTCACCAATCCGCTGCTGATCGGTGGGCCGCTCGGTCCGTTGCTGGTCGCGCGCAGGGTCCTAGGGCTGGCGACTGGTGCTGGTGTTGTGCTGGCGGCGGTGTCGCTGATCGTCCGGTTCCGCCGATCCGTAGACGTCGAGCGCCGCCAGTTGCTGTGGGTGGCGGTGGCCGCGGTCCCCTTGCCGGTGCTGATGGCTGCGTCGTTCGCGAGCCTGTCACGATTTTCGTGTAAGCCGGAGATGAACAGCCTACGTGTGGTTTCTCGTGGTGTGCCTGGTCAGG
>NZ_JAMQQF010000459.1 GCF_023716945.1 Frankia sp. AiPs1 | reverse complement strand
GCCCAGCCCCGGCCACAGCGCGGCCTCGCAGAACGCGGCGAACACCGCCGTCGGGTCCGCGACTGCGGCGGCATCGGCGGCATCGACCGGGGCGGGGTCGACCCGGGCGGCATCGAGCCGGACGGTTCCCGGGGCGGGACCGGCGGTGGGGGCGGCTCCCGGGGCGGGATCGGGTCCCGGGGCGGCGGCGATCGGGTACTCGTCGGGCATGCCGGGAAGCGTAACGACGCACCACTCGACGCCTGGCGAAGCCCGCTGGGTAGCGTGGTAGCACCGGTGGCCGTGCCAGGGCGCGCCGTGGTCCGCACCGGCGTGTCCGACGCCACGGCCTCGCGTCGCGCCCGGTCAGCCATCCGCGGGTCCGGCGGCGTCGCGGACCCGTCCGACCTGAAGGGACCGACCGGTTGACCACTGTGTTGCTGGTCCGCCACGGCCTGACCGCCGTCACGGGCAAGATCCTCCTCGGCTGGACCCCGGGCGTCAGCCTGGACGAGCGCGGCCGGCGGCAGGCCTCCGACCTGGCGGGCCGGCTCGGGAACATCCCGCTCGCCGCGATCGTCAGCAGCCCGCTCGAGCGCTGCCGCGAGACGGCGGGCACGATCGCGGCCCGCCGCCCCGACGGCCCGCAGGCTCCCGACGGGGCACAGCCGGTCGCCGTCGACGAGCGGTTCGGGGAGTGCCGCTACGGGGACTGGACCGGGCAGGAACTCGCCGTCCTGGCCAAGGACCCGTTGTGGGCGGTGGTGCAGAGCCATCCCAGCGCCGTGGTCTTCCCCGGGCCGGAGGGTGAGGCGCTGCGCGACACCCAGGCCCGCGGCGTCACCGCGGTACGCGAGTGGAACGACCGGCTCGGCCCGGACGCCACCTGGCTGCTGTGCTCGCATGGTGACGTCATCCGCACGATCGTCGCCGACGCCCTGGGCATGCACCTCGACATGTACCACCGCGTCACCATCGATCCGTGCTCGCTGACGGTGATCCGTTACGGCGAGCGGCGGCCGTTCGTCCGGCGGATCAACGACATCGGCGGCGACGTCGCCGAGCTGCTCCCGCCGCCGCCCGAGCCGGCGGGCCAGGCCGCCACGGGCGACGGCGGCGGGGACGGTGCTGCCGGCCCGTCCGCCGGGGCCGGTGCGGCGTCCCGGCCGGCACTCGGTCCCGACGAGGTCGTCGGCGGCGGTGCCGGGTCCTACCCGCCCCCCGCCGGCGGGGCAGCGGTCTGATCGGCCATGGCGCGCCGGATACACGTCTTCGATCCGCCGGAGCGGTTCGTCGCGGGCACCGTCGGCTCGCCCGGCGCCCGCGTGTTCTACCTGCAGGCCCGAAACGGGGCGAGGCTCGTCACGGTCGCGGTCGAGAAGACCCAGGTGGCCCTGCTGGCCGAGCAGCTCACCGAGCTGCTCGACGAGCTGGGCCGGCGCGGGGTCGGGATGGGGCCGGCCGAACCCGTCGGCGCGGCTGACACGTCGCCGCTGGAGCAGCCGATCGAGGCGGAGTTCCGGGTCGCCACGATCGCCCTCGGCTGGGATCCGCGCGGTAGCCGGGTCGTCGTCGAGGCGCAGGCCGCCGGCGGCGAGGAGTCGGCGTCGGGGTTCAGCGACGACCCGGACGGCCCCGACGCCCTGCGGGTGCTGCTCGCGGCGGCCCCCGCCCGCGCCTTCGCCCGCCGGGCGGGGCGGCTCGTCTCCGCCGGACGCCCGCCATGCCCGCTGTGCGGTCTGCCGCTCGACGACGACCACGTCTGCCCGCGACAGAACGGACACCGGCACTGATGCGCGCCACGCGCCCGCACACCGTGCCTCGCCCGCGCATCCGGGGCGTGCGGGTTCGCCGCGCAGAGACCTCGGTCACCAGCCGGACCCGGCGACAGAGCCGGCACGTAGCGGACACACTGGGCTGATGGGCGTTCCCGCGGCGGCTCCCCCTCCAGGGCGGCGGCTGCCACTCGATCCGATCGACGGTGGCGGCCTCGACGCCCCCGCCGCGCTCGACCTGCTGCGCCGCGGCGAGCTGACGGTCAGCGCCAGGCTCGTCGACGCCAGCAACGCGACGCTGTACTGCGACATCATCGCGGGCGACGTCGCCGGGCGTTGCGTCTACAAGCCGGTGCGCGGCGAACGGGCGCTGTGGGACTTCCCCGACGGCTCCCTCGCCGCCCGCGAGCTGGCCGCCTACGAGATCTCCGCGTACCTCGACCTCGGGATCGTGCCGCCGACAGTCGTGCGCGACGGCCCGTTCGGCGAGGGCATGGTCCAGCTCTGGATCGACACCGACGTCACCGTCGACCTGGTCGCCCTCACCCGCTCCGACGACCCGCAGCTACGCCGGATCGCGTTGTACGACGCCGTCATCAACAACGCCGACCGCAAGGGTGGGCACCTGCTGCCCGCGCCGTCGGGGCGCATCCACGGCATCGACCACGGCGTCACCTTCCACACCGAGGGCAAGCTGCGCACGCTGCTGTGGACCTGGCGGGGCCGCCGCCTGGTCGCCGAGGAGACGGCCCTGCTCGGCTGCCTGCGCGAGGCGCTCGCCGGCGACCTCGGTGACCGGCTCGCCGAGCTGCTCACCGTCGCCGAGTGCGGCGCGCTCGCCGCCCGGGTGAATCGGCTGCTCGACGAGGGACGCTTCCCACTGCCCTCGGGGGACTGGCCACCGATCCCGTGGCCGCCGTTCTGAGCTGCCGCCGTTCTGGACCGTCGCCGTTCTGGACCGAGGCCGTGCCGAACCGTCCCGTACTGAATCCTCGCCGTTCTGAACCGCTCGCGTTCCGCATGGTCAGTTTACTGACGGTGATGTTGCGGCCTGACCCCGTTTTCGCAGGTCGGTTACGGGATGGTTACCCGTCTTGTGCCCGCCGGCGGAACGGTTCGCGGTTACTCTGACACGCATGCAGGCGTGGCCATCTCCTCCGATACGTCCACTTCCAGGCACCGGGCGGCCCTTGCGGATCTTCGACACGGCCACGTCGAGCGTGCGGGCCCTGGATTCCGCACCCACGGCCCATCTCTATGTCTGCGGCATCACGCCGTACGACGCGACGCATCTGGGTCATGCCTTCACGTACCTGACGTATGACCTCACGCAGCGGGTTCTGCGGGATTCCGGCCACAACGTCCTCTATGTACAAAATGTTACGGATGTCGATGACCCGTTGCTGGAGCGCGCCGATCGCGACGGCATCGACTGGCGCGACCTCGCCGCCCGGGAGATCGCACTGTTCCGCGAGGACATGACCGCGCTGCGGATGCTCGCCCCGGACTCCTACATCGGTGTGGTCGAGGCGATCCCGATGATCGTCGACATGGTCGCCGAGCTCGTGGACCGGGGTGCGGCCTACCACGTCGACGACGACCTGTATTTCTCCGTCGCCGCCGCCCCCGCCTTCGGTGACATCTCTCACCTGTCCCGGGCCGAGATGCTCGCGATCTGCGCCGAGCGTGGCGGCGACCCGGGCCGCGGCGGCAAGAAGGACCCCCTCGACCCGCTGCTGTGGCGGGCGCAGCGCCCCGGGGAGCCGTCATGGCCCTCTCCGTTCGGCCCCGGCCGCCCTGGCTGGCACATCGAATGCTCGGCGATCGCCCGCCACCACCTCGGCGGCGTCGTCGACATCCAGGGCGGCGGCACCGACCTGTCCTTCCCGCACCACGAGTGCAGCGCCGCGCACGCCGAGGTCGCCGCCGGCACTCGCCCCTTCGCCCGCAGCTACGTGCACACCGCGATGGTCAGCCTCGACGGCCACAAGATGTCGAAGTCGCGCGGCAACCTCGAATTCGTCTCCCGGCTGCGCCGCGCTGGAACGGACCTGGCCGCGCTGCGCCTCGCCCTGCTGGACCACCGCCACACCGAGGACTGGGAGTGGACGGCGGGTCTGCTGGCGGACGCGGTAACCCGGGTCGAGCGGTGGCGGGCAGCCGTCGCCCTGCCCGCCGGCCCGCAGGCGGCGGGGGTGCTCGCCGCGGTCCGGGAGCGGCTCGCCGACGACCTTGACGCCCCCGGCGCCCTCGCCGCGGTCGACGCCTGGGTCGACGCGGCGCTCGCCGACGCCGGCGGTGGTGCTGGCGGCGGTGGTTCCGCTGGTGGCGGCTCTGTCGGCGTCGGATCGTCAGGTGGTTCCCTTCGCGGTTCTGGCGGTGCGGCGGGCGCCGGGGGGGAGGCGCCCGCACTGGTCGCGCGGCTCGTTGACACACTGCTCGGTGTAGACCTTGAACCCGTCCGACCCAGAGGGAGCTGAGGGATGGGGGCCAGCCACCGCAGAACAGATCCCGGGGCAGCGACCGAACGACCAGCCTTCGACGAGGTCGCCCACGGCTACGACCCGCGCCAGGTGGACGACTACCTCGCCACCCTGTGGCGGTACGCCAGCCAGGTGACCTCGCGCGCGGCCGCGGCCGAGAGCGCGCTGAGGCACGAGCGGGAGCGCACCGCGGGCGTCACCGGCACCGAGGCGTTCGCCGCCCAGGCCGGCGGCCGGATCGGGCAGATGCTCGCGATCGCCCAGCGGGAGGCCGACGAGATCATCGACGGCGCCCGCCGGATCGCCGAGTCCGCCCTGGAGGAGGTGATCGAGGACGCCGGGGCGAACCATCCGATCGTCTGCGAGGCCCGCGAGCAGGCTGAGAAGCTGCTGCTCGACGCGGTGGAGGAAAGCCGTCGGCTCGCCGTCGAACGCCACCGGGAGCTGGCGGAGGAGATCGCCCGCAGCTCCGCGTCCCTCGACGCGCTTCGTCATCAACAGGGCGAGATCATCGGAGCGGTGCTGCGGCTTCGTCGCATCCTCGGCTCCGACGACGTCGACCGCGCCCTCACCGACCTCGCCCGAGCTGGCACGGCCCCGCCGGAAGCGGCCGGCGGCGACCCGGCCGCCGGCGGCTTC
>NZ_JAMQQF010000458.1 GCF_023716945.1 Frankia sp. AiPs1 | reverse complement strand
GTCCATCTCCGTCCGGCTGGCTGGCTGCGCGGCGCCGGGGCGTCCGTCAGCCGGCGTAGCGCTCGCGCAGCCGGACGCGCTGCAGCTTGCCGGTGGGCAGCCGCGGCAGCTCCTCGACGAACTCGATGGTGCGCGGCACCTTGAAGCCGGCGAGCCGCTCGCGGCCGAACGCCTGCAGCTCGACCGCGAGCTGCGCACCGACGACTGCCTCGACGGCCGGTTGGACCACGGCGAGCAGCCGCTGCCCCATCTCCGCGTCCGGCACGCCGATCACCGCGACGTCGGCGACGGCGGGGTGCAGGATCAGCACGTTCTCGATCTCCTGCGGATAGATGTTGACCCCACCGGAGATGACCAGGTCGGTTCGGCGGTCGGCCAGGTAGAGGTAGCCGTCGGCGTCGAGGTGGCCGAGGTCGCCGAGGGTCAGCCAGCCACGGTCGTTGTAGGCGGCGGCGGTCCGCTCCGGGTCGTTGTGGTACTCCATCCGGGTCGGGCTTTCGAAGTAGACCCGCCCGATCTCGCCCACGGGCAGCTCCGCGCCGTCCTCGTCGACGATGTGCACGACGCCGATGACGGCCCGCCCCACCGAACCGCGGTGGGTGAGCCACTCCTGTGACGTGATCGCGCACATGCCGCCGCCCTCGCTGCCGGCGTAGTACTCGAAGACGATCGGGCCGAGCCAGTCGATCACCTGCTGCTTGACCTCCGGCGGGCAGGGCGCGGCGGCGTGCACGACCAGGCGCAGGCTGGCCAGGTCGAAGGCGGTGCGCTGCGCGGCGGGCAGCTTGAGCAGGCGGACGAACATCGTCGGCACGACCTGGACGTGGGTGACCCGGTAACGCTCGATCGCCCGCAAGGCCTCGACCGGGTCGAAGCGCTCCATGAGGACGACCGTGCCGCCGAGGCGCTGGGTCGCGGTGCTCCAGCCCGTCGGCGCCGCATGGTAGAGCGGCGCCGGGCACAGGTAGACGCTGTCGGGGCCGAAGCCGAACGAGCCGACCATCGCGCGGTCGATGCTCAGCCCGGTGCCGAACGGGTCGAGCGGCAACGCCGGCTCGATGCCCTTGGGGCGGCCCGTCGTGCCCGAGGAATAGAACATGTAGATGCCCTCGACCTGGCCGGCGAGCTCGCCGTCCGGCTGGCCGGCGAGGGCGGCGCGGTGGTCGAGGATGCCCTCGGCGAGCTCGGCTGGCCCGGCGTCGATCATGACGATGTGCTCCAGCCGGGCGGCGGACTCCCGGACCCGCTTGACGATCGGGGCCAGCTCGGCGGAGGTGAACAGCACCCGCGCCCCGCAGTCGTCGACGATGTGGGCGGTCTCCTCGGCGGTGAGGTGCCAGTTGACCGGCGTCCAGTACAGGCCGCTTCGTTGCGCGCCCCAGGCGACCTCGAAGTACTCGGGCCGATTCGGCAGCAGGATCGCCACGTGGTCACCGGGGCGCAGACCGTAGCCGGCGAGCAGGTGCGCGACCTGCCGGCTGCGGCGTTCCAGCTCGCCGAAGGTGAGCTGGGCGCTGCCGTCGGCCATCACGACGGCCAGTTGGTCCGCCGGATGCTGGGACAGCTCGCCGAGCATCGCCGCGACCTCTGGCATGTGACCCTCCTGTCGGCCGCCCGCCGGCACGGCCCCGCAATGCGCCCTTTACGTAGTAAACGATGTTAGGGCGGTCACATGCCAAGTCAAGCGCGCCGGTGATCTCACCGGGCGGCAGCGGCGGCGGGGCTGTGCCGGGTCACCTGACGGGCGTTGCGCTCGGCGTCGAAGACGGCCCACCGCCCCCGGCCGGCGTCCTTTGCCTGGTAGAGGGTGATGTCCGCGGCGCGCAGCAGATCGGCCAGGTCGCCGTCGGCCGCGGGCCGCTCGACCAGACCCATGCTGGCACCGATGGACAACGCCTGGTCGCCGACCCGGACTGGCTCGGCCAGCGCCGCGAGCACGGCGCGGGCGGTGGCGGTGACGTCGTCGATGCCGGCCGTGTCCGCGAGGAGGATGACGAACTCGTCCCCACCCATCCGGACCAGGAGCTGGCCCACCGGCAACGCGGCGGTGAACCGGCTGGCGACCGCGACGAGCAGCCGGTCGCCGGCGTCGTGCCCGAGGCTGTCGTTGACCGCCTTGAACCCGTCGAGATCGATGAAGCACAGCCCGAGGCGTCGGTCCGGCTCCGCGGCCATCAGCTCGGTGACCCGTTCGACGAGCACCGTCCGGTTGGGCAGCCCGGTCAGCGGGTCGTGGCGGGCCTGCCAGCGCAACTGGCTCTGTAACTGGTGGCGCTCGGTGACGTCCACGATCATCGAGAGCTGCACCTCGCCGCGCCCGTCGACCTGGCGCAGGCAGGATGTGGTCAGTTCGGCTCGCACCGTGGCACCCGCGGGCCCGACGAGGCGCAACTCCGTACGAAGGTTCGCCGGTCCGGCGAGGCGCTGGGCGGCGTGGGCGTCGCGCAGATCGGCTGCGTCCTCGGGATGGGCGAACTCGTGCAGCGCCCGGCCGTGGACCCGGTGCGGGGCGACGCCGAGCATCCGCCGGAAGGCGCCGTTGGCGTCGACGATCCGCCCGGCGGCATCGGCAAGCACGATCCCGATCGCGGCCCCGTCGAAAATCAGCTGGAATCTGGCGTCGGTGGCCTGGTGGGCGGCGCGGTGGATCGAGTCCTGGCCGGCCAGGATCCGTTCGCGCAGGGCGCGGGTGTACCCATGGGCCAGGGCTCCCTGCAGGGCCGCGACGCGGTCGGTGAGCTCGTCGTCCGCGGCCAGGCCCAGCTCGGCGAGCAGCCGGGCGCCGCAAAGGCGGATCGTGGCGGCCAGTGCGTCCGCGGCACCATAGGTGTAGTCCGCCACGGCGGCCCCGACCGCGGCCGGCTCCCCGCCGAGTGCCTCCCCACCAGACGGCTGCGAACCAGACGCCTCCCCACCAGACGGTTTCGCACCAGACGGCTTCGCACCAGACGGCTTCGCATCGCATGCCTGGGCACCGAACGGCTCCGCACCGAACGGCTTCCCACCGAACGGCTTCGCATCGAACGGCTGATCGCCGGGCGGGCCGTCGAGCAGGGCGTCGACGAGCCGTTCGGTCAGGCCGAGCAGCCGCTCCTCGACGGCGAGCAGACCGGTGGCCGGGTAGCTCGCGCCGACGATGGCACGCGCCCAGACCTGGGCGAAACGCGCCACCCCACGCCTGCGGGCAGCCGGGGACAGGGACCTCTCCACGCTCGGACTATCGGATGGACTACCGACGGCCGACGGCGGCCAGCGCCACGGCCCGGCTCGGGTCGGCCGCCAGCGGGTCGAGCCCGCCGTGCGCCTCGTCCGGCCGCCAGGAGGGCAGGTAGACCAGCCCCGGCTCGACCAGGTCGTAGTCGGCGAGCAGGCCGGCGATCGTGGACCGGGGCCGCGGGGTGACCCCGGTCGGCGTCGACTCGTACACCTTGCCCGCGCCGTGGACCTGCTCGGCCCGCTCGTCCGCGGTCACGTGGGACACTGCCAGATAGCTGCCAGGCACCGTCGCCGCCCGGAAGGCCCCGATGATCCCAGCCGGGTCGTCGCCGTCGGCCACGAAGTGCAACACGGTGACCATCAGCACCGCGGTCGGCTGGGAGAGGTCGAGCAGCCCGGAGACCTCGCTCGCGCCGAGGACGGAGGCCGGCTCGCGGATGTCCGCCTGCAGCACCGTGGCCAGCGGGTTGTCAGCGAGCAGCATCCGGGAGTGGACGACAGCCACCGGGTCGATGTCCACGTAGACGACCCGCGCCTGCGGGTTGACCCCCTGGGCGACCTCGTGCACGTTGCCGACGGTCGGTACGCCCGAGCCGAGGTCGAGGAACTGGGTGATCCCCACCTCCGCGGCGAGGAACCGGACCGCCCGGTGCAGGAACAGCCGGTTCGACCGCGCCACCAGCGGCCCGTCCGGGAACGCCGCGATCACCGCCTGGGTGGCCTCCCGATCGGCGGCGAAGTTGTGCGACCCACCGAGCGCGTAGTCGTACATCCGCGCGGCGCTCGGCCGATCGACGTCGACCCCCGCGGCCCACCCGGGCATGTCAGCCATCATCCACTCATCCCCTGCACGGTCCGATCGGCAACCTACCGTGAGAGGATTGTCTACCCTCGCGAATTTCGTCACCGCCCGGGGCGCCCACGACTACGCAGAACGGACTGTCGGCGTCCGGATCACCCTGCCTGTGACCGCACCCACAGGTGTACTCACCTGGGCCAAACGGAGGTGGAGCGTCAGGACGCGACCTACTTGTGCTCTGTAAGTGGCGGGTGGGAGCACCGTGCCGGCCGGAGCCCGCCTTGGTTGCGTTGGCCATTGCAGGAGGTTGGCGACGGTCGACCCGAGGCCAAGCCGCTTGGCCCGTCAACAACCTCCTGCATCTGCTGGCCGCACTGTGGTCGAGATTGCCGCGGGCCCGGTCTACCTATCCGTGCGTGATCGATGTGACGCGGACTGGGGCCCCCGGGCTGGGGCCGTCAGGCTGGGACGTCAGACCGGGCCGTCAGGCTGCGGCCGTCAGACCGGGGCCACCGGGCCGGCGTTGGTCCGCAGGTGCTGGACCTCGGCGTCCGGGCCCGGGTAGACGAAGGTGGCGTGGCCGCCATCGCCCCATCGGACCAGGTAGGGCGGGTCGCCGGCGGGCGAGTGGACCTCCAGGATCTCCCCGCCGCACGGCGGCCGGCCGGGGTTGGGCGGGGACACGACCAGCCGGTCACCGACGGACGCACGCCAGCGGCCGAGCCGGGGCTCGGGTAGCCAGGTGACGGTCTTCGGGCCGGGCAGCCCGCCCTCGTGGGTGGAACGCGGGGTCTCGGCGGCCACCGCCGCGGCGAGATCGGCCAGTCCTGGCAGGTCGGCGAGCTCGGCGGTGGCCCCCCGGCC
>NZ_JAMQQF010000457.1 GCF_023716945.1 Frankia sp. AiPs1 | reverse complement strand
CGGCCGCCCGTCGGCGCCGAGGCGCGCCACCCCCGCCTCCTCGGCGAGGACGACGCTCCGGCGCACCTGCAGGGCCGCCGAGGCGACGTGCGGCAGGAGGGCCGCGGCGTGGCCGGAGTCGATCCTGGCGGTGTCGTCGAGGATTGCCTCGTCGAGGTACATGCCGACGCCGCGGGGGTCAGCTGGTTGCCGACGCGGCCCGGCCGGAGAACGGCACGGCCTCGTCGAGCAGCATCACGGGAATGTCGTCGCGGACCGGGAAAGCCAGGTCGCAGGCGAGGCAGACCAGCACGGGAGCGCCGTCCAGCTCATCGGAGCGCAGCTCACCATGCTTGCTGCACGGGCAGGCGAGGATCTCCAGCAGCAGCGGGTCGAGACTCATCAGGACTCCCTTTCGCCCCGGACACGCGCAAGGACCTCGTCGCGCAGCCGGCGCATCGTGGCCTCGTCGGGGCCTTCGACGTTGAGCCGCAGCAGCGGCTCGGTGTTGGACGGGCGCAGGTTGAACCAGGACCCGTCCGCGAACGAGATGGTCAGACCGTCGAGATGATCGATGTCGGCGGCGCGCGGCGCGTAGGCCTTCTCGACCGCCTGCATCGCGGCGACGACATCCGTCACCTCGGAGTTGATCTCGCCGGAGACGCTGTAGCGGAGGTAGCCGGCGAGCAGGTCGGACAGCGGCCGCGGCTGGCCGCCGAGCGCGGCGAGCACGTGCAGCGCGGCAAGCATGCCGGAGTCCGCCCGCCAGAAGTCCCGGAAGTAGAAATGGCCGGAGTGCTCGCCACCGAAGATCGCGCCCGTTCGGGCCATCTCGGCCTTGATGAACGAGTGGCCGACGCGGGTGCGGACCGGGATGCCGCCACGCTCGGTGACGAGCTCGGGCACCCCCCTGCTGACGATGACGTTATGGATGATCGTCCCGCCCGGCTCGCGAGCGAGCTCACGGTCCGCCACCAGCGCCGTGATGGTCGACGGCGAGACGATCTCCCCGCGCTCGTCGACGACGAAGCAGCGGTCGGCGTCGCCGTCGAACGCGAGCCCGAGGTCGGCTCCGGAGGCCCGGACCGCGGCCTGCAGGTCACGCAGGTTGGCCGGCTCGATCGGGTTGGCCTCGTGGTTCGGGAAGGAGCCGTCCAGCTCGAAGTAGAGCGGGATCACGGTCAGCGGCAGGCCGGTGAAGGTCGCCGGGACGGTCAGGCCGCCCATGCCGTTGCCGGCGTCGACCGCGACGGTGAGCGGCCGGATGCCGGACAGGTCGACCAACGTGTGGAGGTGGCGCACATAGTCGGCGAGGAGGTCACTCGTGGTGATCGTGCCGACGCGACCGGGGCCGGCGGGCACGCCCCGCTCGACCATCTCCCGGATCTCGGTGAGCCCGGTGTCCTGGCCGATGGGCGCCGCGCCCGCCCGGCAGAGCTTGATCCCGTTGTACTTCGCCGGGTTGTGCGAGGCGGTGAACATCGCGCCGGGGATGTCGAGCGAGCCGGCGGCGAAGTAGAGCAGGTCCGTCGAGCCGAGGCCGGCGAGAATCACATCGGCGCCCTGGCTGGCCGCGCCCTGTGCGAAGGCCGCGGCGAGCGGGATGGACGACTCCCGCATGTCGTGGGCGGTGACGATCCGCTCGGCGTTGAGCAGTCGGACAAACGCGGCGCCGGTCAGCCGGGCGATCTCGGCGTCGAACTCTGCCGGCACAACACCCCGGACGTCGTACGCCTTGAAGATCCGCGACAGGTCGCGCATCCGGTCCCCACCCTTCTCCCTGGTGTCCCCCGCACCGGGTGAATGGTCCCCGGAGCCTGCACGGCGCCACTGCGGCCGCACTCGGGAGACCCTATCTGCCAGGTCCGACAGACCCGGGACCGCATCCGGGCAAGCCCACAGGCGAGCACGACGCCGACCACGCACCTGCGGGCCGAAGCGGCAGCCGTTCGGCCCCGGTCGATCGGGAGCGGCGGGCGCGGGCGGCCAGGCCCTCGCCACCACCCGGTCCCCGGTCGGGGCGGTCAGGGGTCACCGACGCCGGGTCGCCTCAGGAAGGGCTGGGTACCGCCCGCAGGTGACCGCGGCGGCCGCCCGGAGGCGCCTGCGGCCCGCCCTGGGGACCCGGGGGCGGCTCGGGACCGCGCCGGGGGGCCTCGGGACCGCGCCGGGAAGCCTCACGCACGGCGTCCGCCAGCGCTTCCAGGTCATCCCCGGCCACCTCACGGCCACCCTCACGCGATGCTTCGGCCTCGAGCCGGACGACCGCCCAGCCGAGCGGCACGGTGAGCCGGTCGGCGTGCGGTCCGCACAGGTCGTACGAGTGCGGCTCGACGTACGGGGACAGGGGGCCCAGTACGGCTGTCGACTCGGCGTAGGCATACGTGAGCGTGGCGACCGCGGCTGCGGAACAGGCCGAGCGGGAGCAGCGCCGAGGCTTCACGTTCCGGACGGTAGCCCCCGGAACGGGCGACGGCCACCATCTATCGTCGTGTCGCGTGCCGCGAGGCTGAATCGTCACGCGTTGTCGACCATATCGTTGCACCGCGCGTCCGAACTCGCGCACGGCAACGTCATCCGGCACGGCATCGAGATCATCAAGATCGTGGAACCTCCTCGGGCTGGGAGGGATTCGGGGTCAGTCGCCGGATGGCGGGTTGGCGCGGCGACCGGATCACGACGGCCGCCGGGGCCGACACGAGCCCCTGCCACGAACGCTACGCTCACAGGGTGACCGAGCTCGAGCGGTTCCCGGCGGCGGCCCGGCCGATCCCCCCCCGTCGGCGTCGTGACCGGCGGGGCCGAGGCATCCGCGGGACGCTGCTGCCGCCCGATGTGCCGGCCTACGCCACCCGCGGGGATCGCTTCGACGACTTCGTGCTGGACGCCGTCGAGCATCTCGACCACAGGTGGTCGGCGGAGCTGTCCGACGTCGAGTTCGCCGTCGAGGACGTGCCGCCGGTGGCGGTGGCCGACGAGGAGATCCCGCTCGCCCGATTCCAGCCGGCCACCGGAAAGGGCCGCTCGAGCACCCCCCGCCGCATCGTGGTATATCGCCGGCCCATAGAGGCCAGGGCGGTGGACAGCGAGGACCTGGCCGAACTCGTGTTGGACGCGATCATCCACGAGGTGGCCGAGATGATGGGCGTCGATCCGGCCGTGATCGACCCAGAAGGTCACGGCTGGGGCGAGGAGGAGTAGCCCGGCCGCCCACCGCCCGCACCGGGGCGGCGGCCAACGCCCGCCCCCAGGGAGCACGCCCCTGCGAGGAGACCGTGACCAGCAATTCCGTGCCCACGCCGCCTGTCGGCGCGCCGTCCCCGGCCGCCGGCGAATTCGCCGGCGTGGGCCCACAGGTGCCGGCGGGGTCCCCCCGCCTGCTCGCCCTCCACGGGGCCGAGCAGCCCTACGCGTGGGGATCGTCGACCGCCATCCCCGAGCTGCTCGGCACCCCCGCCGCCGGCGGTCCGGTCGCGGAGCTGTGGCTCGGGACCCATCCCGTGGCACCGGCACTCGTCGAGGCGGACGGCGCCCGCCGCCCGGCCGCCGACCTCGTCGGCCCGCTGCCGTTCCTGCTCAAGGTGCTGGCGGCGGACAAGGCGCTGTCGTTGCAGGTGCATCCCGACCTGGCCCAGGCCGCCGCCGGCTTCGCCGCGGACGACGCCGCCGGCCTCGCCGTCGACGATTCCCGTCGGCGCTACCGCGACCGCAACCACAAGCCCGAGCTCATCGTCGCCCTGTCGCCGTTTCGGGCGCTCGCGGGCGTCCGAGACCCGGCGCGCACCCTCGCGGTCGCGCGGGCGCTGGCGACACCGGCTCTCCTGGCCGCCTTCCGCCCCCTGGCCGACGATCCGGCCGCCGGGGCGGCCACGGTGCTGCGGACCCTCCTGACCATGCCCGCCGGCCCCGCTGGGGAGCTGGTCGGCGCACTCGTCGCGGCGGCCGACCGGCTGCGCCGCACCCGCGGCCGGATCCCGACCGGTGCCGAGGCCACCAGCGGCGAGGCTGCGGGCGACGTCAACGTCAACGTCAACAACGGCGACGGCGACGGCGACGGACTGGCTGGCCAGGACCCGGGGGACGGTGACGACGACGTCGCGCGGGCCGCGGACCTCGTCGGACGGCTCGCCGCGGCGCATCCGGGCGATGTGGGCATCGCGGCGGCGCTGCTGCTCAACGACGTGACGCTGCGTCCCGGCGAGGGCCTGTTCCAGCCGGCCCGGATGCTGCACGCCTACGTCGCCGGGCTCGGCATCGAGATCATGGCCACCTCCGACAACGTGCTGCGCGGCGGACTGACCCCCAAGCACATCGACGTCGACGAACTGCTTCTGATCTTCGATCCCACTCCGAGCGACGCGCCGGTCCAGAGTGCCCGCATCGTCTCGGATTCTCCCGGTGGCCTGCTGCGCGGCTGGGACGTCCCCGTCGCCGACTTCGCCCTCGCCGAGGCCGTCTGCACCGGCGGCAGTGTGCCCGTGGGACGCCCGACGGTGCTGCTCGCGGTCGAGGGACGGGTCGAGGTCACCGCTGCGGCCGACGACGGAACCGCCGTCGCCCCGCTGACGCTGCGCCGCGGCGGATCGGCGCTGGTGGCGGGCCGGGCGGCGGTCACCCTGACCGGCACCGGCCGAGTCTTCCTCGCCGCGCCGGGCGCCCGCCCCGTCTGACGCCGCACCTGCCTGATCAGGCCGATCGGCACCAGCACTGACCGGCGCCGGTCGCCCCCAGCGGTCCGGCCCACCGGTGGCGGACCGCGCTCAGCGGTAGGGCACCGCGGGATCCGCCACCGCCGGCGGGGCGTCGAGCCGGCGTGGCGCTCCCCCCAGCGGAACCACCGCGGAAAGGATCTTCGGCAGCACCAGCGGGGACGCGGCCGGCCCGGCCACGGGGAGGCCGGCGAGGGGCGAGTCCCGCGGCGGCGCGGACG
>NZ_JAMQQF010000456.1 GCF_023716945.1 Frankia sp. AiPs1 | reverse complement strand
GGGCCGGGCCGCCGCGACGAGCAGCTCGCCCTGCCCGGGTTCGGGGGATGACCATGCGCGGCCCGGCTGCCCTCGTGGCCGCGGTGTGCGGGCGGGCGGCCGACGCGCGCCGGTTATGCGCGAGACTGGCCAGGTGTCCGCAACTCTCGTCGCCTCCGGCCTCACCGTCACCCGCGGTGGGGCGACCGTTCTCGACGGCGTCTCGCTCACCGTCGCACCCGGTGACCGGCTCGGGGTGGTGGGGCCGAACGGCGTCGGTAAGTCGACGTTGCTGCGAGCCCTGGCCGGCCTGGTCCCCCTCGACGAAGGACGGGTCGATCTCGCGCCGCCGACCGCGGGCGTCGGCCTGCTGCCCCAGGAACCCGACCGGCTGCCCGACGAGACCCTGCGAGCGTTCCTCGCCCGCCGCACCGGGGTCGGCGCCGCGCAGCGGGAACTCGACGACGCCGGGGAGGCGCTGTCGGCGGGCGTCCCCGGCGCCGACGACCGGTACAGCGTCGCGTTGGAGCGTTGGCTGGCCCTCGGTGCCGCCGACCTCGACGTTCGCGCCGAGGAGGTCTGCGCCGAGCTGGGCCTGCCCGCCGACGCCCTCGACAGCCCCACGACCGCCCTGTCCGGCGGGCAGGCCGCCCGCGGCTCGCTCGCGAGCGTCCTGCTGTCCCGGTTCGACATCACCCTGCTTGACGAGCCCACCAATGACCTTGATTTCGACGGGTTGGACCGGCTCGAACGCTTCGTCCGCGGCGTGTCCGGCGCACTCGTCGTCGTCAGCCACGACCGCGAGTTCCTCGACCGCACCATCGACACCGTCGCCGAGATCGACCCACACAAGCACGGCCTCGCCCTGTTCGCCGGCGGGTGGACGGCCTACCTGCAGGCCCGCGAGGTCGGCCGGCGGCAGGCCCGCGAGCGCTACGAGGACTACGCCGACCAGCGCGACGGTCTCACCGCGCAGGCGCAGCGCCAGCGGGAGCAGTCCGTACGCGGCTCGGTGCGGGCCAAACGGCGGATGCCCGACAACGACCGGGCCGCCCGGGGCGCGCGCATCGAGGCGGCGACGAAGAGCGCCGCGCGGGTCCGGTCGATCGAGTCCCGCCTCGACCGGTTGGAGGAGGTCGAGGAGCCACGCAAGGAGTGGCAGCTACGCATGTCGATCGCGGCCGCCCCCCGCTCCGGCGACGTCGTCGCGACCCTCACCAGTGCGATCGTGCGCCGGCCCGCCTTCACGTTCGGCCCGGTCGACCTCACCGTCGCCTGGGCCGACCGGATCGTCATCACCGGGCCGAACGGCGGTGGCAAGACGACCCTGCTCTCCGCGCTGCTCGGCCGGCTTGCGCTCGACGCGGGGAACCAGTCCCTCGGCACCGGCGTGCGGCTCGGCGAGATCGACCAGGTCCGGGGCCTGTTCCGCGGCGAGACCACCGCCCTCGCCGTCGCCGAGGGGGCGACGACCTGGCCGGCGGCCGAGGTCCGCACCCTGTTCGCCAAGTTCGGCCTCGGCCCGGACCAGGTGACCCGCCCGGCCGCCTCGCTGTCGCCGGGGGAGCGGACCCGGGCCGGTCTCGCCCTGCTGCAGGCCGTCGGAGTGAACTGCCTGGTCCTCGACGAGCCCACCAACCACCTCGACCTGCCCGCCATCGAACAGCTCGAACAGGCGCTCGCCGGCTACACGGGCACGCTGCTGCTCGTCACCCACGACCGCCGCATGCTCGACACCGTCGCGGTCAACCGCCGCCTGCATGTCGACGGCGGTCTCGTCACCGAGAAGGCGCTGTGACGCGGTGACGCGGGGCGCCGGTCGCGCGCTCGCCGGACTGGCGGGTTTGGTCGGTGTCGCAGTGGTGCCAGTCTGGCCGGGCGCGAGCGGAAGGTGCCAGAGTGGGGGCATGACGCAGACCGTCCCGCCAGGCTGGTACGTCGATCCGAGCGGGCAGCACGGTTCCCGATGGTGGGACGGAAACCAGTGGACCGAGCACATCCAGCCGGCGCCGCCTGCCCAGCCGACCCCGCCCGCCCAGTACGGCGGGGCTGCCCAGTACGGCGGGGCTGCCCAGGGCGGGCAGCAGTACGGCCAGAGCGGGCAGTACGGCCAGGGCGGGCAGTACTACGGCCAGGGTCAGGGCCAGGCCGGGGCCGTGCCGGGGCAGACGTGGGGCACGCCGCTGGGGGTGCAGCCGGGTGTGGTCTACACCGACCACAGCGCCGAGCAGGTGCAGCGGCAGGTCCAGGAGCGGGCCGGGGTGCAGGCGACAGGTCCAGGTGGCGGGACGCTGTTCAGCGAGCCCGTGCTCGTGGTCAACCAGAAGTCAAAGATCATCGAGGTGACGAACGAGTACGCCGTCTTCGACCAGAGCGGCACGCAGATCGGCTCGGTCGTCGAGGTCGGTCAGAGCGCGCTGAAGAAGGCCGCGCGGGTGCTCACCTCGTGGGACCAGTTCTTCTCTCACCGCCTGGAGGTCCGCGATGCCGCCGGCACCGTCCAGTTGCTCCTGCACCGCCCGGCGAAGGTGTTCAAGTCCAAGGTGATCGTCTCGTTGCCGGACGGGTCCGAACTCGGCGTCATCGCGCAGCAGAACGTCTTCGGCCGGATCCGGTTCGACCTGCAGACGGGCGGCACGACGATCGGCGCGATCAAGGCCGAGAACTGGCGGGCGTGGAACTTCTCGATCGTCGACCACACCGACGTCGAGGTCGCCCGGGTCACTAAGACCTGGGAGGGCCTCGCGCGGGCGATGTTCACCACGGCCGACAACTACGTCGTCCAGCTTCACCGGCCGCTGCCGCAGCCGCTGCACAGCATGGTCATCGCCGCCGCCCTCACCATTGACACGGCCCTCAAGCAGGACTCCCGCGGCCTCGGCTGAGCCGTCCGGCGACCGTTCACCTCACTCGCCCGCGGTGCTCGCCCCGTGGTTCTCGCCCGCGGTCTCATCCCTTTCACATCCGGCGGCCCTACCGTCGCCGCGTGAGGTCGTCGATGCGGCGGGACACCGCCGGCGCAGCCAGGCGGGGTCGTCCCGGTAACTCGTCCGGGACGCACCGCGAGAGACCGGCCGGGACGGCGCAGGGCCAGCGGTGGCGTCGACGGTCACCGGGGTCCACCCCGACCGCAACGGCCGGACTCGCCGTCGGCGCCGTGCTCATCGTGGCCCTCGCCGCGTGCGGGGGCAGCACGTCGGGCGGCGCGGGGAAGGCCACGGGCCGCGCGGAGCCGGACCTACCGGGCACCGCGCCGCAGTCGACCGCGCCGCAGTCGACCTCGGCGGGGACGGCCGGGAGCGCCGACGGGCCGGCACTGCACGCCGGCACCATGGACGGCATCCTGACCGCCCCCGACGGCCGGCGGCGTACCTACCTCGTCCACGTGCCGCCTTCGGCCGTCTCCGCGCCTTCGGCCGTCTCCGCGGCGGCGACCGCGGTCGGACCCGGGCTGCCGGTCGTGGTCGTCCTGCACGGTGGCGGCGGATCGGGCCGCCAGGTCGAGCAGCAGACCGGGATGAGCGCCGTCGCCGACCGAGCGGGCTTTCTCGCCGTCTATCCTGACGGCACCGGCCGGCGCGAAACGGCGTTGCTGACCTGGAACGCGGGCACCTGCTGCGGCTACGCCCACGCCAACGGCGTCGACGACGTCGGCTTCATCGCCGCTCTCCTCGACCGGCTGCCGCGGGACTATCCGGTGGATCCGACCCGGATCTACGTCACGGGCATGTCCAACGGCGCGATGCTGTCCTACCGGCTGGCCTGCGAACTCGCCGGACGCATCGCGGCGATCGCCCCCGTCTCCGGCGCCCTGAACACCACCTCCTGCACGCCGAGCCGACCTGTGCCGATCATCGCCTTCCACGGCACCGCCGACGACAAGGTCCGTTACGACGGTGGCGAGTCGTCCATCGGTCTGCGCCAGGGCGACGAGCGCGCCGACCGGTCGGTGGCCGAGGCGATGGCCTTCTGGACCCACCGCGACGGCTGCCCGGCCACCCCGGTTCGCTCCCGGCAGGGCGCCGTCGTCCACGATGTCTACGGCCCGTGCGCGCCCGGCGGCGCGGTCGAGCTGTACAGCGTCACCGGCGCCGGACACGCCTGGCCGGGGGGCAGCAGACCACGTGAGCAGGCCGATCCACCGCCGCCGGCACCGAACGCCGCCGCCGTGATGTGGCAGTTCTTCACCCATCACACCCTCGCCGGCTGAGGCCGGCCGCCGGGCGCGCCCGATCCGGGTGGGCACGGGCGGGCACGGGTGGGTCGAAGCGGCACGTTCTGCACGCGGAACGATCGTCTCGGTGGGAGACTGGCGTCGTGAATGCGCTCGGGACGGGCCCGCAGGGCCCGCCGTCGATGACCTCCGACGTCCAGCGGGTCCTCGTCGTCGGCAGCGGCGGCGCCGGCAAGAGCACCCTCGCGCGCGAGCTCGCGCGGCAGGCGGGCCTGCCGGCGGTGCACCTCGACCGCCATTTCTGGCGGCCCGGCTGGGTCGCGACGCCGGTGGACGAGTGGCGCGCGATCGTCGCCAGCCTCGTCGCGAAGCCCGCCTGGGTGATGGACGGCAACTACAGCGGCACGCTGGACCTGCGCATCCCCGCCGCCGAGCTCATCGTCTTCCTCGACCTGCCGCGGCGAATCACGATCACCCGGGTGCTGCGTCGTTGGGCCCGGTGGCGTGGCCGCAACCGTCCCGACGCCGCCTCCGGGTGCCCGGAGAAGCTGGACCTGGCGTTCCTGCGCTGGCTGTGGAACTACCCGCGGGACAGCCGGGTCCGCCTGCTGCGCGCCCTCGACGCGCACGGCGCCGCCGCTCGGGTGGTGCGGCTGTGCACCGCCCGGGAGGTGCGGCTGTGGGGGGGCGGGGGGGGCGGCGGCCCCGCTGGCGCCCACCCCCCCCGCCGCCCCCCCGCCCCCCCCCCCCCCCCCCCCCC
>NZ_JAMQQF010000455.1 GCF_023716945.1 Frankia sp. AiPs1 | reverse complement strand
GCCACAGCCGGGCCGGCGCGACCTCGGCGAGCCAGCCGGCGAGATCGTCGGCGAGGGCGGCTCCCATCCGGCCCGCCGCAATCTCCTGCACGGCGGGGACCAGCAGGCCCGCCGCGGGCGGGTCCGCGGGCAACGCCGCCACCGCGAGCTCGCCCAGCAGCAGGTAGAGGCCCTCGCTGTCGGTGGGCCGGCGGGAATCCCCGGCGACGCGGGCGAGCACCGTGACCAGCGGGTCCGCTGCCAGCTCGGCCGTCATCTGCCGGGTCAGGTCGAGGTAGTCGGTATGCAGCGCCGGGATGGCCCAGCCGGTCACGTCCACGCTCGGAGCGCCGGGCCACCGGCCGGCCGGGGCCGCTCCGGCCAGCACGGCGCGCAGGTTGCGGTCGGCCCGTTGGATCATGGCCAGGCCGTCCGGTTCGGCGCCGTCGACGGCGCCGAGCAGCGTCGTGAGCAGGCCCGTCTCGAACAGGGCGAGCGAGCCCAGCCGCGCGATGAAATCCGGGACGGGCAGCGCGCCCGCCTCCCCGCGGCACACGCCACGCACCAGCTCGCGCAGGGCGCCGCCGACGCGGACATCGGTGGGCATCGCCCGTGGGTTCACGGCGCGCCGGGCGATCTCGTCCACGCAGCCGACGACGATCTCCAGCGCGTCGGACCCCGTGAGCTGCCAGGCGCTCGCCCGCAGGGCCGCGAGCAACTCCGCCGGGCGCACCCCGACCAGCAGGGCGTCCGCGCACAGGTCGCCGACCGCCTCGACGTCGGGATCGGCCGGCAGGGCGCGCACCCGCGCGGTCAGGTGCGCGGCCCGGGTGGCCGGATAGTCCTCGGTGACGAGCCGGCGCCATTCCTTGCCACCCGCCACCTGGTGAAGCTCGCGGCGCCGCTCCAGCAGCCCGTACACCGCGAGCACCAGGGCGGCGGCGTCCACGTGGTCGGCGGTGGCGACCCTGGCCAGGACGGACAGCATCGCCTGGGCCGCAGCACCTGACCCGGACCCGGACGCGGACGCGGGCAGCCCGTGCGCGGCGACGTCGGCCGCGAGCCCCGCCACCACCCGCTCGCACGCCGACGCGGCGCCGTTGCGCTCCCCCGCCGCCCGCTCTCCCGCGTCACGGCCACCAGCGTCACGGCTCCCTGCGTCACGGCCACCAGCGTCACGGCCACCAGCGTCACGCAGAACCGTGAAGTACTCCAGGAACGCGGTCCGGTACGGCTGAGGCCATCCCTCGCCGGCGAACCGTCCGGCGAGCGGCACCCGGACCGCCCCCGTCAGCGCGAGCTCGAGCAGGTCGAGCCGGGCCGCGATGGTCGGGTCGCCGCTGCGCCACTCGGTGAGCTCCGCCGCCCAGTCACGGCGGCGTTCCACCGGCAGCGCCGCCAGCGTGCGCAGCAGCCAGTCGAGCACCGGGGTGATCGGGAACGGCAGCTCCGACGGCCCGTGGCGGGCCAGCCGGAGCAGGGTCAGCACGTGCCGTTCCCCGTGCCGGGCGACGCGCGCCACTGCCGCCGCGGACGTCGCGCCACCCCAGGCGTCGGTGCAGGCGACCAGCTCGCGGGCCCGGTCGGCGGACGCCAGCCAGCGCAACCAGCCGCCGGTCCGGTCAGGATCGACGGTGTCCACCAGCGCGACCAGGTCGAGGAGCACGACGGCGGGCGCCGCGGCGAGAGCGTGGCGCACGTGCTCGGCGACGCGTTGCCCGCGGTCGACGGACAGCCGGCCGAGCCGGATCTGCTCGGCGAGGAACCGGGCGGGCGCCGCGGGAACCCCCAGCGGGCCTCCCGCCCACCGCTGGTCGTCGAGCCGCGGGCCGGCCACATGGGCGGTCAGCGTCGGCCAGAAGTCGAGCGCGGCGGCCAGGTCGGCGAGCCGGTTCGCCGCCGCCGGATCCGGCCGCGGGCCCCACAGCACCGCCCAGGCGGCGCGGGTCACCACGCCCATCAACCGGGCCCGCTGGTCCGGGCCGACCAGGCCGCGGTCGGCCCAGCCCGGCCAGGAGATCGCCAGCGCGTCCAGGCTTTCCGCGCCCGCGTCCGCCACCAGCACGTGTGCGGCGCGCTCCACCTCGTTGCGCGCCAGCATGTCGACGCTTCCGGTGGTGACCAGCGCCAGCAGGTCGGCCGCGGTCGCGGTGCCCGCGGCGAGCAGGCCGCGCACGTGGGTGACGGGATCGGCGCGAGCCAGGCAGGCGACCGCGTGGGCGGCGTCGTCGGCCGGGTGCGGCTCGGTCTCGGCGGCGAGGAACTCGACGACCCGGGTCAGTGACCAGCCCTGCCCCTCGACCAGGCCGACGAGCAGGTGATGGTAGCTGCGGGCGTCGCCGCGCAACGGGCGCAGGATCCGCTCGCCCTGCTGCCACGGCGCGCCCGCGTGGTCGGCCCGTTCCCGGGCGCCGAAGCCGAGCCGGATGTGCCGGGCGCCGCCCTGATCGAACCAGGTGCTGGCGACGAGCCGGGCCCGCTGGCCGTAGGGCAGCAGCGAGACGACCGCGTCGAGGTAACGCAGGCGGGTCAGCGCCTGGTCGTCCGGCTGGCTGACGGGGGCGCCGAGCACCGCCACCGGTCGGGTGAGCAGCGTCGCCGCGGTCGCCGCCGCCGTCGGCAGGTCGACGTCCAGCTCGGCCAGGGTCGCCTCGACGTCCGCGGCGCGCAGCCGGCCCACGGTCAGCTCGACGGTGCCAGCGCCGTCCGGCAGGCCGTCGAGGTCGAGGCGGATCGCGGCGGCGTACAGGTCGGTGTAGGACACCGGCGTCTCGCGCAGGGCGGAGAAGGGGACGCAGACGAAGCGGGTCGCCGCGATCGGCCGGTGGGCGCCGTCGACGTGCTCCGTCCAGGAGCGGACGGCGACCCCCAGCACCGTGTCCGCGCCGCGGGGCGCGTAGCAGATCGTCGCCCAGGGCAGCGACTCGCCGCTGGGGTCGGACAGCGACCGGGCCGGCGGCGTGCCCGGGTTGAACCGGCGCAGGATCTGCTCGTACTGCGGCCGGCTGAAGTAGCCGCCGCAGCGCAGCACGGCGTAGTCGTCGTCGCTGCCCGGCTCCTTCGTCATCACCGCCCAGCCGGCGGGCAGGCGCACGGCGTCCCCGGCCACCGGCACGCTCACCTCTTGCGGGCGGCCGACCGCGTGCTCTCCTCCAACCAGAGGAACGGCTCCAGCACGTTGATCGGCCGGATCGCGCCGCGGATGCGCGCCTCCCCGCCGGTCTTGACGACGTTGGCGAAGTCGTGTGCGCGGAAGTACCCCGACGGCCCGATATGGAAGCCCACGGACGAACTGACGAAATAGGAGACCCGGTCGGGGTGGAAGTAGTTGTTGATGCTGCCGCGGACCAGCCGGGCCGAACCCTCGTGGCCCTCGTCGCACAGCCGATCGAAAAAGGTCTTCGCGAGGTTGTCGGGTACCCGGGGGATACGCTCCGGCTCGTCGCCGGTGAGAACCACACCCGTGCGGAACGCCTGGCGGAACACCGCGGGCTCGTCGAACTTCGTGACACACACCGCCAGGAAGTGCGGCAGTTTTCCGCCGCGCAGGCGGTTGGCCTCGAAACACCGCCGGGTGACCTGCTCCAGGGTGCGCTGGAAGAACTCGTAGGCGTCGCTGTTGCGTTGTTCCCGGACCGGATCGAACAGGTAGACCAGCCCGTCGCACATGCTCAGATGGTCAAGCAGCAGCTCCCACTCGTCGGGCGCGTCCGGTTCGCCGTCGAACAGCCCGGCCCCCTCGTCGAACACCGAGGAGGAGGGCAGCGAGTTCTTCGGGGTGGAGCTGCCGAAGTAGCGGCCGGCCACGTCCAGCAGCTCGACGACGAAGACCATGTTCTCCGGCCGCGAGCCGCGGCGCAGGGGCCGCCCGGCAAGCCGCCCGCCCCGCGCCGGACCGATGAACCGCCAGCTCAGCGCCGTCATGCCCGGAGTCGCCGAGGGGAAGACGTGCCGGCTCTGCAACAGGTCGGTGTTCTCGGACAGGAACGCTCCCGCGTCGTCGTCGCCGCCGATGACGATCCAGGACGGGCTGCCCGGGACGGTCGGCTGGCTGATGGCGGCGATGTTGAGCGCGGCAAGGAAGGTCGTCTTACCGCTCTGCGGGGCGCCCCACAGACCGATGCGCGCAAGCTGGGTCGGCTGCCCCACCGGCGCCGTCACAGCCGCGCTCCCCGCACTCCCCGCACTCCCCGAGCTCGGACGACGGCGTCCGCGGCGCGCGGGACAGCGCCGCACGCGTCGGTACGCACAGGACGAACGGTGAAAATAAGGTGCCCCCCGACACGGCGCCGGCAGCGAACATCCCAGGCGGAAGCGGGCAGCCCCGGGGGCCACTCTCCGTCATGGTTCGCGGGCTCGACGCGACAGATTTGTTGCAGTATGGAGCGGTCTGGCCACCCGGTCAAGCCGCCAAAATGGTCCGATCATCATGGAGTGACGTGGCCGCCGGACGTCTGACCGATTGTGCCGGGCAACGTACGCTATGTGCGCCCAGGTCGGCCGCCACGTAAGATCGGCCAGCAGCGTCCGGCGGGAGTCGCGAAACCCGGCGCGGACGGCGGCGGCGCGGCGTTCGCCAGGTGTGGCTGTCGGCGCGGCGGGACGGTTCGGGGGGAGCGGTGACGCAGCGGCTGTCCGACATCGAGGTGGAGATGCTCGCGCGCGCCTTCCATCGCCCGTCCACCGCGATGGCGGTGCTCGAACGGGCCGGTCTGGAGCGCTGGCGGCAGCCGTCCTGGACGACGCAGACCCCGCTGGAGTTCTGGGACGAGGTCAACCACCACCTTCGCCTCGGGGTGTTGCTGGACGGGCGGATCAACATCCTGGCCGCGGCGGCGGCGCTCTACCCCGCCAATGAGGTCTTCGCCGCGGTCGTCGAGCCGGCCGGATCCTCGCCCGCCGCGGGTCCCCAGTCGGCGGGTCCCCCGGCCGGCCGGGCCGCGCCGGCGCCTTCGGTGGGG
>NZ_JAMQQF010000454.1 GCF_023716945.1 Frankia sp. AiPs1 | reverse complement strand
CGGCGAGGTCGGCGGCGCGCGGCGAGGTCGGCGGCGCGCGGCGAGGACCCCGGGCGGGCTCACCCGGAGCGCGACGGGCTCGGCGGGTCCAGACGCGGTCGCGGCAGGTCCTCGGTGATCGAGCCGCCCGGCAGCCCCGTCCCCGAGCCGTCGTCCTCGGCCTCGTCGTCGTTGCCTTCCTCCTCGTCGTCGTCGACCACGGTCACCTCGCTGCGCTGGACGGTGCCCAGGGCGATGCCGGCGTCGCCGAGCGCCGTGCGCACCCGCTCCCGCAGCTCACGGGCCACCTCCCACTGCTTCAGCGGCTGGGTCTTGATCGCGAGGCGCAGGGAGTAGCCGTCGGCGGTCATGGTCTCCATGCCCCACACCTCCGGCTCGGCAAGGATGAGGCTGGTCCACCGGGGGTCCGCCCACATCTCGTCGGCGGTGCGGCCAAGCACCCGCTTGGCCTCGGCGACCTCGGTGTCGTAGTCGAGTGGAACGTCGAGCACGGTCCTCGCCCATTGCTGACTCTTGTTGCCGATCCGGGTGATCTCGCCATTGCGGACGTACCAGACGGTTCCTTCGACATCACGCAGCCTCGTCATCCGCAGGCTCACCGCCTCGACGGTGCCCGAGACGGCGCCGACGTCGATGACGTCACCCACGCCGTACTGGTCTTCGAGCAGCATGAACATCCCGGACAGGAAGTCGCGGACGAGGTTCTGCGCGCCGAAACCGACAGCGATTCCCAGCACCCCCGCACTGGCGACGATGGGCGCGAGATTGATGCCCAGCTCGCCGAGGATGCTCAGGAATGCCAGCCCGAAGACGAAGATGGAGGTCACGCTGCGCAGCAGCGAACCGACCGTCGCCGCGCGCTGCCGGCGCCTTTCCATCAGCACCGTCGGATCCCCGAACGCGCCGAGCAGCGTCCCGGCGCGGGAACCGCGGAAGACCCCACCGCCGCCGGAACCGGCTCGTTCCGTCGTTCGCCGGATGAACCTGTGCAGTAGCGCCCGCACCACGAGGGCGATCAGCAGGATGAGGATGATCCTGATCGGGGTGCCCAGGAACACCTCCGCACCGGAGGCGAGATAGTTACTGTGCGTAGCGTTGTAGACGGTGCGGCAGAGCAGGCCGGGGCTGGTCCCGCAGGCGTCGCGCAGGGCGTTCGCGACCCCCTCGAACGAGACCAGCGGATCGGTGGTCGCCGACGGACTCGGCGAGGGCGGCAGGGTGCCCGTCGCGGCCGCGGACAGCGGACCCGGTGACGGCGAGGGCGAGGCGGACAGCAGCATCCCCAGGCCGGGGATGAGCGATTGGGCCAGCAGGGACGGGGCGGGCGTCACGACGTCGGTCATCCTTCCTGTCGAATCCGTCGGTCACGGCGGTCGTGACATCCCCGAGGCGGCCGATCCGCGGCGCGGCACGCCCACGACCTCGGGGGCGACGATCGGAGATCAGTCTCGCCCATGGGGACGGCCCATCGGTGCCCGCCCCCGGACGGAGCCGGCGGGCGACCACGCGCGGCCATGATGACCCCGGTCACATCGGATCGACGGAGAGTGGCCAAAAGCTCACCGATTGATGGGCGGAGAGTGACAAAGGCCACCAGATATGTGCAGCGCCACGGCACAGAAGCCGATGACCATGCAAACAGGCTCGCGTTCTGCCGCCGAAGACGGTTGACTGTCCATTGTCACCGGAGACGCTTGGGCAGAACGGCCCGTAAAGGGCCCTCGGTGGGCAGGAGGTCGGCGCGTGGCAGAGGCGCTGGTTCTCAATGCCACGTACGAGCCTCTGTGCGTGGTGTCGCAAAGGCGCGCGCTCGTCCTGGTCCTCACCGACAAGGCCGTGATGGTCGAATCGGCGGGCCAGGTTCTTCGGTCCTCGACGGCGTCCGTCGACGTCCCGATCGTGGTCCGGTTAGCGCGTTTCGTCCGGGTGCCATACCGCTCGCAGGTCCCGCTGACCCGCAAGGGGGTGCTGGCCCGCGACCATCACCGGTGCGTGTACTGCAATGCGCCGGCAACATCGCTCGACCACGTCATTCCGCGCTCTCGCGGAGGCGCTCACGTGTGGGAGAACGTCGTGGCGGCCTGCGGTCGCTGCAACCATGTCAAAGCCGACCGCGCCGTGGCTGATCTTGGCTGGCGGCTTCGCACGGCTCCCCGAGCGCCGAGCGGAGCCGCTTGGCGCATTCTGGGTTCCCGGCGGATGGATCCGCGCTGGTCGGCCTACCTGAGCACGGACGTGACCGAGGCTGCCTCGGCCTGAACCGCCCGACCCGCCCGGTCCCGGGTACGCGTCGTCGGCGCTGGGCAGGTAGCCGGTGTGCGCATCCTTGTGACCGGAGCGACCGGCTACATCGGCGGCCGGCTGGCCCCCCGCCTGCTCGACCAGGGGCACGACGTGCGGGCGATGACCCGCGACCCGGCGCGGTTGCGCGGCGTCCCGTGGGCGGCCCGGGCGCAGGTGGTCCAAGCCGACGCGCGCGACCCGGCCTCCCTGCCGGCGGCGATGGCGGGCATCGACGTCGCGTACTACCTCATCCATTCCATCGACTCGGGCGGGGACTTCTCCGCGGTCGACCGCCAGGCGGCGAGCGCCTTCGCAACCGCCGCCCACGAGGCCGGAGTACGCCGCATCGTCTATCTCGGCGGGCTGAGCCCGGCGGGCGGCGAGGCGGGCCTGTCGGCGCACCTGAGCTCCCGCCAGGAGGTCGCGCGGATCCTGCTGGACTCCGGGACCCCCACCATCGTGCTGCGGGCGGCGATCATCATCGGCAGCGGCAGCGCATCGTTCGAGATGCTGCGCTACCTCACCGAACGGCTGCCGGTGATGCTGACCCCCCGCTGGGTACGCACCCGCATCCAGCCGATCGCGGTCCGGGACGTGCTGTATTACCTGATCGGCGCGCTCACGGTGCCCGCGCAGGTCAACCAGTCCTTCGACGTGGGCGGCCCGGACATCCTGACCTACGCGGAGATGATGCAGCGGTTCGCGACGGTGGAGGGGCTGCGCCGGCGGACCATCATCCCGGTGCCGGTGCTGTCCCCCGGGCTGTCCTCGCTGTGGGTCGGCGTGGTCACCCCGGTGCCCAAGACCATCGCGAAGCCGCTGGTCCGCTCGCTGCGCACCGAGGTCGTCGTCCGGGACGAGCACGCGGTCCGCCGGTGGATCCCGGATCCGCCGGACGGGCTGATGCCCTTCGACACCGCGGCCGCCTACGCCCTCGCCCGGGTTCGCGAACGCGGCGTCGAGACCCGCTGGTCGACGGCGGTCTGGCCGACCCGCTCATCCGCCCGCACCATGCGGCGGCCCGTCTCGCCGAAGCCGGCCGGGACCGCCATACCCGCCCGGACCGCCATACCCACCGGGACCGCCACACCCGCCGGGACCGCCATACCTGCCGGGACCCCCGTGCCCACTGGAACCGCCATGCCCGCCCGGACCGCCGTGCCGGCCGGGACACTGTCGCCGTCGATCCTGGGGTCCGTAGCCGGACGCGGCGGCGTGACCTGTGCTCCCCGGCCGCCCGGCGAGCCGACCTTCACGGACCCGCACTGGACGGGTGGGGCGCTCTACGTCGACGAACGCAGCATGCCGGTGGCCGCCCCACCGCATCGGCTCTGGCGGGTCATCGAGGGCATCGGCGGCGAGAACGGCTGGTACTCGTGGCCGCTGGCCTGGTCGGCCCGCGGCTGGTTGGACATCGTGCTGGGCGGCGTCGGCCTGCGCCGCGGCCGCCGGGACCCGCAGCGGGTTCACGTCGGGGAGGCGCTGGACTTCTGGCGCGTCGAGGAGGTCGAACCCGGCCGGCTGCTGCGGTTGCGCGCGGAGATGAAGATGCCCGGCGACGGCTGGCTGGAGCTGCGTGCCGCCGTGGGCGACGATGGCGGCACGGTCTACCGGCAGCGGGCGATCTTCCTACCCCGCGGGCTGCCCGGCCAGCTCTACTGGTGGGCGGTCAGTCCCTTCCACGCGGCCGTGTTCGGCGGCATGCTCCGCAACATCGTGCACACCGCCGAGGCCGCCCCGGTGGCCTAGACACGGCCCTCCCACCGGTGCTGCCGCCGGAACGTCGGGTGCGGTGCGTTGTGCACGGTCCGTGTGCTCAGACCGTGCAGAACGCACCGCAATCCGCCCCACACCGCAAACCACCCCACGCCCTGGTCCGCCCCCACCCTGGTCCGGGCCCGACTCCCAGGTTGGTCAGGTCCAGCCTCGGCCCTGGGCCGGCGGGTCGGGGGGATACGGCCCGCGGCCCGGGGGATCCATCATCGGCGGCGGTTCGGATCCGGCTGACAGCCGGCCCCCGACGCCGCGTCCCGGCACGTCGGGGATCTCGATGTCGAACCAGACCCGCTTGCCGCCCGGGGTCGTCTCGACGCCCCAGGCCAGCGACAGCGCCTCCACCAGCAGCAGGCCCCAGCCCGACTCGGGGTCGGGCTTGTTCGCCGCTGCCGCGCCCGGCCGCGGCAGGTGGCCGCCCTCGCGGTCCTCGACGCTGATCCGCAGCCGGCCTGGCTCCAACGACGCCCGCAGCACCAGGTCGCTGCGTGCGTGCAGGACCGCGTTCGTCACCACCTCGCTGACCAGAAGGGTCGCGTCCTCGACCGAGGTGATGCCGTAGTCGATCATGACGTCACGCATCGCCATCCGGGCCTGCCCGGCCGAGGCGGCCACCGCGGGTAGCGCCAGTTCGAGCAGCGGCGGGTTCACCGCCTGGGTGGTCAGCACCACCATGGCTGTGTCGTCGTCGGTGCGGGCCGGCAGGTCGGCGGCGATCAGGCAGCGTTCGAGCAGCGACCGGGCCGTCTCCTCGGCCGGGCCCTCGCCGGTACCGGCGACCGTGTCCGGGCCGAACCAGCTCCGCGCGGCGAAGCTGTCGCCGCGGGCTCGGCGGCGCCGGTCGGCGCCGGCGCGGCGTTCGCTCCCGGAGCGGCGGTCCGGGCC
>NZ_JAMQQF010000453.1 GCF_023716945.1 Frankia sp. AiPs1 | reverse complement strand
CCGCAGGGCTCGGCGCGCCCGAGCCCGAACCAGCCGCGGCTCCTGCTCCTGCTCCTGCCGGGATCGTGGCCCCGCCCGCCGGCGCCATGCCCGTCTCAGTTGTGCCTGCCGCGGTGGTGCCGGCCCGCTGTCGTTGCGGCCACTGGCCCGACCGGGGGGTTTCGCGGCCGCCCGGATACAGCGACGCGGCGCCGCCGCGCTCCCCCACGAAGGACAGCCAGAGGCCGACCGCGAGCCAGACGGCCAGCACGACCACCGGCCGACCACCGGCCGCGCCCTCGAAATAGCTGGTGGAGCGCAGCAGGGTCGCCCCCGCTCCGGGCGGGGCGAACTGGCCGATGTCCCCCCACGGGCGGGGCAGCATCTCCGGCGCGGACTGCACCGCCGACAGCGCGGCGCCCACGACCGTCACCAGGACGGCACCGACCAGGCCCGGCGTCCCCGCCACCGCGCCGACTCCCACGATCGGCCCGGCGACCGCCAGGGCCAGCAGGGTCAGCACCGCCATCGTCGTCAGGAAGGAGCCCGGCAGGACGTCCAGCGCGCCCTGCAGCGCCACCGTCCCGGCGAACCCGCAGAGCACCGCGAGCACGGCGATGCCGGCCAGCCGGACCGCGCGGGAGCGGACCAGCCGGGTCAGTAGCACTCCCGCGGCGGCGATGACGAGCACGAGCGGCAGGTACCCGGCGGCCAGTCCCCCGCCGGCCAGATCCCGGGGCGCGTTCGCGACCACGTCGACAACCGGGATCTCCAGCCCGGGCATGAACACCCGGATGCCCCGGGTGATCGCCTCGGTCACCGCGGGACTGGCCGCCGAGGCGACCCGCAGCGTCAGTCCGTCATTGCCGATGACGATCGCGGCGTAGGCGTCGCGGTCGCGCAGAGCCTGATCGGCCGCGGCGACGGTCGGCACCGTGTGCACGGTGAGCGCGCCGGGTTCGACCCGGCTGATCTGATCGGCGAGCGCGGTCGCCGCGGGCGCCGGACCCACGGTGAGGATCGGCAGGTCCCGTGGGCGCAGGCTGGTCACCGACGTCCCGTAGAGCCAGACGAGAATCCCCATCAGCACGGCCATCCCGACCGTGACGGCAGCGGCCCGCCGCACCACCCGCAGGCCGAGCGGGTCACGTCCGGGGCGCTGCTGCGCCGGGGCTCCCAGCCTCCCCCCGCCTGCCGCCGCGTCACGATGGGCGCCGGGAACGAGACCGACGGGCACCGCGCCCGCACCGGCGATCGTCTCCCCCGATCCAGGGACGCCGACCGAACCAGGGACGCCGACCGAACCTGGCACCCCCGACGGACCTGGCACCCCCGACGAACCAGCCAGCCCGGCCGAACCAGCCAGCCCGGCCGAACCAGCGCCCGCGGCCGAGGGCGCGCCCCGTGGAGGGCCGCTGGCAGGGAGGCCGTCGTCCGGGGTCGGGAGCACGCCGCCGTCGTCGGCATGGCGGTGGCCGTACGCCGGTCGGGCGTACGGCGAGCCGAGGTCGCCCGGCCCGTGGTCGTGCGGCGGGTAACCGGGATGGGCGTGCCGGCCGACGGCGGATTCGCCCCCGGCCGGACCCCGCTGACCGTCGGGACCACGAAGACCGTCAGGACCACGAAGACCGTCGGGACCGTGCAGGCCGTCGGGACTGCGAAGCCCGTCGGGACCGTGCTGGCCGTCGGAACCACGAAGGCCGGCCGGCTCGCCCTGGACGTCCGGCTCGGCGTTCGGTCCGGCGGCGCCATCCGCCTGCGGGCCGGGTTGGTGACGTTGTCCGGGCAGGGGGCTGTGGTCGCCCTCCCGGTGCCTGCCGCCGGTCACCACGGGACCGCTGTCCCGATCACGCCGGCCCGCGCCGCGCCCGCCGTGCCCCGCGAGTCCGCCGTCGCGCGCGCACTCGCCGTCCTGTTCGGCAGCGGTCTGCTCACCGCATCCTCCCCTCCGTCCGGCGGAGTCCGCCTGGACGCTACGGGGAGTAGCGTGACGCCTTCACGGTGTCGCGGCCTGTCCGGCGGCGTGTCGCGGCACGGCGTGTCGCGACGAATCCGCCGTCGCCCGGCGGTTCCCGGCGCCGTCCGGCGGCCCCCGGTGGCAGGCACGCGGGCTCCGCGGTGGGCCACCCGTGAAGGTCGACGCGACGCCGCCCACGTGCCCCTGCCGCGACGGTGGCACGTCTGACGCGGGCCATGCGGTCACGAAGGCCGCGACGGGGAAGGATGGTCGCCATGACAACCGGAACGAACGACGCGACGTCCAGCCGGGCGCTCCGCAACGGCGCCCTGAAGAGCCACCTGCGGGCGGAGGTCACCCGGCGGGATTCGGTCCCGCTGACGATCGTGGCCCCCGCGGCGGACGATCCGCCCCGGGGTGGCGTGGTCGTCGTGCAGGACGCCCGCGGCATCACGCCGTACCTGGTGTCCGTGTGCGACCGGTTGGCCGGAGCCGGTTGGCTGACCGTGGCTCCGCACCTTTACCACCGGGACGGACGCGACGAGGTCGATCCGGCCGGCGGCTGGCCGGGGGCGATCCCGGCGATGGAGGCGCTGACGGGGACGGGCATCGAGGCCGACGTCGACGCGGCGCTCGCCCACCTCACCGACTCCGGCTTCGACGCCGGGCAGAGCGCGATCGTCGGGTTCTGCATGGGTGGCACCGTCGCGCTGCACACCGCCACCCGCCATCCGCTGGCCGCGGCGGTGTCGTTCTACGGCGGCGGGGTGAGCACGCCGTACTGGGCGGGCCTGCCGTCGCTGGTGGAGGCGGCCCCCGCGCTGCGGGTGCCGTGGCTCGGCCTCTACGGCGAGGAGGACGAACTGATCAGCAGGGACGAGATCGCCGCGCTGCGGGCCGCGGCCTCCCGCAGCGGTGCGCCGACGGAACTCGTCAGCTACCCGGGCGCGGGGCACGCCTTCCACAGCGACGACCGGGAGGCGGTGTACCGCCCGGTCGCCGCGGCGGACGCCTGGTCTCGCGCGCTGGCCTTCCTCGACGAGCAGGTCCGCCCGCGCTAGGACGTCAGCCGCGCTAGGACGTCACCCGCGCTGCGAGACCACCCCCGCCGGGCACCTGCTCCCCCGCCGGGCACGTAGCCGGCGCCGACCCGCCGTCCGGCCGGTCCGACGGTCGCCGCAGGGGCACCGATCGGACCGGCCGACGCGGCCTGTCGGGAGCGCGGCCGGTCAGGAGGCGGTGGCGGTCTGGGCGAGCAGCTCGGCCAGCGCGGTGCCGGCGATGCGCCTGAACTGCCGACGGGCGCGGGTCCGGTCGAGCATCCCGACCTCCAGATTGGCCTCGGTGAGCACCCGCTCGCCATTCTGCGGAAGCCCCGGCGGGACGCTGACGGTCAGCGCCTGCACCGCGACCCGCAGAGCCTCGGCGAGGGGCTGGCCGTCACGGTGGTGCTCCTTCAGCGAGGTCGTGACCTGATCGGAGGCACCGCCGATCGCGACGAATCCTCTCTCGTCGGCGATCGACCCGTCGAACGTCAGCCGGTAGATCTGATCGTCGTCGCTGCTGCGGCCGACCTCGGCCACCACGATCTCGACCTCGTAGGGCTTCACGCTCTCGGTGAAGATCGCACCGAGGGTCTGCGCGTAGGCGTTGGCGAGGGCGCGGCTGGTCACGTCGCGCCGGTCGTACATGTAGCCGCGGGAGTCCATCAGGCGGATGCCGGCCGTGCGCAGGTTCTCGAACTCGTTGTACTTGCCCACGGCGGCGAACGCGATGCGATCGTAGATTTCGCTGATCTTGTGGAGGGTCGCCGAGGGGTTCTCGGCGACGAACAGGATCCCGTCCGCGTAGGTGATGACGACGACGCTGCGCCCGCGCGCGATGCCCTTGCGCGCGTACTCGGACTTGTCGCGGACCTGCTGTTCGGGGCTCGCGTATCCGAACGGCATGGTCACGTCAGCCTCCCGCGCTCGTGGAACGGTCCGCGATGATGGCCGTCACCACGGGTTCTACCTCATCGTCGCCGTAGCGGCGGTACCCGTCGGACGTGACCGCGGCGACGATCGGATACAGCCGGCGGATCGTGTCCGGACCGCCCGTCGCCGAGTCGTCGTCGGCGGCGTCGTAGAGCGCCTCGACGGCGATCCGCGCCGCGTCGGCCTGGGTCAGATCCGCCCGGAAACGCTTCTTCAGCGAGCCCTTCGCGAACACCGAGCCGGAGCCGATGGACTCGTACGTCCGCTCCTCCGACTTCGCCGCGGCGATGTCGTAGGAGAAGATCCGGCCCGCGTCCATGTCCGGGTCGTAGCCGGCGAACAGGGGGACGACCGCGAGGCCCTGCAGGGCCATCGGCAGGTTGCCCTTGACCATGGCCGCCAGCCGGTTGGCCTTGGCGTCCAGGCTCAGGGTCGCGCCCTCGATCTTCTCGTAGTGCTCCAGCTCCACCTGGAACAGCCGGATCAGCTCCGCGCCGACCCCGGCCGTGCCGGCGTAGCCCACGCAGGAGAAGTCGTCGGCGTGGTGCACCTTCTCGACGTCCCGCTGGGCGATCATGTGCCCCTGCGTCGCCCGACGGTCACCGGCCATGATCACACCACCGGGGAACGTCACCGCCACGATCGTCGTGCCGTGCGCCACCTCGGTGACCGGCCCCGGCAGGCCACCCCGCGCCCCCGGCAGCAGGTGCGGCGCCGACTGCGACAGGAAATCGGTGAACGACGACGTTCCAGGTGTCATGAACACAGCCGGTAGGCGCCCGGCGCCACCCAATGGATCAGCCACGCATCCCCCTTCCGATAGACGGTCACACGAGCCGCGGTGTCCCGGTCGTCTCCGGGAACCGCAGGCGACGTGCGCATGAGCACAACATAGGGCCATCGCCTCCTGCTGCGGTCGGCCAGGGCGACCGGCCGGGCGATCGACGGCGATCCGCCCCGCGGGGACCCGCCCTCAGACCGGCCCGCACCCGCCCCGCGGACCGTCCACCGGGCGTCCGCCGACCACCGACCGACCCGGCC
>NZ_JAMQQF010000452.1 GCF_023716945.1 Frankia sp. AiPs1 | reverse complement strand
CGTCGCACGCGCACGCCGAGCCGGCGCCGGGGGTTCGACACCCTCGGCCGCACCGCCACCGGCAGCCGCAGCAGTTGGCGACGAGGCAGTCGGCGACGCGGCTAGGTCAACGGGCGGGACAGCGGCGGAGACGGCCGGATCGGCCGTGGCCACCTGAGCCTCGGCCGGGTCGGCCGTGGCCGCGGCGACCGCGTCGTCCGCCTTCGCCTTGGTCGCTCGGGTCGAGCGGGTGCGGGTCGTGGAGCTGGTCCTCGCCCGCCGCCGGGTCGTGGCCGGCGGGTCGCCCGAGGGCGGCTCTCCGGTCGGGGCGGCATCCGGAGCGGAAACCGCGGTCTCACCGGAAACGGTCGTGGGGGCCACAGGCCCGGCCGCGTCCTTGGTCACGCTCGAGGCGGCGGTTGCCACGGCGCCGTCGGGAGCGGACCCGTCCGGGCGCTCAGGGGGCGGACCGGCGGCCCGCCCTGCAGCCCGGCGCCGACGCGGCGCCGGGGGGGTGGATTCGGATTCGGTCTGAGTAGTCAGATCATCGTCGGGCACGGGTTAAGAAGCCTCTCGGGCTCCCGGGCGCGCTGCCTGGTGCAGTCGCGGCCGCGCAGAAGCCAATGTCTCGGTCCGGCTCGAGTGCTGCCGGGAAAGCCTGCGACGCCCTGCATCACGCTGATGAACGACCTGCTAGCCGGCCAGCGTCGTTGCGGTCCGGCGCCAGCGGGTCCGCCAGCGTCCTATCCTCGCGCAGCCGGCCCTGCTCCAGCCGGGTTGGCTCGGGCGGCACCGACGGGCGCAGACCGGCTACCACGCCAAGGGCGGTCAGCACGTCGTCTGGTCGCACAGCGGGCGTCGTGTGCCGCACGACCATCTCCAGTATCGCACACGTGTCGTTCTCTGCACGACAAACGGCCAAGACCATGGCCGCTCGCACATCGAACCGGCGCCGGCCGTCCTTGGTCGCCCGCTCGACCTCGACGATGTCACGGCCCAACAGCTCGGCCACCGCGGCGCGCAGCTCGGGCTCCGCGACCCCCGGCAGCCGGACCACCCACCGGGAGGCGTCGATCCGCTCCGCGAGCCCGGCTCCCTCGGCCTCCACGGCGCCCACCACGTCCAACCCGGGCGGCAACGCCGCGTCCAGGGCGGCCTGCAGCCGCGCCGGTTCCACCGGGACGGCCAGCGCCAGCTCGACGTACTCGGCCTCGCTCGCGGCGCCGGTGGGTGCGGCGCCCACCCAGGAGATCCGGGGATGCGGGCTGAAGCCCGCCGAGTAGGCCATCGGCACCGCCGCCCGGCGCAGCCCTCGCTCGAAGGTGCGAGCCACATCCCGATGTGACAGAAATCGCAGCCGCCCGCGCTTCGCGAAGCGGAGCCGGACCCGCTGGACGACCGGCGGGGGCGGCGGCCCCTCAGGCCGGCGTGCCACTGCTCACCGCTGCCGGGTCGAGCCGGGAGCCGCCGGCCGGGCCGTCCCCGATGCCGGGCCCGGCCGCGCCATCGACCACCTCGACGACGTCCACGGCATCCACGACGTCCTCCCCGACGACGTCCACGACCTGCACCGTGGCCGCCGCGACGGCGGCGGCGGCGACCATCGGCGAACCCGCCGACACGCCCACCACCGGCAGCAACGACCGGCCGGTCGGGCCGATCTGTGTGTCGGTCCCCATCGTCGGGCAGACCCCACAGTCGTAGCAGGGGGTCCACCGGCAGTCGTCGAGCTCGGTCTCGCGCAGCGACTCCTGCCAGTCGGCCCACAGCCAGTCCCGATCGAGGCCCGCGTCGAGATGGTCCCAGGCCAGCACCTCGCGCTCGTCGCGCTCACGGGTCGTGAACCAGTCGAGGGAGACCCCGAGCGGTACCAGCTCGGCGGCGCACGCCGACTCCCAGCGTTCGAACGAGAAGTGCTCGTTCCAGCCGTCGAAGCGACCTCCCTCGCGCCAGACCCGCTCGATCACCGCGCCGACGCGACGGTCACCGCGGGCCAGCAGGCCCTCGATGATGCCGGGACGGCCGTCGTGGTAGCGGAACCCGACCGCCCGGGCGATCTCCTTGTCGGCCCGCACGGTGTCCCGCAGCAGCTTCAGCCGCGCGTCGGTGACCTCGTGCGACGCCTGACCCACCCACTGGAACGGGGTGTGCGGCTTCGGGACGAAGCCGCCGATCGAGACGGTGCAGCGGATATCGCGATGGCCGCTGGCACGGCGGCCGGCCCGGATCACCTCCCGGGCGAGATCGGCGATCTCCAGCACGTCCTGGTCGGTCTCCGTCGGCAGCCCGCACATGAAGTAGAGCTTCACCTGGCGCCAGCCGTGGGCGTAGGCGGTGCTGACGGTGCGCACCAGGTCCTCGGCGCTGACCATCTTGTTGATGACCTTGCGCAGCCGCTCGGAGCCGCCCTCCGGGGCGAACGTCAACCCGCTGCGCCGGCCGTTGCGGGAGAACTCGTTCGCGAGGGTGACGTTGAACGCGTCCACCCGCGTCGAAGGCAGGCTCAGCGAGATCTTCTCGTTCTCGTACCGGTCGGCCAGACCGGTCGCGATCTCGCCGATCTCGGTGTGGTCCGCGCTGGACAACGACAGCAGGCCGACCTCGTTGAAGCCGGTGGCCCGCAGACCCACGTCGATCATCGCGCCGACGGTGGAGATGTTCCGCTCCCGCACCGGCCTGGTGATCATCCCGGCCTGGCAGAACCGGCAGCCCCGGGTGCAGCCACGGAAGATCTCCACGCTCAGGCGCTCGTGCACCGTCTCGGCCAGCGGGACCAGCGGGGCCTTTGGATACGGCCAGGCGTCAAGGTCGGACAGCGTGTGCTTGCTCGGCCGGGCCGGGACGTCGGCGCGGTTGGCGGTGACCGCCTGGATGCGGCCGTCGGGCCGGTAGGTGACGTCGTAGAACGCCGGCACGTAGACCAGCCGTCGGCGGGCGAGCCGGGCGAGCAGCTCGGTGCGCCCCCCGGGGGCGCCGGCCGCCTTCCAGACCCGAATCACGTCGGTGATGCCGAGCACGGCCTGCTCGCCGTCGCCGAGCACCACGGCGTCGACGAACCCGGCGATGGGCTCCGGGTTGAACGCGGCGTGCCCGCCCGCCACGACCAGCGGGTCGGACTCGCCGCGGCGTTCGGCGTACAGGGGAATCCCGGCGAGGTCGAGCGCGGTGAGCATGTTGGTGTAGCCAAGCTCGGTGGAGAAGCTGACGCCGAACACGTCGAAGTCGCCGACCGGCCGGTGGCCGTCCACCGTGAACTGCGGCAGGCCGTGCTCGCGCAGCAGGGCCTCCAGGTCGGGCCACACCGAGTAGGTCCGCTCGGCGAGCACGTCCGGCTGCTCGTTGAGGATCTCGTAGAGGATCTGGAGCCCCTGGTTGGGCAGGCCGACCTCGTAGGCGTCCGGATACATCAGGGCCCAGCGCACCACGGCGGCGTCCCAGGGTTTGACGATGGAGTTCCCCTCGCCGCCGACGTACTGCACGGGCCTCCGCACCCGCGGGAGCAGCGGCTCCAGGCGAGCGAACAGCGACTGTCCGGACATGCAGGCGAGCCTACGGCACGGCGGCACCCCACCACCGACCCGCGCGATCGCCGGACCGCCGAAGGAAGGAGACCAACCCCCAGTTACAGGGCGTACGGGTCGGAACGCGAGCGCAGGCGGACGTTCTGGAGCAGGCCGACGGCGATCATGTTGGCGAACATCGACGAACCGCCGTAGGACAGAAACGGCAGCGGCAGGCCGGTGACCGGCATGATCCCCAGACACATGCCGATGTTGACGAACGACTGGAAGGTGAACCAACAGACCACGCCGGTCGCGATCAGCGCGCCGAAGGAGTCCTGGGAGGCGAAACCGATCGACAGGGCCCGCCACAGCACCACGCCGAGCAGCACGATGATCCCGCCCGCCCCGAGATAGCCCAGCTCCTCGCCGGCCACGCTGAACACGAAGTCGGTCTGCTGCTCGGGGACGAACTGCCCCTGGGTCTGCTGGCCGTGCAGCAGGCCGCGGCCGGTCACGCCGCCGTTGGCGATTGCGATCATGGCCTGGGCGACGTTGTAGCCGGTGCCGGAAGAGGCCTTGTTCTCGGAGACGAACGAGGTGAGTCGGGCCTCCTGGTACGGCTGGAGCAGGTGGAACTGCAGGATCGCGCCGCCGAACAGCACCCCGCACAGGATCAGCCCCAGCACCCACCGCCGCGGCGCCCCGCTGACTGCCAGCATGCCGAGGGTGGTGAAGACCAGCACCATGACCGTGCCGAAGTCCGGCTGAAGCATGATCAGCGCGATCGGGACCACGGTCAGCCCGAGCACGAGCAGGACGTCGCCGTGACCGGGGGCGCTGCGTCGGATCCCGGTATGGCGGTCCTCGTGCTGCTCCCCGAGGATCATCGCCGCGCCGACGACCAGTGCCACCTTGGCGAACTCGGACGGTTGGAGCTGGAAGCCGGCGGGCAGCACGATCCACGAGTGCGCGCCGTTGATCGTCGACCCGAACAGCAGCACCGCCACGAGCCCGACGAGCGAGCCGAGGTAGACGAACGGCGCGTACGCGCGCAGCACCCGATAGTCGACGACGGTCGCGACCGCGCCGAGCACCAGCCCGATGGCGAGGTTCAGCAGATGGCGCTTGAGGAACGTCTGCGGATCGGCGCCGGCGTCGCCGAAGCGCTGGCGGGTCGCCGACCACACCAGCACCGCGCCCACGACGGACAGACCGATGACGCAGAGCTGCAACGTCCAGTCGAGCCGCCGCAGCGGCGAGTGGCGCCCGGAGGCGCGGTCCCGCAACTGCCCGATCCGCCCTCGGACGGGAACCGGGGACGAACGCAGCGCGGTCGGTCCCGCCTCCTGGTTCACAACGCCTCCTGGTTTACAACGCCGCCTGGTTCACAACGCCGCCTCCCATCCATCACCCTCCCGGCCAGCGCGCCCGGGACCACGCCTGCGCCGGGCGGTCCGGCGGCGCGGGTCACGGG
>NZ_JAMQQF010000451.1 GCF_023716945.1 Frankia sp. AiPs1 | reverse complement strand
GCTCGGCCCGGCGCGGGCCGACCGGGGTGGACTGGACGGTCGCCGTGATGAGCGGCAACGAGCGCACCGGCCGGTGGCGGCCGAGCCGGCACACCCGCGCCGTCGCCGTGATGGGCGGCTGCGAGCTGGACCTGCGCGAGATCGCCTTCCCCACCGACGCGCTGATGATCACGGCGGTCGCGGTGATGGGCGGCATCGAGATCATCGTCCCCGAGGGGGTGGAGGTCGAGGTGACCGGCGTGTCGATCATGGGCGGCCGCTCGGTCAAGGTCGCCGCCACGCCGCGGCGGCCGGGGATGCCCGTCGTGCGCATCCGGGCGATCGCGGTGATGGGTGGCGTGGAGGTGCGCAGCAAGCCGCCGCGGCCGACCACGGCAGCCGGGCACCCGGCGATCGGGCCCACCGAAACCGGGCCCGGAGAAGAACGCGGATGAGCCGCCAGTTTCGTCAGGTGGACGTGTTCACCGCCATCCCGTACCAGGGCAATCCCGTTGCGGTGGTGCTGGACGGGACGGGACTCGACGACGACGCGATGCGCCGGTTCGCCCGCTGGACGAACCTTTCGGAGACGACCTTCGTCCTGCCGCCGACCGCACCGACGGCCGACTACCGGGTCCGCATCTTCACCCCGTCGTCCGAGCTGCCGTTCGCCGGGCATCCCACGCTCGGCACCTGCCACGCCTGGCTCGCCGAGCAGCCGGCGTCGGCCCGCCCGGCAAGGATCATCCAGGAGTGCGGGGTGGGCCTCGTCCCGTTGCGGCACACGCCGGACGGGCTCGCCTTCGCGGCACCGCCGCTGCGCCGCCGGGGACCGGTCGAGGCCCCGCTCGTCGCGCGGATCAGCACGATGCTCGGCATCGGGCTCGACGACGTCGTCGCGGCCGAGTGGGTCGACAACGGCCCGGGCTGGGTCGCGGTCCTGCTCGCCGACGCCGACTCGGTGCTGGCCCTGCGACCGCGCGGCGTCGACCTGCCCGTCGGGGTGGTCGGGCCGTGGCCGCCCGGCTCGGCGACGGCGTTCGAGGTACGGGCGTTCCTGCCGATGGGCGACGCGACGATCGAGGATCCCGTGACCGGCAGCCTGAACGCCTCGCTCGCACAGTGGCTGCTGGGCACCGGGCGGGCGAGCGCGCCCTACACGGCCAGCCAGGGCTCCGTGCTGCACCGGGCCGGCCGCATCCACCTCTCGACGGACGCCGACGGCACGGTCTGGGTGGCCGGCGCGACGGTCACCTGCCTGTCCGGCACCGCCGAGCTGTGACGGCGGCGCGCGCACCGGTCAGTTCTCCACCCAGCCGTACTTCTCGGCGATCCGGATGAGTTCGCTCCTGATCCGGATGATCTGAGTCCCGGTAAGGGTGGGTTCGACCCGCAGCAGCGTCTCGGTTACCTCCTGGGTGAGTTCACTCACCGGCAGGACGTCGCAGAGCCCGTCGGAATCATCGGCGTGCACGGCGACCCGCGGTGCGGCAACAGAAGCCGGGGCGGCGGAACCGACGACACGTGCCGAACTGGCTTTCAGGCCACGCTCACCCTCCTCGACCTCGAACTCCATGATGGCTCCGGGAACGACGAGATTCTTCTCGACGAGCAGGTCGTTTGCGTGCAGAAAAATATCGTCGCCACCGTCACTGGGGGCGATGAAACCGTAACCCCGAACGTGATCGAACCGAAGGACCTTACCTGTACTCACGACTCACCTCAACAGCACCAGAAAGACCATCATCTCGGCAATGACGCCCCCGTCCACCCAACCGCCACACGGCAGAACCGGGACCTGGCCGCCAATCATACCCGCCGTCGCACCAGGCTGACCCCGACCCACCGAGCCCGAGATCGGGCGGCGGAAAGCGGCCCGCCAGCCCAGGTGACACCGCACGCGGTTCAGCGCCGATCCGGGGACGTATTCTTCGCCGCCACAACCACTTCCCCAAGAAAACAACCGCGGGCCGCGTTTCCCCATCTCGACCGGCCGGATCATTTCCCGGTCGGCGCACCTTGCAGTGCGCGACCCACGCGGCGGGCGATGGCGTGTCAGCAGATACGCGGAAGCTCCGAGCCGATCGGCAGATCAATCACCCGGCTTCCGCCGAGCCCGGTCCTGGCGACCACCATCGGCGCGTTGTCCTCGGTGGCGGTGCCGATCGCCGCCGCGTCCCGGCCAAGCGGATGCGACCGCATCACCTCCAGTACCCGATCGGCGTCCGCCGCCGGGACCATGGCCACGAGTTTCCCCTCGTTGGCAATGGCGAACGGGTCGAGCCCGAGAACGCTGCAGGCATCGGCGACCGGGGCCGCCACCGGGACGGCCCCTTCGGTGACGGCGATGCCCACCTGAGCGCCTCGGGCGATCTCGTTGAGCGTCGCCGCCAGGCCGCCGCGGGTGGGGTCGCGCAGGGTGTGGATGTCCGCGCCGGTGGCCAGCATGGCGGCGACGAGGCCGCCCAGCGGCGCGGTGTCGCTACGGACCTGCGTGCCGAACTCCAGCCCCTCACGGCAGCTCAGAACGGCGATCCCGTGCGCCCCGAGCTCGCCGCTGACAAGGACGACGTCACCCGGTCGGGCCCGGCCCGGCCTGATGTCGACGCCGTCGGGGATCACCCCGAGACCGGTCGTGTTGATGTAGACGCCGTCGCCGTGGCCGGCGTCGACGACCTTGGTGTCCCCGGTGACGAGGCGGACCCCGGCCACCCGGGCCGCCGCCCCCAGAGCCTCGGCGATCCGGGCGAGTTCGGCCAGCTCGGTGCCCTCCTCCAGGATGAAGGCGGTCGACAGGTAGCACGGAGTCGCACCCATCATGGCCAGGTCGTTCACGGTGCCGTTGACCGCGAGATCGCCGATGGAGCCGCCGGGGAAGAACAGCGGGCGCACGACGAAGGAGTCGGTGGTGAAGGCCACCCGCGCACCGCCGAGCGTGACGACGGCGGCGTCGGCCAGCCCGGCGGCGTCGCCCGGCCCGGTCACGTCGGCCGGCCCGGTCACGTCGGCCGGGCCCCGGAAGGCCGGCAGGAACAGGTGTTCGACGAGCTCGGCGGACATCGCGCCGCCGCCGCCGTGCCCCATGACGATCGTGGGGGAATCCGCCAGCGGGGCGGGACAGGTCCAGGCGGCGAGGTCCACGGCGTTGGCGCCGTCCACCGCGGCGTCGGCGCCGTCCACCGCGGCGTCGCCCACCGCGGCAACGGGGCCGGGGAGATCAGGCACGGGCCACCTCCCGCGCGGGCCGGGCGTCCGTCGGGGCCGTCGGGGCCGGCTGGCCGAGCCGCCGGTAGAGGTAGTAGGCCGCGCAGGCGCCCTCGGCGGACACCATCGTGGCACCCAGCGGTGTCCGTGGCGTGCAGCGGCGGCCGAAGGCGGCGCACTCGTGCGGCTTGATCAGGCCCTGCAGCACCTCGCCCGAGCGGCATACCGAGGACTCCGCGGTGTGGATGTCGCCGACGGCGAAGCGGGTCTCGGCGTCGAACTCCGCATAGGCCGCGGACAGTCGCCAGCCGCTGTCCGGTATCACCCCGATGCCGCGCCAGGCGCGATCGGTCACCGTGAAGACGTCGCGCAGCATCGCGATGGCGGCCGGGTTGCCCGCCGCCGGCACGGCCCGCGGGTAGGCGTTGGCCAGCTCGTGGCGGCCCTCCTCGAGTTGCGTCACGGTCTGGCGGATTCCTTCGAGGAGGTCGAGCGGTTCGAAGCCGGTGACCACGATCGGCACCCGGTATCGGCGGGCGAGGTCCGGGTACTGGCCAGTGCCCATCACGCTGCACACGTGGCCGGCGGCGAGGAATCCCTGGACCCGGCAGCTCGGCGATTCCATGATTGCCGCGATCGCCGGCGGGACCAGGACGTGCGAGACGAGCAGCGAGAAGTTGCGTACCCCGCAGCGCTTCGCCTGGTAGACGGTCATCGCGTTGGCCGGCGCCGTGGTCTCGAACCCGATCCCGAAGAACACCACCTGCCGGTCCGGGTTCTGCCGGGCGATCGTCAGCGCGTCCAGGGGCGAGTACACCACCCGCACGTCGGCACCGGTGCTCTTCACCCGGAACAGGTCCCGGTCGCTGCCGGGGACCCGCAGCATGTCACCGAACGAGCAGAAGATGACCCCCGGTCGGGAGGCGATCTCGAGCGCGCGATCGATGATCTCCAGCGGGGTGACGCAGACGGGGCAGCCGGGGCCGTGGATCATTTCGACGCCCGCGGGCAGCAACTGGTCGATCCCATGCCGGATGAGCGAATGGGTCTGCCCGCCGCAGACCTCCATGATCGCCCACGGTCTGGTCGTCACCGCATGGATCTGATCCAGCAGCCGACCGGCCAGCTCGGGGTCGCTGAACTCCTCGAGGTACTTCACCGGTTCACCCCCTCAGGCTCGCCCGTCGCGGGCTGCATGGCCGGCCCACCGCCGAATTCCTCGGCGAGCAGCCCCATCCGGGCGATGGTGGCCAACGTTTCCCGCGCGGACTGTTCGTCGAGCCGCTGGATGGCGAACCCGACGTGAACGATCACGTACTCGCCGACCGCGGTGTCCGGCAGGTACTGCAGGCACACGTCCTTACGCACCCCGCCGAAATCCACCTCCCCCATGGGAGTGCCGTTGCGTTCCCCGATGGCGACGACCTGTCCCGGAACCGCCAGACACACCGCCCTCACCTCCTCGTTTCCTGGTCATCCGATGTCCCGCACCGCGCGGCGGTCGCGGCGACCACGAGCTGGCCCAGCGCGATGCCGCCGTCGTTCGGCGGCACCCGACGGTGCCGCAGCACCGTGCAGCCCTCGGCGCGCAACGCCCGCGCGGCCGCCGTCGCGAGCGGCACGTTCTGGAACACCCCGCCGGTCAGCGCCACGACGTCGAGCCCCCGCTCGGACCGGGCCTGCCGGGCCAGGTTGACGACCAGGGCCACCACCGCGCCGTGCAGGCCGGCGCTCATCGCCTCGACGGCGAGCCCGCGCCGCAGGTCGCGGACGAG
>NZ_JAMQQF010000450.1 GCF_023716945.1 Frankia sp. AiPs1 | reverse complement strand
GGCCCGGGCCTCGCGGCGCGGGCGGCGATCGGCGCCCACCTCGATGCGCTGGCCCAGCACCGGCGCGCGCTGGGGCTGCCGACGCAGAGCATCGCCATCGGGCCACGCACGACCGACGGGGACGCCGAGCCTGACCACCTGCTCCCGTTCGACGACGCCCAGACGGGCGCGCTGGTCTCGCTCGCCGCGCGGGTCGACCGGCCCACACTGGTCGCCGCCCGTCTGGACCATGCCAGGCTGCGCGCAGTGGCGACCGCCGGCGCGCTGCCACCGCTGCTGCGTTCCCTGGTCCGGGTCTCGCCCTCGCGAGCCGCGGGTCCACGGGCCGGCGCGCTGGCGGCCTCGTTCGCCGGTCGGTCCGAGGCCGATCAGCGGGCGGTGCTGCTCGGCCTGATCCGCACGGGGGTGGCCGCGGTGCTCGGCCACACCGGCGCGGACGCCATCGACGTCAACCGCGCGTTCAAGGACCTCGGCTTCGATTCGCTCACCGCGGTGGACCTGCGCAACCGGCTGGCCACGGCGACCGGGCTGAGCCTGCCGACCACCCTGCTGTTCGACTATCCCTCGCCCGAGGTGCTCGCCGACCACCTGCGCGTCGAGCTGCTGGGACCGTCCGCGCGCCAGGCGCCGATCCCGGACCCGCGCCGCCGCGGGAACGACGGCGAGCCGATCGCGATCGTCGCGATGGCCTGCCGCTACCCCGGCGGCGTGCGTTCCCCGCAGGACCTGTGGCAGGTGGTGGCCGAGGAGCGCGACGTCATCTCGCCGTTCCCCGACAACCGGGGCTGGGAGCTGGACACCCTGTTCGACCCGGACCCGGAGCGGGCCGGCACCTCGTACGCCCGCGAGGGCGGGTTCCTGCACGACGCCGACCTGTTCGACCCGGCGTTCTTCGGGATCTCCCCGCGGGAGGCGACCGCGATGGACCCGCAGCAGCGGCTGCTGCTGGAAACGTCGTGGGAGGCGTTCGAGCGGGCCGGGATCGCGCCGGACTCGCTGCGCGGCTCGCGCACGGGAGTGTTCGCCGGCGTCGTCTACACCGACTACGGCTCACGGGTGGGACTACCCCCCGACATGGAGGGCTACCTGGGCATCGGCAGTGCGGGCAGCATCGCCTCCGGGCGGATCGCCTACACGATGGGGCTCGAGGGACCGGCGGTGACCGTGGACACGGCCTGCTCGGCCTCGCTGGTCGCGCTGCACCTGGCGGTGCAGTCGCTGCGCCGGGGCGAGTGCGACCTGGCCCTGGCCGGCGGGGCGACGGTGCTGTCCAACCCGGACATCTTCATCGGATTCAGCCGCCAGCGCGGGCTGTCCCCCGACGCGCGCTGCAAGGCGTTCGCGGCGGCCGCGGACGGCACCGCGTTCGGCGAGGGGGTGGGGCTGCTGCTGGTGGAACGGCTCTCCGACGCGCGGCGCAACAACCACCCCGTCCTCGCCGTCGTCCGCGGCAGCGCCATCAACCAGGACGGTGCCAGCAACGGCCTCACCGCCCCCAACGGCCCGTCCCAGCAACGCGTCATCCACGCCGCCCTCGCCGACGCCGGGCTCACTCCCGACGACATCGACGCCGTCGAGGCCCACGGCACCGGCACCCGCCTCGGCGACCCCATCGAGGCCCAGGCTCTGCATGCCACCTACGGCCTCGACCGACCCGCGGACCGTCCGCTGTGGCTCGGCAGCCTCAAGTCCAACATCGGCCACACCCAGGCCGCCGCCGGCGTCGGCGGCATCATCAAGATCGTCGAAGCCCTGCACCACGACACGCTGCCCCGCACCCTGCACGTCGACGCCCCCACCCCGCACGTCGACTGGGACAGCGGCACCGTAGCCCTCCTCACCGAAAGGCGGTCCTGGGAGCCGCGGGAACGGCCGCGGCGGGCCGGCGTGTCCGCGTTCGGAATGAGCGGGACCAACGCCCACGTCATCATCGAGGAGGCGCCGCCGGAGAATGTGACAGCGCCGCCGGAGAATGTGCCGGCGCCGCCGGTGGAGGTGGCGGGCGGCCCTGTTCCGGTGTTGCTGTCGGGGCACACCGAACAGGCCCTGCGCGCCCAGGCCGAAAACCTGCACGTCTATCTTGGCGACCACCCCGATATCACCCCCCAGGCCGTGACCCATGCCCTCGCCCACGGCAGGACCCATCACCGCCATCGCGCCGCCGTCGTCACCGCCACCCACGCCGAGCTCCGCGACGCCCTGCTCGCCCTCACCCGTCAGCAGTCGCATCCGCAGCTCGTTGCGGCCACGGCCGCTCCCCGCGGAAAGACCGTCTTCGTCTTCCCCGGCCAGGGCAGCCAGTGGCACGGCATGGCCCGCGATCTGCTCGCCACCTCCCCCACCTTCGCCCGCCACCTCACCGCCACCACCGAGGCGCTCAACGCACACCTCGACTACGACCTGCTCGACGTTCTCACCTCCCCGGCCCCGCCCCCCACCACGGCCGACGTCGTCCAGCCCGCGCTGTTCGCGGTCATGACGAGCCTGGCCCGCCTGTGGCAGCACCACGACATCGAGCCGGACGCCGTCGTCGGGCACAGCCAGGGCGAAATCGCCGCCGCCCACATCGCCGGCGCCCTGACCCTGGACGACGCCGCCGCCGTCGTCGCCCTGCGCGCCACGGCCCTCACCACGCTCGCCGGCACCGGCGCCATGGCGTCGGTCACCCTGCCCGCGGCGGCCACCCGAGACCTGTTGGGCGCGTTTCCCGACCTCCACGTCGCCGCCCACAACAGCCCCACCCACACCATCGTCGCCGGCAGCCCGAAATCCCTCACCGCGCTTTTGCAGCACTGCGAGACCCATAAAATCCAGTCCCGCCGAATTCCCGTCGACTACGCCTCTCACACCCCCCACATCGAGCCCCTCCACGCCGCCCTGACCGCCGCCCTGGCGCACATCAGTCCCGCGCCGGCCGTCGTTCCCTTCTATTCCACCCTCACCAACGACTACCTCGACACCACGGCTCTCACCGCCGAATACTGGTACCAGAACCTCCGTAACCCCGTCCTGTTCCATTCCGCCGTCACCGCTCTGTACCGGGACGGCCACACCACCTACATCGAGTGCAGCCCGCACCCGGTCCTCACCACCGCCATCACCGACACCCTCGACTCCGCGCGACCCGAGAACCCCGAAACCCGAGACCCGGAATCCGGCAACACAGAAATCCGCAACGCAGAAAACCGAAACGCAGAATCCCGCAACGCAGAAATCCGAGGCCCCGAGGAGGCCAGCCGCCCCACCATCACCATCACCGGCACCCTGCGCCGCGACCACGGCACCCTCCACACCTTCCACACCGCCCTCGCCCACCTCCACACCCACGGCCACACCCCCACCTGGCACACCCCCACCAGCCCCACGCTCAACCCGACCACCGCCCCCACCACCCTGCCCACCTACCCCTTCCAACGACGCCGCTACTGGCTGGAGGGGGCGGCCGCCCGGCACGACGCCGAGGGCCTGGGCCTGGACTCGACCGGGCACGGCTTCGTCAGCGTCGTCACCGAACTCGCCGACGGCGGCGGGCTGCTGCTCAGCGGCCGGCTGTCCCGCCAGTCGCACCCGTGGCTCGCCGACCATGCGGTCCGCGGCACGGTGCTGCTGCCGGCCACGGCCCACCTTGAGCTGCTGTTCCAGGCGGCCGTGCACACCGGCGCCGGCGGGGTCGAGGAGCTGACGCTCGAGGCACCGCTGATCCTGCCCGACTCCGGTGGGGTCCGGGTGCAGGCGCGGGTCGAGGCGGCGGACTCCACCGGCCGTCGCCGGGTCACCGTGCATTCCCGCGCGGGAACCCAGGACACGTGGATCCGCCACGCCACCGGCGTGCTGGCCCCCGCGGCCCAGACGCCGATCCCGCCGGCCGCCGACACCACCTGGCCGCCCCCGCAGGCCATCCCGATCCCGGTCGACGGGCTGTACGACCAGCTCGCCGACCTCGGCTACGAGTACGGCCCGGCGTTCCAGAACCTGCGCGCCGCCTGGCGCTCGGGGGACACGGTGCACGCCCGGGTCGCCCTCGATCCCGAACTCCACATCGACGCGGGCCGCTTCGCGATCCATCCGGCGCTGCTCGACTCGGCGTTGCACGCGATGGGCCTGGGTACCTTCCTGGGTTCGGGTGTGCTGCTGCCGTTCGCCTGGACCGGGATCACCCTGGCCGCGACCGGCGCCACCGAGCTGCGGGTCACCGTCGCGCCCGGTCCCGGCGAGCGCGACACCGTCACCGTGCAGGTGGCCGACGCGACGGGGGCGCCGGTGGCCCGGGTGGAGCGGATCACACTGCGCCCGGTCGACCCGGCCAGCCTGCCGTCGGCCGGCGCCGGCGCGGGCGCCGCGTCCCTGTACGAGCTGGAGTGGCGGGAACTGCCGCCCCTGCCGGACGGCGCGGCAGCGCCCTACCGGTTCGCCACGGACGAGCTGGCAGACCTGGAGCCAGCAAACCAGGAATCGGCAGGGCTGCGGCTGGCCGACCTGGAAGCGGCAGACCTGGGGCTGGCAGGGCTGGAACGGGCAGACCTGGAGCTGAACCTCGGTGCTCCCGCGACCGACGACGCGGAGCTGACCCTGCTGCCATGGTGGACGCCGTCGGGCCTGCCCCCACGCGGATCCGCCAGTGTGCCGGCCGCGGCGGACCCGCAGCGCCATGACGTTCCGGCGGCGGTCAGCGGGGCGGTCCTGGCCCTGCTCGACCGGCTGCGCGACTGGCTCACTCGGGAGGACCGCCCGGGCGCGCGTCTGGTGGTACTCACCCGCCGCGCGGTGGCGGCGCGCAGCGGCGACCCGGTGGAACTCACCGCCGCCCCGCTGTGGGGGCTGCTGCGTTCCGCGGCCACGGAGAACCCCGACCGCATCGTGGTCGTCGACCTGGACGGCACGGCCGCCTCCCTGGCCGCGCTGCCCGCCGCGATCGCCACCGGCGAGCCGCAGCTGGCCCTGCGCGACGGCGTCGCGATGGTGCCC
>NZ_JAMQQF010000044.1 GCF_023716945.1 Frankia sp. AiPs1 | reverse complement strand
GGGGGGGCCCTGGCCGGGCACGTCCTGCGGGCGCTGGACGCGGGCCTGCTGGACGATCCGCGCCTTGCCGCCGCGGGCCTCGACCGGGCGACGGTCGCCCGCCTGGGTGGACGCCAGGAACCCCACGGTCACCACGCCAATCAGGCGTCGCCCGTTAAACCAAACGGCGAGCGTGCACCACATTAATAATTGGTTAACGACGGCGAACATCATTCAAGGTGATGTTCTGGATGTTCCCGACGGGTCGACATCGGCCCAGTTCGGGTCTACAACAGACAGCGTGAACGACGGCATCCTGGTTTTGGTGGTCATGACCGCGCTGGCCTTCGACTTCACAAACGGGTTCCATGACACCGGCAACGCAATGGCGACCTCGATCGCGACGCGGGCACTGCCCCCGAAGGTCGCCGTCGCCCTGTCCGGAGTGCTGAACCTGGTCGGCGCTTTCCTGTCGCTCAGCGTGGCCGCGACGATCGCGAGTGGCCTGGTCAACACCCATCTCGTCACGCTGACCGTGGTGTTCGCCGGGCTGGTAGGCGGTATTACCTGGAATTTGCTGACGTGGTTCTTCGGAATACCCTCCAGTTCATCTCATGCACTCATCGGTGGGGTCATCGGGGCGACCATCGCCGCCGCCGGAACGCACGGCGTCAAATGGCACGGAGTCGTCTCGAAGGTAATCATTCCGGCCGGTCTGTCGCCGGTGATCGCCGCTCTCATCGCGACCGTGGGAACCTATCTGATCTACCGGCTGAGCCGTGGCGTCCCGGACCGGGCACGCAGCCACGGATTCCGGCTCGGCCAGATCGGCTCGGCGTCGCTCGTCTCGCTCGCGCACGGCACGAACGACGCGCAGAAGACGATGGGCATCATCACCCTGGCCCTCATCGCCAACGGCACGGTGGACGCTGGGTCCGAGGCGCCGTTCTGGGTGATCCTGAGCTGCGCGATCGCGATCAGCCTGGGTACCTACCTCGGCGGCTGGCGGGTGATCCGGACCCTCGGCAAGGGGCTGGTCGAGATCGACTCCCCGCAGGGCATGGCCGCCGAGTCGTCCTCGGCCGCGACGATCCTGCTCTCCAGCCACTTCGGGTACTCGCTGTCGACGACGCACGTGGCGACAGGCTCGATTCTCGGCACCGGCCTGGGTCGCAAGGGCGCGGAGGTGCGCTGGAGCGTCGCCGGCCGGATGGCCACCGCATGGCTGCTGACCCTGCCGGCCGCCGGGCTCGTCGGCGCCGGGTGCTACGGGATCGCCCAGGGCATCGGCGGCACCCCCGGCGTGGTCATCGTCTTCGTGCTGCTGGTGATCGCGTCCGCCCTGCTGTACCTGCGGGCCCGCCGGACGCCGGTCAGCCAGCACAACGTCAACGACGAGTGGGACGGCGCCACGGCCACCGACGACACCGGGGAGCGGGTCGCGGCCTGAGGTGCGGCCCCGGACGCGACGGCCGCTCGGCCGTCGGGCCGGTCCTGAGTGACCACCGATGGACATGACGATCGGTGGAAGTCGACGGCCGGTGGAAGTTGGTGGCCGGTGGAAGTGACGAAGGGAGAGGCGGGCATGGATTCCTGGATCGACCTGGACGCCCTGTGGAAGATCGTCGGCATCGGCCTGCTCGCCGGGGCGGGACTACCCGCACTGTTCGCGGTCGGGCTGCGCGCGGTGAGCCTGCCGGGTCGGGCCGGCGGCGCACCCGCCGCCGGCGAGGCCGGTGGCGACCGTGTCATCGGGACGAACCCGCTCGGGATCGCCGCCGGGGCGGCGTGCTTCGCCGCAGTGCTGGCGGCGATCGGCTGGGGTATCTACTCCGTCGTCGCCGGAACGTGATGGAGCCAGAGGAAGGTGAGTGGCGTGGCGTTGCCTCCGTTGCTGGCATCGGTCATCCAGTGGCTGCGGGCCGGGTACCCCGACGGCGTCCCGGAGCGGGACTATCTGCCGTTGTTCGCGCTGCTGCGGCGCAAGCTGACCGGGGATGAGGTGGCCGCAATCGCCGCGGCGCTGACCACGAGCGGTGACTCCGCCTCGGCCCTGGCGATCCGCACGGCGATCGCCGACGTCACCCACGACGTCCCCCTGGAGGGCGACATCGCCCGAGTCAGCGCCCGGCTGGCGGCCGGCGGATGGCCGCTGGCCTCCCCAACCCGCCCGCAGCCCGCCCCCGAGACCTGACCCGCCCCGAGTCGTCCACCCGGCGGGCGGTACCAGGTCAGCTGCCGCGATAGGTCGAATAGCCGAACGGCGCCAGCAGGAGCGGGACGTGATGGTGCTCCGCCGGGTCCGTGACGTGGAACGCGATGCTCACCTCGGGGAAGAACACCGAGCGGGCGCTGGTGTCGAAGACGAGCCGCCAGGGGCCGGGCGCGGTCAGCGGCAGGCCGCCGACCCGCCCGTCGGCATCGGTGACCGCCTCGGTGACCACGGTCCAGCCGGTACCGGTCTGCCCAGTTGTGGTCTGCCCAGCGCCGGTCTGCTCGGCGCCGGTCTGCTCGGCGCCGGTCTGGCTGGTATCGCCGGCGCCGCCGAGGTTCGGGCGAGATTCGCCCCGTTCGAGCCGAACCGGCACCCCCACAGCGGGCCGCCCCCGCGCCGTGTCCAGGACGTGTGTGGACAGCCCCATCGCCCCTCCCGTGCAGTCCTCTCTGGCCCATGCCCGGCTGGCCGCGCTTCGGCCGGCCGGCCCGATCACCAGCCCTGTCATCGCCGGCGGGCTACGCCCCGGTGATCAGGTGCCGGATCCGCAGGGCGGTGATCTCCGCCTGCTGGCCGGCGGCGATGCGCAGCTCCTCGTCGGGCTCGTGGGTCATCCGCTCCTGCAGCAGGGCGAGCATCTCCTCGGCGCTGCGGCCGGCCGCCCGGACCAGGAAGATGTAGCCGAAGCGCTCCTCGTAGGCGGCGTTGCCGGTGGCGAACGCCGCCTTGATCTCCTCGGGGGCCTCGTCCATCGCCGCCTGCTCCCGCCGGGGGGCGTCGAGGGAGACCACCGACGCACGCGCCGTCGTCGGCGGCGCGGGAATGCCGGTCGGGCGCTCCCCGATCCGGGGATGCGCGGTGAACGCCTCGAACCAGGCCGACTCCGGCAACCGCCACCATTCCTGCTCGGCAGCGGGCAGGAGGGCGGCCAGACTGCCGAACGGACGGCGGGCCACCACCGCCTCGGCCCAGTCCTCGGACTCGCAGCAGGCCAGCAGCTCCTCGCGGGCGGCGTCCGGGGACAGTGCGTCGAACCAGCGCATGGCCAGCGCCTCGCGCCCGGGGGCCGTCGGCACGCCGGTCAGCCGCAGCCGGGCCAGGCCGCCGTCGGGGATCGCGTCGACGCGCACGTGGGTGGCCCGGACGGGCACCTCCAGATCGAACAGGTGCCGGGTGTTGGGCTGCACCCGCGTGCGCGGCAGCAGCGGAACCCAATCGGTGATGGCGCTGATGTCATCGGGGTCGAGCATGTCCGGGTGGTCCGCTGCCCACAGCTCCACGGCCCGGGGGGAGTTGCCGCGGAAGTGGCGGGTGTCGACCTCGGCCCGCACGATCAGACCCTGCGTCGTCAGGCGGACCGCCGCCCAGTCGTGCCCGGTGCCGCGGCGGCGGCGGGTCTCCCAGCCCTCCCCCATCGCCCGGGCGTCGCCCGAGGCGTTGAGGTTGTGCCGGTCGCCGTAGTGCATGTCGCTTGCGGCCACCACGACCCCGCCCAGGTAGGCGGCGGCAAGATCGGAGGTGACCCGGTCGAGCAGGCGCGGGTCTGGCACGACCGTGCCATGCACGCGCAGCCGGGCGACTCCCCCGTCCGGATGAATGTTGAGCCGGAGATGGGTGATGCGAAGCCGGCCCGCCTCCGCCACGGGCAGCACATTGACCGCATCGGCGGCGATCGGCGTGTGCGGGACCAGCTCCACCCAGTCGACGGCGTCGCTGGCGACCTCCGCGGCGGACGGATAGCCGGCGACCGTCGCCCCGTGGATCTCGACGGCCTCCGGGGCGTTGCCGGTGAAGTGGGTGGTGTCGACGGTGATCGCGTGGGCGATCCCGGGCGCGCCCAGGCGGACGATGGCCCAGTCGGCCCCCGGCAGGTCACGGCGGCGGCGGGTCTCCCAGCCGTCGGTCCACTGGCCCCGTTCGGTGAACACGCCGGGGCGCACGATGGGCGGTTCGGGCAGCAACATCCGCTCCGCGAACGCGAAGAACTCGTCGTTGACGGCCACGACCGTGCCGCCGGAACGGGCTGCCGCCAGGTCGACGAGGTTGGTCAGGTCGGGCTCGTCACTCATCGGATCCTTCTCTCAGGTCGAGCGGTGTCACCTGCGGCGACCGGCTGCTGCGCCGCTGGCCGGGCAGCCGCCGGGTCGCCATCGGCGTCGGTGGCGGTCCGGTGCGAGCAGGCTGGGTCGGCACGTTTGCGGGAGGCAAAGGGTACGTCCCGTCGACGCCTGCGGCTGGTTCGGGTCGGTACCCCACGACCGGACGTGGGGGCCCGTCCGCGCCAGCCGTGGATGCGGCCCGCGGCGGACGGAAGGGGTCCTGGCCCGATCGGGTGAGGTGGTCACCTCACCGTGCCAGCAGTTGTCCCCGCGGCGGGCGGTCACCGTCCGCACGCACCCCCCGCAGATAGGTTGCCTGGACGACTCCGTCCAGGCTGCGTCCAGCGTAGGGGGTGAGCGGGTGGCGATGCCGCAGCATGGACGGCTCAACCAGGAACGACGCATCCGGGTCGAAGACGACGAGGTCGGCGTCCGCACCGACGGCGAGCCGACCCTTGCCGCGCAGCCCGGCGAGGTCCGCGGGGCCCGCGCACATCCAACCGACCACGTCGGCGAGGGTGTGGCCGCGGACGCGGGCCTGGGTCCAGACCGCGGGTAGCCCGACCTGCACGGACGCGATACCGCCCCACGCAGCCGCGAAGTCGCCGCTGTCGATGTGCTTGACCTCCGGCGTCGACGGCGAGTGGTCGCTGACGATCCCGGTGAGCAACCCCGCCGACATCGCGGCCCACAACCGGTCCAGGTTCGTCCTGCCGCGGATGGGCGGGGCGCACTTGAACACCGTGGCCCCTTCGGGGACCTCCTCCGCGGTGAACGTCAGGTAGTGCGGGCAGGTCTCGGCGGTCAGCGGCAGCCCCTCCGCGCGGGCGGCGAGGATCTCGTCAAGCGCGTCGACGGCGGACAGGTGCAGCACGTGCAGCCGCGCGCCCGTCGCCGCGGACAGCGCCGCCAGTCCCGCCACCGCCTGCGTCTCCGCCGCCGCGGGCCGGGAGGCCAGCCAGCTCGCGTAGGCCCGCCCGGCCACCGGCGGCGCCGCCGCGAGAACGGCGGGCGACTCCGCGTGCACGACCGTGAGGGCGCCCATCCGGGCGGTGTGCCGTCCGGCGGCGGCGAGCACCTCCATCGAGACGTGCGGGAACTCCTCGACCCCCGACGGGGCCAGGAACGCCTTGAAGCCGAAGACACCGGCGTCGTGCAGGGCGGCCAGGTCGGCGAGACTGCGGGTGTCGGCACCGATGATGCCGCCCCAGAACCCGACGTCGACGGCTATCTGCCCCTCGGCGACCGCCCGCTTGGTCGCGAGCGCCGCCAGCGAGGTCGTCGGCGGAATCGCGTTCAACGGCATGTCGATGATCGTGGTGACGCCGCCCGCGGCCGCGGCACGGGTCGCGGTCGCGAAACCCTCCCACTCCGTCCGACCCGGCTCGTTGACGTGCACGTGGCTGTCGACCACACCGGGCAGCAACGCCAGGTCGCCGAGGTCCGTGACCAGGGCATCCGCCGGCACCTCGGTGGGCCCGGTGATCGCGGTGATCCGGCCGTCGGCGAGGTGCACCGCCGCCGGCCGCTCGCCGTCGGGCAGGACCACCCGAGTGGACCGCAGCACCTGCGGCCGCTCGGGCAGGGATGCCGGCGTGTCCGGAAGGTCTTCACTCATGCCGTCGAAGCACCTCCGGCCGGGGCGACGCCGGAGCGGGTCGGCAGGTGCGGGCTGGTCGGGAGGTCAGAACGGGGGAGGTCTGAACGGGTCGGGAGATCGACGAGGTCCTGCGGGCGCACCGGGACCCGTCGCAGGTCCCGCCCGACCGCCGCCCGGATGGCGGCGACGATCGCGGGGGTGGCGGTGCAGGTCGGTGCCTCCCCGACGCCCTTGACCCCGTAGGGTGCGTCGGGCTGCGGCTCGGTGACGGCGACGAAGTCCAGATCGGGGACGTCGGCGGTGGTCGGCAGCAGGTAGTCGTGGAAGGTCGGGTTGACCACCACCCCGTCCACGGTGACCAGCTCCTCCATCAGGGCGAGGCCCAGCCCCTGGGCGGTGCCCCCCTCGACCTGCCCACGCAGGGACAGGGGATTGAGCACGGTGCCGCAGTCCTGGGCCAGCGCCATCGACACGACCCGGACCAGGCCAAGATCGATGTCCACGTCGACGACCGCCCGGTGGGCCGCGCCGGCGAACGCCACGTGCGGATCGCCCTGACCGTCGGCGTCCAGCGCGGTCGTCCGCCGGTGGTGGAAGGTGTAGTCGGCCTCGATCGGACCTTCGGCCAGGGCGTCGGCGATGGCGATGCGCAGCCCGGCCTCCACGCCGACGATCTGTCCGGCGGCGATCCGCAGGGTACGCCGGGGGGCCTCGACGACCTCGGCCGGCAGCTCGGCGGCCCGCGCGACCCGGGCGAGCAGCCGGTCGGCGACCGCGACGCAGGCACCGCGCACCGCGCCGCCACTCATCCAGGTCTGGCGGGAGGCGCTGGTGGAGCCGGCGCTGCCGACCGCGGTGTCGGCGGGGGCGAGGACGACCTGTTCGACGCCGAGCTCGGTGCGGGCTATCTGGCCGGCGATGGTGACGAAGCCCTGGCCGACCTCGGCGCAGGCGCTGTGCACCCGGACGCGCGGCGTGCCGTCGTCGGTCAGGTCCAGTCGGACGCGGGCCGCCGACGAGTCGTCCATGCCCTCCGAGAAGAGGAGGTTCTTGTAGGCCAGGGCGTAGCCGACGCCGCGACGCACCCGGCTCGGCTCGGCCGCGGCGGGCAGACCACCGGGCAGGGCGAGGCCGGTGACGTCCACGGCCGGTGGCGGCGGGGGCAGCGGGCGGGCGGCGACGAGCTGGATGAGTTCACGCGCCGGCAGCGGGGCGCCGAGTACCTGCCCGGTTGGCAGGACATCCCCCGGTCGGACGGCGTTGCGGATCCGCAGCTCGACGGGGTCCAGGCCGAGCGCATCCGCCAACCGGTCCATCTGGGCCTCGTGGCCGATGGTCACCTGTGGCACGCCGAAACCTCGCATGGCCCCGCAGGGCGGGTTATTGGTCCGCACGGCCACCCCGCGCAGCCGCGCGTGCGATACCCGGTAGGGGCCGGCGGCGTGGGTGACCGCGTTCGCGAGCACCGCGGGGGAGGACGACGCGTAGGCACCGCCGTCGAGGACGACGTTGGCCTGGACGCTGACCAGCTCACCATCGGCGGTCGCGGTGTGCCGGAACCACATCCGGGCCGGATGACGGTGCGGATGGCCGAGGAAGGACTCGACCCGGTCGTAGGCGATCCGTACCGGCGCACCCGTCACCCGGGCCAGCAGCGCACCGTGGATCTGCAGGGTGACGTCCTCGCGCCCCCCGAACGCGCCCCCCACGCCGGCCAGGGTGAGGCGGACGAGGTTCTCCGGGATGCCCAGGCAGGCGGCGAGCTGCTCGCGGTCCGAGTGCAGCCACTGGGTCGCGACGCGCAGGTCCACCCCACCGTCGGCGGCCGGGCTGACCAGGGCCGCCTCCGGTGCCAGGAACGCCTGGTCCTGCATGCCGACCACATAGCGGTCCTCGACGACGACGGAACCGTCGACCCCGGGCTCGCCGTGCCGGATGTCGATCTCGCGGAACAGGTTGCCGGCGGGGTGCAGGGCCTCCGCGTCCGCGGCCAGCACCTGCTCCGGGTCGGTCGAGGGACGCAGCGGCTCGTAGTCCACCTCGATCGCGGCGAGCGCGCGGCGGGCGGTCGCCGCGTCGACCGCGGCCACGGCGGCGACCGGCTCCCCGGCGTAACGCACCTCTGTGGCGGCGAAGACCGGCTGGTCGGCGACGATCAGCCCGTAGGTGGCCACGCCCGGCACGTCGGCGGCCGTGACCACGGCGGCCACCCCGGGCAGGCGGCGGGCCGCCGCGGCGTCGATCCGCCCAAGCCGGGCCCGTGGATGCGGGGAGCGCAGCGTGCGCGCGTGCAGCATCCCCGGTACCCGCAGGTCCCCTGCGTACCGGAATGCTCCGCTCGCCTTCTCTGGCCCATCCGGGCGAGGCACCGATCGCCCGATTCCGCCGCTCACGACCTCACCCCCCATCCGGACCTCCATCAGGAGGACGCTGGGTCTGCCCAGATGAGTGAGCATCCCCCGAACGGAGGAGGCTGCGCTCAGCCTGGACCGCCCGCACGGCGGCGAGGATGCGGCCATAGCCGGTGCACCGGCAGATGTTGCCGGCCAACGCCTCGCGGATCTCCTCCTCGTCGGCGTCCGGATGGCGGGTGAGCAGATCCGTCACCGCGACCACGAAGCCCGGGGTGCAGAAGCCACACTGCACCGCCCCCTCGGCAAGGAACATCGCCCGGACCGCCCGGGCCAGCCCCGCGCCGCCCAACCCGGCGACGGTGACCACCCGGGTTCCGTCGGCGTCCGCGGCAAGCACCGTGCAGGACGCCGCGAGCCGGCCGTCCAGCAGCACTGAGCAGGCCCCGCACCGGCCCTGCTCGCAGGCGTCCTTGACCGCCGTCACCCCAAGGGTGTCCCGCAACACGGTGAGCAGCGAATCCCCGAGCCGGGCGCCGTTCACCGTGCGCAGGAAGCCGTCGACGTTCAGCCGGTAGCTCTCGTTGCCGTCCGCCCCGGTTTCCCCACCGCCGACGCCGGCTTCCCCGCCATCGCCACCGTTCGCCCCGCCACCAGCACCGGTTGCCCCGCCATCGGTACCGGTTGCCTCGCCATCGGTACCGGCTGTTTCCCCTGTACCCGTCGGCCCGGCGGCGAAGCCGTCCGGGGCCACCGCGGTCACGGCTGCCCGCCGACGGCGGAGTCCCCGGCGGGGCCGCCGGGGACTCCGGCCGGGGGTGCGGTCACGTGGAGGCAGCGGGCGAACGCCCGGCCGGCGAGCACTCCGGCCGCGTGCCAGCGGTACTCCGCGGAACCTCGCGGGCCCGCGGGCAGCGCGGGAGTGATTCGGGCGGCCGCCTCGACGACCAGGTCGCCAAAGCGTCGAGCCGCTGTCGGAGACACCGTCCCGGTCGACCAGTCGACCTCGTCGCGTGCGTACCGCTCGGCGTCCCCCATCCGGGCGGGCAGTAGGCCGACTCCCCCGATCGCGCACGTCAACCGGTGACGCACCCGGTCCACGAGGACCGCGCACGAGACGACCGCCGGATACGCGGCCTGTCGATCACCGATCTTGAGGTAGACCTGCGGGCCGCCCGGACGGGCCAGCCGCACCGCCGTGACGAGGGCGTCCGGGGCCAGCCCGTCGGCGAGGAAACGCGGCAACGGCTGCCGGTCCAATCCTCGGGGCGAGGCGGTGAGCACCTCGGCGTCGGCGGCGGTCAGGAAGGTGAGCAGATCGCCCGCGGGCCGCGCCGATCCCAGCGCGCCGCCGACCGTGCCGGTGTTGCGGATCTGGACGGAGCCGACGACCCGGGCGGCCCGGGCCAGGCCGGGCGAGAGCGACCAGCCGGCCAGGTCCGTGTAGGTCGCCCCCGCGCCGATGGTCAGGCTGTCGGCTCCGGCCCCGCGAACCCGCAGTTCGAGCACCCGACGCAGCGCGACGACCACCCCCGCGACACGCTCCCCGGACCGCAGCGCGGGGACCAGATCGGTGCCACCGCCCAGCAGCGCCACCGCGGCACCGGAGTCGTGTGCGGCGGCGAGCATCTCCACCGCCTCACCGACCGTGCGAGGCCGGAACATCGCAGACGTCGATCCGCCGGCCGTCACAGGGACCTCGCCCGCCGGAACCGCAGCTGGCGGGAGCGCGCCCGCCCAGACCGTGCGGGCCGGGCCATGAACCGCACCCGTCCGATCGGACCCGCGGCAGTGCATCCGGGCGGGACCGACCAGCGGGACCGACCGGCGAGCCGGGTGGCAGCGGGGCAGGCGGACGAACGGTGCATGGCAACCGACCCTAGAGGCGGAAAGTTACAGTGATGTTTGACCACGCAGACGCTCCGTGAGGCCGCCCGATCGGGCCAGCTGCGGTTAGATCCCGCCCCGCCCACCGGGGCAGTCACCGCGTTCGACCAACCCGAACTATCACCAGCCGTCCAATGGTCCGTCACCGATTGTTACCTACATGGCGTCGAGTCGAAACGCCGGGCCGATCCCAGTCAAATGGGACCTTTGTCCCCTCTGCCGGCAGGGCGTGCGGTTCTCTCCCGTTCCTCACGTGTGATGGCGGGACCGATGAGGACCACGAGGGCATGGCCCGCCGGGACCATGCACCACAGGGAGTCGCCCCGTTCCGGCCCACGGGATCACGGGATCACGTGGGCTTCGGAATGCGGGCAGCGCCGCGCGCCGCGGCGAGCAGTTCAGCCGGATGAAGGTCCGACGGAGGATGGCCCGGGAGGATGGCCGCCAGGAAGACGTGCCCGGCGGACGTCCGCCCGCCCGGGGGACGGTTCCGGCCAGATCACGGGTCCGACCATCACACCGGGCCGGCGGGCCGATTCGCGCCGGCGGCACGCGACCGAGCGAGGTGGGCATGTCACGTCGTCTGAAGAACACCACTGCCGCGTTGCGCCACGGCTGGCATCCGGTGGCACGGTCCGGGGAGGTCGCCGACAAGCCGGTGGCGGTGCGGCTGCTGGGCGAGCCGTGGGTCCTCGCCCGTCTGGACAACGGCCTGGCGGCGTTCGCCGATCGGTGCCCGCACCGGCTCGCACCGCTGTCAGCCGGCCGGGTAGATGCGACGGAGATCATCTGCGGGTATCACGGCTGGCGTTTCGTCGCCTCCGGTGCGTGCACCGCGATCCCCTCCCTGGGCCCCGGGGTGCCCGCCCCCAGGCGGGCCAGGGCCATCCCGCCGTGGGGTGTGGTCGAGCGGCATGGCCTGATCTGGATCGCCCCGGCGGAACCGTTCACCGACCTGATCGAGATCCCCGAGGCGGACGAGGCGGGTTTCGACTCGGTCTGGCTCGAGCCGTCCCGATCCTCCGCCTGCGCCGGCCTGCTCGCCGACAACTTCCTGGACACGGCGCATTTCCCGTTCGTGCACGCCGCCACGATCGGCGCCGGAGAGGACACCCTGGTCGCGCCGTACCGGGTGACACCGGACGGCGAGGGCTTCGTCGTGCAGATGGAGCAGCGGGTAGCCAATCCGGAGGACCCCAAGGTCGCCACCGGCGAGCATCCGCTCGTGCAGCGCCGCTGGTCGACCTACGTGTATCGACCGCCGTTCATGCTGCGCCTGCGCTTGGACTACCCGGATGCCGGAATGATCAACACGATTCAGTTCTGTCTTCAGCCGGAGGACGAGGGATCCACCCGGATCTACACGAGGCTGCTGCGCGACGACCTGGGCGGGGACGCCGCGCGGATGGCCGAGGCCGCCCGCTTCGAGCAGGCCGTGCTCGACGAGGACCTCGCGCTGCAGGAACGGTTCGACCTTGACGGCCTGCCCCTGCTCGGCGACCTTCCGAGAGCCGACCCGCTGAGGGGCGAGTCTCCGAGGGACGAGTCTGGACGGGGCGCATCTGGGCGGGGCGCTGATGCCGACCTTGCCGAGGAGGTGAGCATCCGGGCCGACGCCGCAGGAGTCGCACTGCGCCGGGCGCTGGCGTCCCTCGTCGACCGGGCGACCCGGCTGCCGGCTCGCGGCGCCGGGCAACCGGCCGACGACCGAGACCGGCTCCGCACCACCGCCCACCGCACCGAGTTCCGGCGGACGACGAGCCGGTAGCCGGTAGGTCCGACGTTTCGGGGAGGCCGTCCCGACTGCGCTGAGAGCGGCGGATATCCGACACCCGGTGGGAGCGACATCGCAGGTCGACGGCCTGCGTCGCGACCTACGATGAGAGATCGATTCGGCCGGGAGGCGCAGAACTGATGACGGTGCGAGATCGTGGGCGGCCGCTCGACGGGGCGAGGTGGACGGACCTCGACCCTCGCGAGTTCGAGCGGTTCCGCCGGCTGGTGGGCGCCGCGGGGTCGCGCGCCGACGCCGGTCTCGCCGGGCTGCCGGACCGTGAGCTGGCCGCCGCCCTCGGTGTAGCCCGTTCGGACGGTGCGTCCGAGCCAGGTGCGGCGTCGGGGCCCGGCGACGCCGGGTCAGGCAGATCAAGGTCGGACGGTTCAAGGTCGGACAGGCCAGGGTCGAACGGGTCGGGGTCGGACAGGCCAGGGTCGGGGTCGGGCGGGTCGGATCCGGTCCTGCTGCCCGAGGCCCTGTTGCTGTTCGGCCGGCCGGAGGCGATCCGCTGGTTCCTGCCCTGGCACGAGGCGGCGATGCAGGTCATGCGGGCCGACACGGCCGTGGTGAACGACTTCTTCCGCTGGCCGCTGTTCCGGCTCGCCGAGGAGCTACTCGCCCGCTTCCGCGCCCGCAACACCGAACAGGTGATTCGGTTCGAGCTCCTACGAGTGCACGTTCCCGCCTTTTCGGAGGAGGCGTTCCGGGAGCTGGTCACCAACGCGCTGACCCATCGGGACTACGACGTTCCCGGCGCCGTCCACGTGCGGTGGGCCGATGACCGCCTCGAGATCACGAACCCGGTGGCGCCGGCCGCCGGACCGCTGCCGGGGACCGCGCTCGCAGGGCCGCCCGGCCCGCGCAACCCCCTGCTCGCTGACGCCTTCCGGCGGGCCGGGATCGCCCAGCGCACCGGGCACGGGATCGGTCGGGCCATCGCCGACCAGCTCCGCCACGGTCTCGCGGCTCCCCACTTCGATCATCCGGCCGAGCGGACGGTCGTCGCCACCCTGCCCGCCACCCCCGCGGACCTCGCCTTCGCCCGGTACGTCGCGGCCCGCGAGCGGCTCGGCCGGCCGCTGGGTCGGGCCGAACTCCAGCTCCTCACCGGGCTACGGCGGACCCCGCGGCTACGCACCGCGCAGGCGGCCGCTCTGCTGGGCGTGGACCGGTCGCGGGCACGCGCCCACCTCATCGGCCTGCTCCACGCCGGCCTGGTCCAGGTGGGCAGTGACGGCGCGGGCCGCACCTGGCACCTGACCGATCAGGTCCACCGCGACCTGCGCGAGTGCGCCGCGCACGTGCGGACCCAGACCGGCATCAACGATCCGGCGAGCCCCGCATCACCCGCATCGCCCGGCTGGGCCATTCCTGATGGGGGCCCCGCCCTGCCCCACCGGCCGCAGGCGGCCCGTGGGGGCCGGCGGGGCTGACGAGGTGCCGTCAGGGACGGGTGTAGAGCAACCGGCCGAGGGTCGCCAGGGTCCGCAGCGGAGCCGGCAGCCGGCAGCCGAGAGCCGCCGCGGCGGTGTCGACGGCGGCCAGCTCGCCAAGCACCGCCTCCCACGGGGCGTCGCTCATCAGGCCCAGCAACGGCAGCGGGCAGGCCGCCCGCACCCAGCCCTGGTCCACGACGACGAACCCGCCGCCCATGCCCTCGATCGCTCGGGCGGCAGTCAGCATGTCGTCGTCGCGGGCGCCGACCACGACCACGTGGCCGGGCGCGTGCATCGTCGACACCCCGAGTGCGCCGCGCAGGAGCCCGCAGCCGCGGATCAGCCCCACGTCGACCGGTCCGCCGCCGCCATCCCGCTCGAAGACCGCGACCTTCTGCAGGTCGCGGGTGGGATCGGCGACCACGAACCCGCCGTGCACCGTCGGCTGCACCCGTACCGTGCGCACACCGTGCCGGCGGGCCGTCGCCGTCGCCGGCTCGGGACCCGCACCGCCCAACGGGCCGCGGCCGGGACCGCCCACGACCGGGTGGGCCGCCGGTTCGCGGGGCACGTCGATGCTCACCGCCGCGACGCTGACGTCCTGCCTGCCCGCCCGGCTCAGACCGGGGCCGATGAAGGAGCCGGCATGCAGGTTCGCCGGCAGCCGGATCCGGCCGACGGCCCACGCCGGCGCCACATCGTGATTGTCGAACAGCGGGCGGCCGTGTTCGGCGGCGATCCGCCCGCCCGCCACCACCACGTCGGGTGGGGCGGTGCCGGCGAGTGTGGTCACCACCTGCAGGTCGGCCAGCCGGGCGGGGGCGATGGAGCCCAACGCCGAGTCCAGGCCGTGCGACCGGGCCGGGAACAGGGTGGCGTGCCGGATGGCGTCGATCGGGCCCATCCCCTGGCCGACGGCGAGCCGCACGTCGTGGTCGAGATGGCCGTGGGTGGCGAGTTCGGTGACCGTCCTGTTCCTGGCCGGGCCGGGGTAGTCCAGGACCCAGCGCAGTCCGGCGGCATCCGCCACCGGCCCCGCGCCCAACGCGGACAGGCCGCTCAGCCCGGCCCCCGGCAACGCCGGGCTTACCTCGACGATCGAGGTGGTGGTGGGTGCGGTGGGTGGGATCGCCGCGGGACCGGTGACCGGGGCGATCGGCGGGGCCGGCGCAGCGAGCGCCAGGTCCGTGTCGGACGGGAGGCCACCGCCCGAACGGAGCAGTACCCGCAGCGGCGTCGCGGAGCCGGTGGCGAGCTCCGAGCCGTGGACGCCGCCGAGCGCGAGCAGCGCCGCCGGGTCGGTCAGCAGCGTCACCGTCCCGCGGGGGATGAGCAGACGGGCCAGCTCGCCCGCGCTGAGCAGGGTCTCCTCGACCCGCAGCCCGGCGTCGACGTAGGCGGGGACGACGTAACGGCCGGCGGCGTCGAGGGAGCGCCGACCACTGAGCACCCCGGGCCTGGTCACGGCGGCGATGTACCGCCCGACGATGAGGATGTCGCGGTTGACCACCGTGCCGTCGTGCACGACGACGACCAGGCCACCGCGCACGACCAGGTCGGCGTCCTCCTCACCGTCGGCGACCCGGCGCAGGCGTGCCAGCTCGGCGGCCGAGGGGGACAACCGGTCCGCGCCGGCCACCGGGAGGTGCCCGATCGGACCGACCGGTTCCGACGGGGGGTCATGCCGGTCCAGGCGGGGGATCACCATGGGCGACTCCGTGCGGGCCGGTGCCCGCGGGTATGTGGCCGAACCGGCGGGAACCGTCCGCGTCGGCCGGACCACCCGGCCGGGCGCCGCCATCAGCCGGGGTCCGAGGCTGGTGCGTTCGACGTTCAAAGGCAGCCCTTCGTCCGCCGGCCGACGCCGGCGGCGCATCTACATCCGAAGAGGGCAGGCAGGGAAGGTGGCCGCCCGAGTACTTCGCGTAATTCGCGCCGATTTTGGTTATATCGCAGGGCAATCGCCAGATACGCCGCGGGAGGGCAGGCCGGGGGGCGACGAGGTGCACGGCGGAGAACCGACCGCCCCAGGATGGCCCGTCCGGACGATGCGGCGGGCGCGATCGAGCGCACCATTGCGGGCATCACAATCATCGCTACCTGCCACGACCCGAGTTCGGCCCGTACCGCGCCAGGACGATCGCCTCGATGAAGCCGACGACGGCGTACAGCGCGATGCTCGCCACGGTGATCACTACCACCGAGGCCCACACTCCGCCGTAGTTGAACGTCTGCTGGGCACGCTGCATGTAGTAGCCGAGCCCCTCGCCGGTCGCCAGCCACTCGGCGAGCAGCGCACCGATGACCGCGCCCGGGACGGCGATACGCGCGGAGACGAACAGCGCCGGCAGCGCGCTGGGCAGCGCAACCTTGCGCAGCACGGTGGCGGGACCACCCCCGTAGGCGCGGACCAGATCGGCGGCGGCCGGCGGGCCGGAGCGCAGCCCGAAGACCAGGTTCACCAGCGACGGGAAGAACACGATGATCCCGGCGATGACCCCGACCGCGGTCAGGCCCCGTCCGAAGATCAGGGTGAGCAGCGGGATCATCGCCACGAGCGGCACCGACCGCAGCATCATCGCCACCGGCATCAGCGCCCGTTCCACCGACCGGAACAACACAAAGGCGACGGCGACGACGATCGCGGCCACGGTGCCCGCCGCGTACCCGACCCCGGCGTCGCCGAGGGTGTGCCACAGCCCGTCGAGGATGGCCCGCCGGCTCTCGGCGGCCTTGTCGGCCGTGAACAGGTACGTCCACACCGCCTGCGGATCCTTGGCGACCAGCGGGTTGAGATCGAACACGGCGATGAACGCGTACCAGAGACCGACGATCACGGCGGCCGACGCGACGACGGACAGCATGGTGCGCCCGACCCGCAGCAGGATCGCCGTGAGCAGCACGTGCGGACTGGGCCCCGCGGCCGCCGCCGGAGGTGCGGAGCCGGTCGTGGCCGGCTCCAGGGTGGTCGCCGCCGGGGCGCCGGCCGTCACAGCCCGCCGCCCGGGTTACCGCGCGGCGCCCACGGGGTGACCAGCCGGGCGACGAGCGCGGTCAGCGCGTAGCCCAGTCCGGCGACCGCGGAGGCGACCGCGGCCAGCGCCCACGTCCGCGGGACCTCCAGGGCCTGCTGGGAGTGGACCATGGCCACGCCGAGCCCCCGGTCGGCGCCGAGGAACTCGCCGATGATCGCGCCGAGGACGGCCGCCGGCGCGGCGATCTGCAACCCGGCGAAGGTGCTCGGCAGGGCGGCCCGCAGCCGGATGTACCGCATCTGCTTCCAGCCGCCGCCGCCGCTGGCCCGCACCACGTCGAGGCTCGCCGGGTCCGCGGCCCGCAGGCCGAGCAGGGTGCCGACCATCGTCGTGAAGAACACGGAGATGCCGGCCAGGGCGATCTGGGGGGTGCTGCCGTCGAACACGGTGGTGAGGATCGGGCCGATCGCGATGATCGGCAGGCAGTAGGACGCCACGCCGATCTGCAGCAACACCCGCTCCACCACCGGAACCCCGAAGAACACCACGGCGAGACCGATGGCCAGGCCGTTGCCGATCAACCAGCCCTTCACCGCGATCGCCACCGTCGACTTCGCCGACGTCCACATGAGCCGATGGTCATCCCACAGCGCTCGCACGACCTCCCACGGGGTGGGCACCACCCCGCCGTTGTCGAGCACCGTGACCGCGAGCACCCACCACAGCGCGACGATCCCGACGATCCCGACCGCGCCGCCGATCCAGACCGGTCGATCGGCACCCGCCCCCACCCCGCCGCCGCGGCGCCCCGCACCGGGATCGCCCGACCCGCCCGGTCCGGATGATCCCCCCGGTCCCCCCGGTCTCCCGGGCCCGCCCGGACCGCCGCCGGTGGCGCCGAAGCCGGCGTCCTGCAGGGTCGTCATGCCCCGCTCCGAGCGGGGTCGGCCGCCGGCGTCCGCACCGTGACCGGCGCCGTCTCGCCGCCGGCGAACAGCAACGTCGACAGCTCGTCGTGCAGCTCGTGGAACCGCGCCGAGCGCAGCATCGCCGGGGTGCGCGGCCGGGGCAGGTCGATGTCGACGAGTGCGGAGATGCGCCCGGGCCGGGCGCTCATCACGGCGACGGTGTCGGAGAGGATCACCGCCTCGGGGATGGAGTGGGTGACGAGCAGGGTCGTCGTGGCCCGTTCGCCCCAGATCCGCAGTAGCTCGAAGTTCAGCCGCTGGCGGGTCATGTCGTCGAGGGCGCCGAACGGTTCGTCGAGCAGCAGGATGCGGGGCTCGACGACGAGGGCGCGGGCGATCGCGACCCGCTGGCGCATCCCGCCGGAAAGCTGCGCCGGACGGGCCTTCTCGAAACCGGTGAGCCCCACCAGCCGGATCAGGTCCGCGATCACCGCCCGGTTCGACTTCACCCCGGCGACCTCCAGCGGCAGCCGGATGTTGGCCTCGACCGAGCGCCACGGCAGCAGCGCCGGGTCCTGGAAGGCGATGCCGAGGTGGTGGCCACGGCGGGCGGTCGCCGGATGCTCCCCGTGCACCAGCACCTCCCCGGCGCTGGGCGCGTCGAGATCGGCGAGGATGCGCAGCACCGTCGACTTCCCGCAGCCCGACGGCCCGATGAGCGTCAGGAACGAGCCCTCGGCGGTGGCGAGATTGACGTCGTCGAGGGCCAGCATCGACGAGCGGCCGAGGCGGAACTCCTTGCGCAGGCCCACCACGCTCACGCCGGAACCAGGGACAGCAGCGGAGGGAGCCGACGGTCCCGGGGCCGGCTCTGGCATGGACGTGGCGGCTGCACTCATACGAGTTCCGGCTTCTCCTTGTACAGCTCTCGGATGATGGACAGATCGAACAGCTTTTCGGCGGTGATGTCGACGCCGGCGAGCTTGAGGGTGGCGATGTTCTCCTCGACCAGCGTGTCGGTGAGCGTGAACAGCCCGTTCTTCTTCGTCTCCTCGGTGAGGATGAGCTTGTTCTGGTCGGCGCTCTCCAGGCCCTGTTCCTTCTCGTCCAGACCGAGATCCTTGCCGTACACGGTGGCGGCGAGCTTGGCGCCGAGCGAGGCGTCGGAGGTGGCATCCTTCCAGCCGCGGATCTCGGCGGTCAGCGCCGCCTTCACCTTGTCGCGGTTCTTCGCGATCGACTCGTCGGTGACCATGAAGGTCTCCGAGACGAGCGGATAGTTGTGGTCGGCGAGCAGGAAGGTGGTGACATCGAAGCCCTTGACCCGCAGCAGGTTCGGCTCGTTCGTCACGAAGGCGAACCAGCCGTCGACCGTTCCGGTGGTCAGCGGCAGCGGGTCGAACTCCACCGGCACCTTCGTGATGGACGACGGATCGAGCTTGTTCGCCTTCAGGAACGCCGACCAGACCGACTCGTTGGTCGCCTGCACGCCGATCTTCTTGCCGACCATGTCCTGCGGCGTGCTGATGGGGCTCTTGGCCATGGACAGGATGGCGAACGGGTTCTTCTGATACTGCGCGCCAATGATCTTAAGGGGGGCGCCCTGGGCGATCGCGGTCCCGGTGATGTCCGGCGAGGAGATCCCGATGAAAGCCTTACCGGTGGCGACGTCGGTGTCCTGCGGCGTCGCCGACGGGCCCCCCGCGATCAGATTGACGCCGGAAAATCCGGCCGCCTTGTAGTAGCCGCGCTGGTCGGCGAGGTACTCCCCGGCGAACTCCGCGTTCTTGATCCACGACAGGCGGACGCCGAGCGTCCCGAACGAAGCCGCGCCGGAACCGCCCGAGCCCGAGTCGTCGCTGTCGTCGCTGCCGCATGCGGCGAGCAGGCCGCCCCCGCCGACGGTGAGCAGGGTCGCTCCCGCGGTCACTCCCACACCTCGGCGGAGAAAACCCCGCCGATCCAGAGCTGGTATCACCAAACCCCCATCACACTCGTCTCGGGCACACCCCGTCGGCCGGTCGATCCGACCTGCCCGAGCGGTCTCCCGGACGCTAGGAAGGAGGCGTATCCGTCTCATCGCACCTGTGTGAATTGCCAGTAACTCCATTCTCGCCGCCGGGCCGGTCACGCTCCACCACCGCCCCCAGGATTCCCGCGGACCGAAACGTCACCGAAACCTGGATGCCCCGAAATGGGTTCAACGTTCACCTGCCCGACATCGACCGACGGCCGAATGGCGAGGGTGCGCCAGTGCCGTGGAACCCACGGACCGACCAGCGGAACCCGCGGACCGACCAGCCGTGCCGGTCGCGGCAACGTCGGCGTCATTGGCCGCGGCGACGTGGGCGTCATTGGCGGCGACGCGGGCGTCATTGGCCGTGCCTGCTAGGCTTCGCGGTCGTGCTGCTGAGCCCTCATGAACAGGAACGGCTGCTCATCCACGTGGCGGCCGGACTCGCCCGGGAACGCCGCGCCCGCGGGCTGCGGTTGAACCATCCCGAGGCGACCGCCCTGCTCACCTCGTTCCTGCTGGAGGGCGCCCGCGACGGCCGCAGCGTCGCCGACCTGATGACCGCCGGGCGCGGCGTGCTCACCCGGGACGACGTCATGGAGGGGGTGCCGGAGATGCTCGCCGAGGTCCAGGTCGAGGCGACCTTCCCGGACGGCACCAAGCTGGTCACCGTGCACCAGCCGATCGCGTGATACCCGGCGAGATCCTGCCGGCCGCCGACCCCGTCGAGATCAACCCGGGCCGGCCCGTCCGGACGGTGCTGGTCCGCAACACCGGCGACCGTCCGGTGCAGGTCGGCTCGCACTACCACTTCGCCGCGGCCAACCCGGCGCTCGACTTCGACCGCGACCTCGCCTGGGGGCACCGGCTGGCGGTGCCCGCCGGCACCGCGGTCCGCTTCGAGCCCGGGGTGGAACGCGAGGTCGACCTCGTCCCGCTGGCCGGCGCCCGGGTCGTGCCCGGCCTGCGCCCGGAGTTCGCCGGCCCCCTCGACGGAGCGAGCTCTTGAGCCGCCTGGACCGCTCGCGCTACACCCTGCTGTACGGACCGACGGTCGGCGATCGCATCCGCCTCGCCGACACCGACCTGCTCATCGAGGTGACCGAGGACCGCAGCCGCGGTCCGGCGCTCGCCGGCAGCGGCGATGAAGCGGTCTTCGGCGGCGGCAAGGTCATCCGCGAGTCCATGGGCCAGTCGCGGGCGACCCGCGCCGAGGGCGCCCCCGATCTCGTCATCACCGGCGCCGTCGTACTCGACCACTGGGGTGTGATCAAGGCGGACGTCGGCATCCGCGACGGGCGGATCGTCGCGCTCGGCAAGGCCGGCAACCCGGACACGATGGACGGCGTCCATCCCGACCTGGTCATCGGGCCCGGCACCGAGATCATCGCCGGGAACGGGAAGATCCTCACCGCGGGCGCGGTCGACTGCCACGTGCATCTGATCTGCCCGCAGCAGGTCCCCGAGGCACTCGGCACCGGGATCACGACCCTCATCGGCGGCGGCACCGGCCCGGCCGAGGGCACCAAGGCGACCACCGTGACGCCGGGCTCGTGGAACCTCGGGCGGATGCTCTCCGCGATGGACGACTGGCCGGTGAACGTCGTCCTGCTCGGCAAGGGCAACACGGTCAGCGACGCGTCGATGTGGGAACAGCTCCGGGCCGGCGCGGCCGGGTTCAAGCTGCACGAGGACTGGGGCACGACGCCCGCCGCGATCGACGCCTGCCTGCGCGTCGCCGACGCCGCCGGAGTCCAGGTGGCACTGCACTCGGACACGCTCAACGAGGCCGGCTTCGTCGAGGACACCCTCGCCGCCATCGCCGGCCGAGCCATCCACGCCTACCACACCGAGGGCGCCGGCGGCGGGCACGCGCCGGACATCATCACCGTCGCGGCCGCCGCCAACGTCCTGCCGTCGTCGACGAACCCGACCCGCCCGCACACCGTCAACACCCTCGACGAGCACCTCGACATGCTGATGGTCTGCCACCATCTGAACCCCAGCGTGCCCGAGGATCTGGCCTTCGCCGAGAGTCGGATCCGGCCGTCGACGATCGCCGCCGAGGACATCCTGCACGACCTCGGCGCCATCTCGATGATCGGTTCGGACTCGCAGGCGATGGGCCGGATCGGCGAGGTCGTGCTGCGCACCTGGCAGACGGCGCATGTGATGAAGCGTCGCCGCGGGGCCCTGCCGGGGGACGGTCCGGCCGACAACGCGCGGGCCCGGCGGTACGTCGCCAAGTACACGATCTGCCCGGCGGTCGCGCACGGGCTGGACGCGCAGATCGGCTCCGTCGAGCCCGGCAAGCTCGCGGACCTGGTGCTCTACGATCCGGCGTTCTTCGGGGTGCGGCCGTCGCTGGTCCTCAAGGGCGGGTTCATCGCCTGGGCGGCCATGGGCGACGCCAACGCCTCCATCCCGACCCCGCAGCCGGTGTTGCCCCGCCCGATGTGGGGGGCCGCGCGGGGGCCGGCCGCCGCCTCGTCGCTGACCTTCGTCGCGCCCGCCGCGATCTCCGCCGGGCTGCCCGAACGGCTGGGCCTGGCCACCCCGATGGTCCCGGTCGAGGACGTGCGCCGACGCGGCAAGGCCGACCTGCCGGAGAACACGGCGACGCCGGACATCCGGGTCGACCCGGACACCTTCACGGTCTCGATCGACGGCGACGCCGTCGAGGCAGACCCGGTCCGCGAGCTGCCGATGGCCCAGCGGTACTTCCTGTTCTGACGACCCGTCAGCGGGGGGCCCGTCAGCGGGCGGCGTTCTTGATGAACTGGTCGCGGTAGGAGCCGCGGTCGCCGCTGTAGTACCCGGCTCGTACATGGCGGCGGGTCGTGGCGTTCTCCGTCGCCCGGGCGGCCGAATGCCACAGGTAGGCATCGTGCAGCAGCAGGTCGCCACGCTCGGCGTAGACGGCGATCTCCCCCGGGATCTTCTCGAATCCCAGCGGCATCTCGTCGGGCGGCTCGACGTCGGTGTATCCCCCACTGGGGCGGGCGTCCGCGGGCACGGCGACGTTGTTGATGTTGCGGTAGGGCGCCGGTGTGGCCCAGCGGTGGGATCCGGGCACCACCCGCAGGAATCCGTTGGCCGGGCTGGTCGCGTCGATGTGGAGGGTGAACGCGCAGCCGGGCCAGACATCGAGGCTGGGCATCGCCTGCCAGTCCGAGTGCCAGCCGATCCGGCTGTAGCCGGACTCGCGGCCGGGCCGGGCGTCCTGGTAGACCACGCCGTCGTTCTCGCTGGGGCTCATCCACACGTCCCCGCCGAGCAGGCGGCGCAGCAGGGCGACCATGAGCGGATGGGTCGCCGTCGCCCGCACCGCCGGGGCGAGCTCCTCCACGTGTTCGACGTAGTTCACGTACGCCTCGACGTCCGCCTCGATCCCGTGGCCGGCACCGATCTCGTGGCCGGCACCGATCTCGACGTCGGCACCGGCGGGGGCCGTTCCGTTCGACGCCCGGCCGGACGGGTCCGCCGCCCCGTCGGGCCGGCCCGCCCGACCCAGGCCCCCCCGACCCAAGCCCGCCCTGTCCAGGCCCGCCCTGTCCAGGTAGCGGGCGTCCAGGTACTGCGTGGAGCCGTAGCGCTCGGGCACCGTCCCGGCGAGGACGGCCTGCTGGGCCGCGACGCACTCCCGTTCGACCCGGTCGAGAAACTCGGCCGAGTGCAGACCGCGGAGGACGACGAACCCGTGGCGGTGGTAGAAGTCGCCGAGGCCGGCCAGCGCCGGCGCGGCCAGCGGGTCCGGCTCGGTCGGGTCCACGACGAACACCCCGACCTCGGCCACCGCCGGCAGGGACGGCGCCCCGCGGGTCACGCCCGCCGGAGCCGGGAGAGAAGTCGGGCTACCCATGGTCGTTCCTCCACCCTCGACGTCGCCGCCAGCCCGGGTGGCCCCCCGACCGGACCAGACGGTTCATCACGGTACGGCGAGCGGGTTTCGGCGCCGTTGCTGACCAGCAGCAATCCGGAGCCCGGCAAGCCCTGCGCCCCGGCCGCTCGCAGACACAGCCAGGACCGTCGGACTGCCCACCGACCTGCCGACCTGCCGACCTGCGCGTCTAGTGTCGACTTCGGGTGCGGGTACGGTGACCGGTGCTGTGCGGCGAGTGGGAACCCTTGCGCTCGCATTCCCACTCGTGATCGTCGCCGTCCCAGTCGGCCTGGTAGCCCGCCGGGCAGCGGGGTTTCGGCGGCCGGTTGTCGCCGCAGGAAGTGAGCACGGGTGCCAGCGCCACCATCGCCACCAGCAGCCCGACCAGACGCACCCGCGGTCCGGACCCTGTCGCCCGTCGTGACATGTCGTCCCCTCGTCCCGGTTCTTGATGGTCGTCGCCACCGGTGGCACGGATGGCCCGGCAGGCGGGACCCGAGCGGCGTACGGCCGGTCGACCGAGCGCCGCGGTGCCGCCCGTCCGGGCCGGCCGGCGGCCACCGGCCGCGAACTCTTCCACAGGACCACTGACTGTGTGTCCGGTTTGTCGCCCGAATGACCGAGGCTGTCATCCGGCCGAAGGCAACCAACGAGCAAGAACCCTGCAGAAGGGGCGCTGTGAAGTCAGGTGACGAGACGGACACCCACGTCGGCGCCGACCAGCCCGGCCACACCGACCAGCCCGGCCACACGGTGCAACCCGGCCACACGGTGGAACCTGGCCACATGGTGGAACCTGGCCACATGGTGCAACGTGGCCCCGGCGGCGGGGACAGGCATGGTCCGATCGGGCGGTCTGGGCGACGCGCCACCTTGCTGGTGCTCGCGGACGGTCGCATGCCGACCGGGGGGCACGCCCACTCGGGCGGGGTCGAGGCCGCGGTGACCGACGGCAGCCTCGCGAGCCTGACCGACCTGGCGGCGTTCCTGCTCGGCCGGCTGCACACCGCCGGCCTGGTCGCCGCCGCCTTCGCCGCCGCCACCTGCCACGCCATCGCGACCGGCGGGACCGGCGTCGCCGATCTCGACGCCGAACTCGACGCCCGCACGCCCGCCCCGGCACAGCGTGCGGCGAGCCGGGCACAGGGCCGCACCCTGCTACGAGCCGGCCGGGCCGCCTGGCCGGTGCTGGCCGGCCCCCGCGCCCCGCAC
>NZ_JAMQQF010000449.1 GCF_023716945.1 Frankia sp. AiPs1 | reverse complement strand
CCATGGGCCGGGGCCGGACGCCGGACGGCCGGGCGCTGGCCCCGGCTTATCGTCCCCCCACGCCGCCCACCGCGCGGCCCGGTTGCGCCTGCGGGTCGCCCAGGCCGGCTTCGACGCCCGCCTGCCCCGGCGCCGTGACGAGGTAGATCCCGGTCTGCTCGGTGGCGTCGATCGTGGGTGGTCGCCCGTCGGCGAAGCCGAGCTGCACGATCTGGTGCGGGATGACCAGGTCCAGCGCCCAGTCCGTGAGCACCCTGACCCGGTTGGACCCGTTGTTCAACGCATAGGCGTGGTACGCCCGGGTGACCACGGCCGCCGGCAGGCCATGCAGGGTCAGGCCCAGCGGGTTGGCCACCGCGTCCCGCCCGCCCAGATCGACGACGAATCCGAGGTCGCGGTGCCGGTACGGCCGGGCGGCGCCGTAGCCCAGGGACGCCGCCACGTTGCGGGCGGCGGCCACGGCCTGGCGCACGGCATGCTGGGCGGTCTGACCGGCGGGGGCGCCCGAACGGGTCACGTCCGGCACCGCGGCGGCGTCGCCCAGCGCGAACAGGCCCTCCACCTCGGGGACGCGGAAGCAGTCGTCGACGACGAGACGCCCGTGCGTGGTCGGCAGGCCCAACCTGGCCACGAGCGGGCTCGGGGACACCCCCGCGCACCAGATCACCGTGTGAGTAGCGATCGTCTCCTGCTGGTCGGGGGTCTCCGCCCGGCCCAGCCGGACGGTACGCTCGGTAACCTCGCTCACCGACGTTCGCAGCCGCAGCTCAACGCCGCGGTCGGCCAGCACGTCGGCGGCCCGGCGGCCGAGCGCCGGCGCCAGCTCGTGCAGCAGGCTCGGCGCGTGGTCGACGAGCACCCAGCGAACATCCTCGGCCCGCACCCGCGGGTAGTTCGCCACCGCCCGCCGGCTGAAGCGGGTCATCTGCGCGGCGAGCTCCGTGCCGGTGTACCCACCGCCGACGATCACGAAGGTGCACAGGGCGCGCCGGCGGCCCTCGTCGGTGGCGGCGTCCGCCCGCTCGAACTGCCGCAGCACGTGGTCGCGCAGGTGGACGGCCTCGGCGAGGTTCTTCAGACCGATCGCGTGCTCACGCACCCCGGGGATGTCGAAGGTCCGCGTGACGGAGCCGGGGGCCAGCACGAGCCGATCCCAGCCCAGCTCGTCGACCGTGCCGTCGCTACCGTGCACGGTCACCGTGCGGGCCCGGGTGTCGACCGCCACCGCATGGCCCAGACGCAGCACGGTGCGGCGCAGCGCCCCCCGGGTGGCCACCGCCAGGTGCCGCGGTTCCACCGAGCTCGCGCAGACCTGCGGTATCAGAGAGGTGTAGAGCAGGTGGTCCACCGGGGAGACCACGGTGAGCTCCGCCGCCGACGCCGGCAGCAGACTCTCCAGCCGCCGCAGCAGCCGTAGGCCGGCGAACCCGCTGCCCACCACGACCACCCGCGCCGCTGCCGTGCCGGACCCGGCGTCGGTCCCGGCGGCGCCGGATGAGGAGGTCACCCGATCGGACGCCCTGCCGGCGCGCAGGAATCGACGCAGGGGCGCCGGCGACGACGACGTTGATGCGGGCACGTTCCACCTCCGGAAGCCGCACAAGGCGGTAGTGGTCGGGCGGCGCCAGGGCGCGGGTGCGCAGAGGCACGAGGAGATGCGGACCGCGCCAGCCACCTTTCCCTGCGTGCCCGGCCGTGCGGCCAGGCAACCACCGGTCGTAGGTTCGTCGTCCCATACCCGAGCACCCCTGATGATCAAGTTGGTGAGACGCTGTCAACACCGTTGATTATCTTGCTTCCGGTCGAAGCCGAAGACGAAAAAAGTTGCCCTGGGCCATCGGGGTGCTGGTTCAGGTCTGGACGAATCGGGTGCCGCCCGCGGAGAGCAGGAAGCCTCGGCCGCGGCCTGGTCCGCTCGGCGGGTAGGTGAGGTACCGGCCGCTGACGGGGTCGGACTCGCCGGGTTCCGGTTCGAGTACGAGGCGGGTCGGCGCCGTCTTGAGCCGGCTCGCGGTCCAGGTGTAGTCGGCCGTGCGCAGCTCGCCGACGCGGGCCGTCGCGACCAGCCGGACGCGGGGGTGACGCTCCTGCAGGAAGGCGTTCAGGCTGTCGCCGAGCCGGGTCACGTCGTCGATGAGCAGCAGGGTGGGCCGCTGCTCGTTCGCGGCCCGCTGGGCGAGGGTCACCGCGGTGTCGAGCTCACGCACCCGGTCCGCGGCCGGGCAGCCGGCGAGCGGCGAGTCGGCGGCGGCCGCCGCGTAGATCGCCACGGCGTCACCCAGGCTGGCCCGGGTGAGTTCGGCGAGCCGGCGCAGCAGCGTGCTCTTGCCGCAGCGGGGCGGCCCGTACACCAGGGCCGGGCTGTCTTCCGCCAGATCAAGGCACACCTGCCCGACCGCGCCGTCCTGGGTGGTGAGGCCCACCGGGATCACCAGCACGTCGTGGTCCAGGCGGGCGCCCCCGTCCGCGGTGAGCTCGTCCGGCTCGATCGTTGCCGGCAGGACCCGGATGCGTCTGGGTAGGGACGCGGCGCGGGCACCGTCCGCCCCGGCCCACCGCGGCGACTGACCCGGCCCGCCGGCGCCGCCGAGCAGGGCTGCGGGCACCTCGCTGGGCAACGCTCCGGGCATGGACTCGTGCATGGACTCGCGCGTGGACTCGCGCGTGGACTCGCGCGTGGTCCCGGCCGGGGATACAGGGTCGGGGGTGGCTACCTGGACCTCCATCACCAGGTCGTTGCCGGTGGTCCACAGGCCCCGGCCGGGCACACCGCGGGGGATCGAGCGCCGTTCGATGTCGAGGTCGGCGTAGGCGTTGCGATCCGGTAGGCGCAGGATGAGCCGCTGCGGCGCCCGGGCGGCGACCTCGTTGCGCACCCGGGTGCCGACGACGGACGCGGCGACGGCCACCTTCGACGCGGGCCCCGCGCCGATCACCGCGGCGAAGTCCGCCAGCACCGCCATCCCCTGTTTGGAGCTGACGGCTTCGTGCGCGTTCATGAAGCCACCCAGGTTGTCGATCAGCAGGATGGACTGGGCTTCGGCCGCTCGGGCCGCCGCGTCCAGCGCCCCCAGCCGGGCGATCCGGGCCCGTAGGTAGGCCAGCAGGTTCACCTGCCGCTCAAGCTCGTCGCCGACGATGACGTTGCCGGCGCAGTGCGGCAGCCCGGCGAGTCCCTGCAGGTCACCGCCGGCGAAGTCCAGCGCGTACAGGTGCAGCTCGGCCGGGGACAGCGAGGCGGTGAGACCGGTGGCAAGAACGGTCAGCGCGGTGGTGGCACCGGCGCCCGCAGCGCCGAAGACGAGCAGGTTGCCGGCGTCGAGATGCCAGGCGACCGCGGGCTGGCGGGCGTGCTCGGACTCGTCCGGGCGGTCCGCGCGGGCGAAGTACGCCGCGAGCCCGGCGGGGCGCCCGGGGATCACCTCCCCCGCCCGGGCCTGGGCCACGACCTCGTCCCGGGTCAGCGCGGCGGGCAGCGCCGGCGGCCAGACGTCCGCGACGGGCCGTAGCTGGCGCCGGTCCAGCGCCGACCGGTAGGCGCGCCGGACTCCGGCGATCAACGCGCCCAGCTCGGTCCGCTCCCCGGCCTCGGCGTTCTCGTCGTCCCTGGCACCGGCGCCGTGCGGCAGGTCGTCCACCTGCCACCAGGGCTCGTCCAGGGCCGCGACGCCCGCCAGCTCCGCGCCGCCGGACGTCGACGTGACGATGCCTGCGACGGGAACGGAAACGGGGGCGGGGGCGGGGACGGAAGCGGGGACGGGGACGGGGACGGGACGCAGTGTGAAAGGTTCGAGGCGGACCGCGTCGTCCTCGGACGCTTCGACGGAGCCGGACGGGTAGCCGGCCTGGAAGGCGAACACCTGGTTGTCGACCCGGGCCAGTCCGCGGCCGGGCACGGTGAACCGGGCGGCGTCCGGCAGGTCGATGAGGCGCACCGAGTCCTCGACGTCAAGGAGCTTGAGGGTCATCCGCAGCTGGGTGTTGCGCTTGATCTCGTCGTAGTTGCGCACCGAGGCGGGGCTCTGCGTGGCGAACAGCAGGTGCACGCCGAGGGAGCGGCCCCGCTTCGTCAGGTCGATGACGGTCTGCAGCTCGTCGGGGAGCTCGTCGGCGAGGATCTGGAACTCGTCGATGATGACGATCAGCCGGGGCAGCTCACCGGCGATCTGCTCGATCTTCGCCGCGCCGCGGGCGAACAGCAGCCGTTCGCGGCGCAGCAGCTCGGTGCGCAGGTAGCGCAGCGCCCGCTCGGCCTCGTGCAGGTCGGTGTCGCTGACCAGGCCGACGCAGTGCGGGAGCCGGGTGAGCTCCTGCAGGGACGTGCCGCCCTTGAAGTCGAACAGCCCGATGATCACCTCGTCGGGTGAGTATCGTGCGGCGAGGCCGGCCACGATCATCTTCAGCAGCTCACTCTTGCCGGATCCGGTCGCGCCGCCCAGTAGCCCGTGCGGGCCATGGCGGACGATGTCGAGCTCGAACGGCCTGTCCTCGCCGACGCCCACCGCGATCGCGAGGCTGCCGGGGTCGCGGGCGGCGGACCAGTGCGCGCGGATGGCCTCGGCAAGCTGGTCGGACGGCTGCGCCAGGTCGAATGGGACGAGGTCGGACAGCCGGACCCCGACGGGCAGCGGCGCGTCCCGATGGGCCACGAGCGGGTCGTCGAGCCGCGCAAGCATCCGCGCGCAGCGGTGGGCGTCGTCGGCGTCGAGCGCCGCCGGGCTCGCGCCGGGTACGACCCGGCCGGTCCTGGCGTCGGCCTGCGTGACGGTGCCGTCGGGGCCGAACTCGACCAGGGTGGTGGTCAGGTTGGGGGGCGGGCCGTCGACGACGATCGCCGACGCGTCGGCGGCGAGCGCGCGGCGGAAGGCAAGGCTGGACCCGGGCCGCAGCCGCGGGCCGTCGACGATCAGCAGGGTCCGGACCGCCTGCACCCGTTCGGGGGACGCGGCGGCCTGCAGGCTGAACGCGGGACCCCCG
>NZ_JAMQQF010000448.1 GCF_023716945.1 Frankia sp. AiPs1 | reverse complement strand
GTGAGATCCTGCGGCAGGCCGGTGCCGAGAGTCCGGCGGACCGCGAGGGACCTGTCGGCGCCGCGGCCCCGGAGTCGCCGCCTGCGGCGCTCTCGGCGTCACTCTGACCACGAGCATGGCAGGCGACACCACCTCGTCGGCCGGCCGGCAGATGCCCTGGCCGGCCGGTGGCGACGGCCTGGGCCGCGCGGCCGACAGGGGCCGCGTGGTGACCTGTGACCTGGCCTTCGACGTGCTGGAGCCCGCCGACATCGCGTTGCAGATCGCCCCCGCCGAGCGCGGCGGCCGGCTGCACTCCGAGCGCCTGGAGCTGGCGTCCGACGGCGCCCCCCTCGCCCCACGGGCCGAGTTGGCCGCGCCGCACGGCGGGCGGATTCACCTCCTGCGGGCGCCCCGCGGATTGTTCACGGCGTCCTACCGGGCACACCTCGACCGTCCTCGCGAGCGCCCCGGGCCGCGTTCGGACGGGGTGGCGGGCGACGAACCGCTCGATCTGCAGCGGCTGACCTACCTGCGCCCGAGCCGCTACTGCCCCTCCGACCACGTCGTCGGGCTCGCCGTGGCCGAGTTCGGTGCCCTGCCCCAGGGCCGGCCTCGGGTCGACGCCGTCGTGGACTGGATCCACCACCGGATCGGCTACGTCGCCGGCGCCAGCACAGTCCACGACACCGCCGAGGACACCCTGCTGACCGGGCAGGGGGTGTGCCGCGACTTCGCCCATCTGGGTGTCACCCTGTGTCGGGCGTTGGGGATACCGGCCCGGTTCACCGCGGTGTACGCGCCCGGGCTGACCCCGATGGACTTCCACGCCGTCTTCGAGGCCTGGACCGACGGCGGGTGGCACGTTCACGACCCGACCCGGCGGGTTCCGCGCGACGGTCTGGTCCGGATCGCGACCGGCCGGGATGCCGCCGACACCGCGTTCGCCGCAGTCCTGGCCGGCATCGCCACCCTGCGGTCGGTCGAGGTCACCGCCACGGTGACCGGACTCCTGCCAACCGACGACCACCGGGCCGAGGCTGTCCTCGCGTGACCCCCGCGGCCCCGACCTGCGAACGATCCGAACGAATGGAAGCCCACCATGAGTGACACCGACCCCGCCCGGCTGGACGAGATCGCCTTCCATCTGCTTACCGCGCAGCGGGCCAGCCGGGGTATCCGCCTGCTCGCCAACGCCGCGGTCGAGATCGGCGAACCGGTGGACGCGGCGGGCGTCAGCGCGGTCCTCGCCGAGTTCCGGGCGGCTTACCGCGAGGTCCACGCGGTCCTCGCCAGCGGCAACGCCGAGGACATCGTGTACCTCGCGGCCCAGCTCGATCGAAGCTGAGCGGGCAACAACGGACCGGCTGGGCCGCCCCGGCGACGCGTAGCCCGCGCCGGGGCGGCACGAATGACCGCTCACCGGCCAGACGCCGGTGAGCGGGGCCCACGCGGTGCTACGCCAGGATCGCGTCGAGGTCCTTGCGGATCTCCTCGGGGGTGACCGTCGGCTCGTAGCGGCGCACGACGTTACCGTCGGCGTCCACCAGGAACTTGGTGAAGTTCCACTTGACCTCGTCGGTACCGATCGCCTCGGGCCGGGTCTTCGAGACGTGCTCGTAGAGGAAGCCGGACTCGGGCCCGAAGTCGCCGGGCGCCTCGGCGCGCAGGTACTTGAACAACGGCGCGGCCTCGTCGCCGTTCACCTCGACCTTGCTCAGCACCGGAAAGGTGACGTTGTAGTTGGTCGAGCAGAAGTTCTGGATCTCCTCGTCGGTGCCCGGCTCCTGGCCACCGAACTGGTTGGACGGGAAGCCGAGGATCTCCAGGCCGCGGCCGTGCAGCTCCTGGTAGAGCGACTCGAGCCCCTCGTACTGCGGCGTCAGGCCGCACTTGCTGGCGACGTTGACGATCAGGAGCGTCTGGCCGGCATAGTCGCTCAGCGAGCGGCTGCTGCCGTCGGCGGTGTCGACGGTGTAATCGTGGACGGTCATGATCAACCTGACTCTCGTGACGGGTGAATCCGAATCCTCACGGCCGATGGTTCGGCCGCTGAACAGTCCTGACGCTACTCCGCCCCATGCTTTTATGTCACCATCTATGGTGCATAATTGTGCGCCTCTTCGACGGAGGCGGCCGTCTGGGATGCTCATGGGGTCCGACGGCAGCGACCGATGGCGACGAACGAACAGGAGCGCGCGACATGAGCATCGAACCCGACCTGCTGAAGATCCTTGCCTGCCCGGTCGACAAGGGGCCGCTGGAGCTGGTCGACGGCTGGCTCGTCAACCCGCGGCTCGGCCACCGCTACGAGATCCGGGACGAGGTCCCGATCCTGCTGCGGCCTGACCACGTCGACGCCGCGGTGGCCCGCGCCCAGCGCTGACCCCCACCAGACACGGCCGACCACACCTGACACACCTGACACAACAGCGGGGCCCGAGGAAGATTCCTCGGGCCCCGCTGTCACGTACGCGGCAGGGTTGTCTACTCCCGGCCGAACTGCTCCCGCAGGCGACGCAGTGCTTCCTCGTCGATCGCGGACGCAGGCTGGTCGGACTGGGAGGAAGCGGTGTAGGAGGAGGGAGCGGCCGCCGCGGCGTCCGCCTCCTGCGCGGCCCGGATCTGGACCTGGTGCGCCTCGAAGCGGGTCTGGGCCTCGGCGTACTGCCGCTCCCATTCCGCCTGCTGCTCCTCGTAGCCTTCCAGCCACTCCCCGGTCTCCGGGTCGAAGCCCTCGGGGTAGACGTAATTGCCCTGCTCGTCGTACTTGGCTTCCATGCCGTACTGGCTCGGGTCGAACGCCTCGCCGTCGACGGCCAGCCCCGACGCCTCGTTCGCCTGCTTGAGCGACAGGCTGATCCGGCGCCGGTCGAGGTCGATGTCGATCACCTTGACCAGGATCTCGTCACCGACGTTGACGACCTGCTCCGGAATCTCCACGTGCCGCTCGGCGAGCTCGGAGATGTGGACCAGACCCTCGATGCCCTCGTCCACCCGGACGAACGCACCGAACGGCACCAGCTTCGTGACCCGGCCGGGCACGACCTGGCCGATCGCGTGGGTGCGGGCGAACTGACGCCACGGGTCCTCCTGCGTCGCCTTCAGCGACAGCGAGACCCGCTCGCGGTCCAGGTCGACGTCGAGAACCTCGACGGTGACCTCCTGGCCGACCTCGACCACCTCGGACGGGTGATCGATGTGCTTCCAGGACAGCTCCGAGACGTGCACCAGCCCGTCGACGCCACCCAGGTCCACGAAGGCACCGAAGTTGACGATCGAGCTGACGACGCCCTTACGGATCTGACCCTTGGCCAGTTGGGCGAGGAACTCGGAGCGGACCTCACTCTGGGTCTGCTCCAGCCATGCCCGCCGCGAGAGCACAACGTTGTTGCGATTCTTGTCGAGCTCGATGATCTTGGCTTCGAGCTCACGCCCCACGTAGGGCTGCAGGTCGCGGACTCGGCGCATCTCCACGAGGGAAGCCGGCAGGAAGCCACGGAGGCCGATGTCGAGGATGAGTCCACCCTTGACAACCTCGATGACGGTGCCGGTGACGACGCCGTCCTCGTCCTTGAGCTTCTCGATCGTGCCCCAGGCGCGCTCGTACTGGGCGCGCTTCTTGGACAGGATCAGACGGCCTTCTTTGTCCTCCTTCTGGAGGACAAGGGCCTCGACGTGGTCGCCGACACTCACGACCTCGTGCGGGTCGACATCGTGCTTGATCGACAGTTCTCGGGACGGGATCACGCCCTCGGTCTTGTACCCGATGTCGAGCAGGACCTCGTCGCGATCAACCTTGACGATGATGCCGTCAACGATGTCCCCATCGTTGAAGAACTTGATCGTCTTGTCGACTGCCGCAAGGAAGTCTTCGGCCGAGCCGATGTCGTTGACCGCTACCTGTGGTGTGGTCGGGCTCTGCGCGGTGGTCACGGTCTCCACGGGTCGTACGTCGGTGGTGCTCGTCAAGGGGTCGGCTCCGACTAGGGGTGGTCGTCCGCGCGAGGGCCGGATCGAACCGCCGGGACCGAGGGACAGAGACAACGCAGAGAACGAAGAAACTGTCAGAACCGATAGCGACGCTCGAGTGGATCCGCTCGGTCTGAGACCCACGGACCCTCGTGCACAGACCCAAGTCTAGGGATGGGTGTCCGGAGTGGTCAACGGGAGCCGGCGCACGGACGCTCCCGAGCCGGGACTGCGGTCACTCTACGCAGACACAAGCCGTGCATATGTTGCTATCTGCTGTCGCCCCAACACGTTCGCGCGACCACGGCCGCGGCCAGCCGGTCCGCCGTCCGCCCGGCGAGCCGATCTCCATCGCGCTCGCTCCCCCCGGACGGGCGCACACAGCACGGTGGGATCAAAGGAGAAATCCGCTGATTCACCGACATAAGAGGCGAATCGACAGGGAGGTCGTGCGGAGGCGGAAAGTAGGCAGGTACCCTGCGTGGCGGCGAGGTGGCCGCGAGGTGGCCGGGGCCGCCGAGCGGCCACGGGCTGGTCGGGCGAGACGCCCGCGATCAGCGCAGGGCGGCCACGATCGGCGCAGGGCTGCCACCTTGGTCGGAAGACGGCCACCTTGGGCGGACTGCGACCCGATCGGCGCAGGGCGGCCACCTTGGCCAGGCAGCGGCCACAAGCGGCCGACGACCTCCGCAAGCGGCAGCGGACGGCCCCGATCGGCGGCGCTCCGGGACGGCCGAAGCCAGGTCGGGCGGCTGATCAGGCTCGGCCGGACGGGCCGTGCTCGGCGCCGCCGGACTCCGGGCGACTGCCCGGGCGGATCCACTCCAGCCCGTCGGGGCCCGGCCCCGACAGACGGTCGGCGTCGGACCGCGCCGGCCGGTCGGAGTCGAGCCGTGCCGGCCGGTCGGGATCAGGCCGGGCCGCCCGGTCAGGGGCGAGCCAGGGCCGGTCGGGGTCGAGCCAGGGCCGGTCGGGGTCGAGCCGTGCCGCCCGCTCGGAAGTCGACCGGGCCGGGTCGGTTCGGGCCGGGTCGGGCCGGGTCGGGCCGGGTC
>NZ_JAMQQF010000447.1 GCF_023716945.1 Frankia sp. AiPs1 | reverse complement strand
GGGACGCTGGCCGACTCGGGCTGACCGGGCTGTGCCTGCCGCGCGACGTTGGCGGCGGCGGCCTGGGCGCGCTGGACACCGCGCTGTGCCTGGAGGCGTTTGGCCGCGGGTGCGCCGACACGGGCCTCGCATTCGCGGTGGCGGCGCACCTGCTGGCCTGCGCGGTGCCGGTGCGGGACTTCGGGTCGCGCAAGGCGCGCGACGAGCTGCTGGCCGCGCTGGCGGCCGGTGAGCTCATCGCGGCCAACGCCATGACCGAAGACGGCGCCGGCTCCGACGTCAGCGCGATGCTCACGACGGCCCGGCGGTCGGGCTCCGGCTTCGTCCTCGACGGCGAGAAGTCGTGGGCCAGCAATGCGCCGGTCGCGGACGTCGTCGTCACGTACGCGGTGACCGATCCGGAGGCCGGGTTCCTCGGGGTGTCGGCCTTCGCCCTGCCGAGCGGTCTGCCGGGAGTACGGCTCGGGGCGCCGCTGCCCAAGCTGGGGCTCGCCGGCTGCTTGGCCGGCCGGGTGCGTTTCGAGGACTGCCCGGTGCCCGAGGAGTACCTGCTGGGCGACGAGGGCCAAGGCTCGGCCGTCTTCCAGCACTCCATGGCCTGGGAGCGGGCCTGCCTGTTCGCGATCTATCTGGGAATGATGCGGCGCCAGCTCCGACTGGTCGTCGAGCACGCTTCCCACCGTCGGCAGTTCGGGCGCCGCATCGGGGATTTCCAGGGCGTCTCCCACAAGATAGTCGAAATGCGGCGACGGCTGGAGAGCGCCCAGCTGCTGCTCTACCGCGCCTGCTGGCTGCTGGACGAGGCCCGTAACCACGTCGCCGCCTCCGCCCTGTCCAAGATCGCCGTATCAGAGGCGGCCGTGGCGAACTCGACCGACGCCGTCCAGATCCTCGGGGCGTCCGGCTACCTCTCCGGCGGAGTCGGCGACCAGCTCCGTGACTCGATACCCAGCACGCTGTTCTCTGGCACCTCGGAGATCCAGCGCGAGCTCATCGCGAAGGACCTGGGACTGTGACACTTCATCGAATCGTTCGAGACGCGGCGAAGACGCACGGCGACCGGCTGGCGGTCGCGGCCGACGACGGCACGCTCACCTACCGGGAGCTCGACGCGCGCGCCGACGCCGTCGCCCGCTCGCTGCGGGCGCTCGGCGTCTCCCGTGGCGACCGGGTGGTCCTCTGGGCCGACAAGTCGGCAGCGATGATCACAGCGATGCAGGCCGTGCTGCGTCTGGGCGCGGCCTACGTCCCGGCCGACGGCTCCGCGCCCGAGCACCGGGTGGCGGTGCTGGCCCGCGACTGCGCGGCGAAGGCCGTGCTGACCACCCGGGACCGCACCGGCCCGTTGCGGGCCTCGCTTGGTACCGGCGTCTCCGTCGCCGAACTGGCGACCAGCCCGGACGGCGCGCAGGAGGCGGCCGACGCGCGCATCGACGAGCCGGCCGCCCCGGACGACCTGGCGTACATCCTCTACACCTCCGGCTCGACGGGCGCTCCGAAGGGCGTGTGCATCAGCCACCGCAACGCGCTGGCCTTCGTCGGGTGGGCCGTCGACGAGCTCGCGGCCGGGCCGGACGACCGGTTCTCCAACCACGCGCCGCTCAACTTCGACCTCTCGGTGCTCGACCTGTACGGGGCCTTCGCCGTGGGCGCCTCCGTCCATCTCGTCGCCGCGGAGCTCGCCTACGCGCCGGCGCAGCTGGCCGAGTTCCTGCACAGCGAGCAGATCACCATCTGGTACTCGGTGCCGTCCGCGCTGACGCTGATGATCCGCGAGGGTGGCCTGCTGGACCGGCCGGCACCGCGGCGCCTTCGCGCGGTGCTGTTCGCGGGCGAGCCGTTCCCCGTCACCCATGTGCGCGCCCTGGCGGGGTGGACGCGGGCGCGGCTGCTCAACCTGTACGGGCCGACGGAGACCAACGTCTGCACGTTCCACGAGGTGCGCCCGACGGATCTGGAGCGCGACCGGCCGGTCCCGATCGGCGTCGCCTGCTCGGGCGACCAGGTCTGGGCCCGCCGAGCCGACGGCGGCGTGTGCGGCCCGGGCGAGGAGGGCGAGCTGGTAGCCGACGGCCCGACGGTGATGCGCGGCTACTGGGGCCGGGAGCCCCAGCGGGGGCCGTACCCGACCGGCGACGTGGTGCGAGTCCTCGACGACGGCCGCTTCGACTACGTCGGCCGCCGTGACCACATGGTCAAGGTGCGTGGTCACCGCGTCGAGCTGGGCGACGTCGAGGCGGCGCTGCTGGCGCATCCCGCGGTCACCGAGGCCGTCGTGGTCGTGGTCGGCAGCGGGATCGAGGCCCGGCTGGTGGCCGTCGTCGTGCCCGCGCACGGTCACGACCTCGGACCGCTGGAGCTGCGCCGACACTGCGCGGCGCGGCTGCCGCGGTACCTCGTCGCCGACGAGTTCCGGACCCGCTCCCACCTGCCGCGCACCCGCAACGGCAAGGCCGACCGCGCCGCCTTGGCCGGCGACCTCGCGGTGACGCCAGCACCGTGACCTTGACTTCCGCCGAGAGGACCGTCCGATGACCGACGCCACGACAGGCACCGACACCGTCACCCAGACGATCACCGACTTCATCCGGCAGCGCTGCCTGGACGGCGACCCGAAGGGCGAGCTCAAGCCGGACACCCCGCTGCTTGCCTGGGGCGTCCTGAACTCCCTCAATACGGTGCTGCTGCTCAACCATATCCACGACGAGCTCGGTGTCACCGTCCCGCCGTCGCGGATCAACGCACGCGACCTGAAGAACGTCCGCGCCATCGCCTCGGCCGTGCGCGCTGTCGCCGCCGAGACCGGGAGCTGACGAGCGGCCGCCCAGCCGCCGCTTTCGATCAACAGGAGGGTCTCCGATGACCGAGCACACACTGACCAGGGACGACCAGAAGGTCACCGACTACCTGGACAACCACCGACCGACCGCGCGGCCAGTCAAGCAGGACACCGGTGTCTCGCCCCGGCTCAATGAGCTGGACTTCCTGCTCGGCCGCATGACCGTCTCATTTGACACCGGTGTGAAGATGGAGGCGCTGACCCGTCCGGTCCTGCGCGGCCACTACTACCAGATGGACCTGAAGGCGACCTACGCCGACGGCTCGCCGAAGCTCGAAGGCCAGTGGACCATCGGCTGGAGCGAGGTCGACCAGCATTTCGAGTCCTACTATGTCGACTCCATGGGCACCCTCGGGGTCTCCACCTCGACCGGCTGGCAGGACGGCCACCTGGAGTTCATCGGCGAGCACGTGCTGGGCGAGGTCGGGGTGCGCACCCGTTCCAAGGACTCCTACACGCCGGTCGACGAGCGTCATTTCAAGCTGGAGGCATTCGTCGAGGTCAACGGTGAATGGAAGCTGTACGACGTGCAGGACTGCAGCCTGACCCCCCTTTCGGAACTCTGAGCCGGCAGCGACCGAGCGTTCCCGCCGACCCTGTCGCGTTCTGAGGAGCCGAGCCGATGGCCGACGAAGAAAAGTTCTCAAAATACCTGCGGAAGGCCACGGCCGAGCTCCGCCAGACCCGCGGCCGGCTGGCGGCCGAGGAGGCGAGGAACAGGGAACCGGTTGCGATCATCGGAATCGGCTGCCGGTTCCCCGGCGGGGTCCGCTCACCCGAGGACCTGTGGCGGCTGGTCGACCGCGGCGCGGACGTGACCACCGAACTGCCGCGGAACCGGGGATGGAACCTGGCCGGTGCCCGGCCGGACCTGCGCGGCGGGTTCCTGCACGACGCGGACCGTTTCGACGCCGAGTTCTTCGGCATGGACGAGGCCGAAGCGCTGGCCACCGATCCGCAACAGCGGCTGCTGCTGGAGACGTCCTGGGAGGCGTTCGAGCGGGCCGGGATCGATCCGGCGTCGGCCAGGGAGACCCGAACGGCCGTGTACGCGGGCCTGCAGTTCGGCGGTTATCCCCTGCTGCTGCGCGAGCCGCCCGGCCCGGGAGTCCAGGACCACGTTGGCTTCGGCAACTCCGGCGGCGCCGGGGCCGGCCGGATCGCCTACCTGATGGGTCTGGTCGGCGCGGCCGTCAGCGTCGACACCCAGTGCACCTCCTCGCTGGTCGCCATCCACCTCGCCTGCAAGGCGCTGCGCGCCCACGAGTGCACGCTGGCGCTGGCCGGCGGGGCGGCGGTGATGTCGATCCCCACCCTGCTGATGGAGTTCCGGCGGACGGGTCGGCTGTCCTCGGACGGCCGGTCGAAGTCGTTCGCGGCCGCGGCGGACGGTGCCAGCCTGGCCGAGGGCGCCGGGATGCTGCTGCTGGAGCGGCTCTCCGACGCGCGGCGCAACCGCCACCCGGTGCTCGCCGTCATCCGTGGCACGGCACTCAACCAGGACGGCGCCACCAACGGCATGTCCGCCCCGCGCGGGACCGCCCAGCAGCGCGTCATGCGCCAGGCTCTGGCCGACGCGCGGGTCCCCGCGAGCAGCGTCGACGTGGTGGAGGGCCACGGCGTCGGCGCGACGCTGGGTGACGGCGTCGAGGCCACCTCGGTGCTCACGGTCTACGGCAGCGAGCACTCGCGGGAGCAGCCCGTCCTGCTCGGCTCGGTCAAGTCCAACATCGGCCACACCCAGACGGTCGGCGCTCTGGCTGGCATCACCAAACTGGTGATGGCGCTGCGGCACGAGCGCGTGCCGGCGACTCTGCACGTGGACGCACCGACACCGCACGCGGACTGGTCGAGCGGCACGGTCGAACTGCTCACAGAGGCTCGCTCGTGGCCAGCCGGGGAACGGGTGCGCCGGGCCGCCGTCTCCTGCCTGACGCTGAGCGGAACGAACGCTCATCTCATCCTGGAGGAGCCGCCCGCCGAGGACGGCGACCAGACCGGCGGCACCCAGCCCGGACCCCGCCCGTCCACCGGGGCCGTAGCGTGGCCGCTGTCGGCCAAGAGCGTCGCGGCACTGCGCGAGCAGGCGCGGCGCGTGTGCGAGGTCGCCGCCGACGCCGATCCCCTGGAGGTCTCGGCCGCGCTCGTCCGCGGCCGGTCCTCGTTTCGCCAG
>NZ_JAMQQF010000446.1 GCF_023716945.1 Frankia sp. AiPs1 | reverse complement strand
GGCCCGGGCCGCGACGGCACGGCTGCCGGTGCCCACGACGCCGTCGACGCCCGTGCCGGCCGCGCTGACCTCCGCCCGCAGCGACTCCCAGTCGCCGTAGACGGTGTCGAAGTCGACCCGGGTGGCGCTGTGGCGTCCGACGGTGTCGACCGCGGTGTGCAGGTCGACGCGGCCGGTGTCACCGAGACCGCCGTCGGGCTCCTGCCAGGGCCGCCCGACGGGTCGGGCGCCCTCGGCGAGCAGCCCGTCCGGGCCGGCCAGCGCGCGCACGTGCCCGGTGATACGCGGGTCGATCCACGGCTCGTCCAGGTGCGACGGGTACACCGTGAGCCGGGGACGCAACGAGAAGCCGGCCCGGGCCGTCGCCTCGCGCAGCACGTCCAGGTCCGGCCAGGGGCGCTCGGGGTTGACATGATCCGGGGTGACGGGTGAGACGCCGCCCCAGTCGTCGATGCCGGCGGCCAGCAGCAGGGCGCACTCGGCCGGGTCGATGAGGTTCGGTGGGGCCTGCACCCGCATCGTCGGGCCGAGCACGAGCCGGGTCACGGCGACGGCCGCGGCCAGCTCCTCGGCGCCGACGTCGGGCGCGGAGCGCATCGCGGTGTCGTCCTTGGCCCGGAAGTTCTGGACGATCACCTCCTGGATGGAGCCGTACCGGCGGGCCTGCCCGCGCAGCTCGAAGATCGTCTCGGCGCGCTCGGCCCGCGTCTCCCCGATGCCGAGTAGCAGGCCGGTGGTGAAGGGGATCGACAGCCGGCCGGCGTCGGTGAGCACCCGCAGCCGGACCGCCGGCTCCTTGTCCGGCGAGCCGAAGTGCGCGCCGCCCGCCTGCGACCACAGCCGCGTCGCCGTCGTCTCCAGCATCATCCCCATCGACGGGGCGACGGGCTTGAGCCGGGCGAGCTCGGCCCAGCTCAGCACGCCCGGGTTCAGGTGCGGGAGCAGGCCGGTCTCCTCCAGCACGGCGATCGCGACGGCGCGCAGGTAGCCCAGCGTCGAGTCGTAGCCGTGGGCGTCGAGCCACTCCCGGGCCGCGGGCCAGCGGTCCTCCGGCCGGTCGCCCAGGGTGAACAGCGCCTCGGCGCAGCCGGCCGCGGCGCCCGCCCGGGCGATGTCGAGCACCTCGTCGACGGTGAGGTACGGCGCGGGCAGCCGGTGGGGCACGGTGGCGAACGTGCAGTAGTGGCAGCGGTCCCGGCAGAGCCGGGTCAGCGGGATGAACACCTTCGGCGAGTAGGTGACGACGCCCGGGCGGCCGAGGGTGGCCAGGCCCGCGTCGCGCACCCGGCCCGCCGACGCGCACAGATCGGCGAGGTCCTCGCCGCGGGCGGCCAGCAGCACCGCCGCCTCGACTGCGTCAAGGGTGGCACCGTCACGGGCCCGGCGCAGCGCCCGGCGCATCGCCGACGCTGACGGCACGGCGTCGGCGCCCGGCGACGGCTGGGGCAGGCCCGGGTCGTGACCGGGCTCGGCCGCCTGGCCGCCCACGCCGTCGGGTGTCGCCGCCGTACTGGTCATAGTTTCCTCAGGTTCTCCGGGGGCGCCGGATGAGCCGCCGCCCGGCGGGTCGACGGGCCCGGCCCGTCACCGGTGTCGAAGGGGCACGGGGTTGCGGACAACAACGGGGTTGCGGACAACAACAGTGGCGACGACACCACAGAGGGGCCGGAACCAGGGGCATCTCGGTGATGGATCGCCGGGGGTCGGGCGCGGACCCGGGGACGGACCGGGACGCCGGCGGCCCGGGCGCCCGCGCGGATCAACGCCCGCGCGGATCAACGCCCGTCCGGATCAGGGAGTGGCGCGGCCGGCGGCCCGCCATCCGGTGCCGGGCTGGCGCAACCGGTCGAGCGTGCCGATCAGCATGTTGGTTCGGCTGCGGGCGGCGAGGACGTCGGTCTCGGCCTGGGCGCGGCGATGCGGTTGGTCGGCGCCGCCGTGGGTGGGGGACTCGGCGGCCATCGCCGCGGATCGCCGCATCAACGCCCGGCGGGCGGCGACGACCTGGGGGGCACGCGCCCCCGCGAGCGCGCGGTTGAGAGAGGCGGACAGGGCTTCGAGGCTCTTGGTGGTCCTGATGTCGGACATGACGGTCCTTCCAGCGACGTGGAGAGCTCAGGTTCACTCTCACAGCTCTCTCTAACCGGAATCAAGAGAAACCGGGTGAGGGACGACACATCCCGGCCGGCGCCCTGGCGCTTGTGGCGGGATGACGATCCGGTCATCCCCGGCCGACCGCCCGATTACCCGCGAACTCCCTCCACGGCAAGGCGCCCTGACCTGCCCAAACACCATCCGGATGAGCGACAGCGGAGTGTCGACACGCCCACCCGTGTGATGTGAGACACACACCGAGTGTCGGCGTTTACGCCTGACATCGGCTGGGTACTGCACGCAGGCGACGTGTGCTCCCATCTGAATCACTCCTCCCTCGACGGCGGGGCCGCTACGCTGATCAGGTGCCACGAAACCGCCAGGAGGTTCCCCGCGAGGAACGGATCGACGCGTTGCTCGCCGTCGCCGAGGAACAGTTCCTGGCCCGTGGTTTCGCCGGGACGTCCATCGCGGAGATCGCCCGGTCCGCCGGGATCGAGCCCGGATCCGTCTACTGGTATTTCCGGTCGAAGGACCATGCGTTCGCGGCCGTACTCAACCGCCTGCTCGACGTCGAGGTGGAACGGATCGCGGGCCTGCCCGCAGACCCGGCGGACAGGCTCTTCCTCGCCCTCGACTCGGTGGAACGCCGGCGCACGCTGCATCCGTGCGTCGCCGAACGCGCCCCGCACGCCGAGCCGGTGATGGAATACCACGAGCGGCTGCACGCGTGGCTGCACGGCCTCGCCCTGGCCGCGGTGTTCGACCACGTGCCCGAGGCCGACCGGGCGTTGGCCGCGGACGCAGTCGTCGCCACGATCGAGGGCGGCCTGGCCAACCCGGCGCCCAGCCGGCCGACCAGCCATCTCGTGCACTTCCTGCTGGCCTCGTTCTGCCGGGACACCACGCTGCCCGCCCGGCCGGAGTTCAACGGCTGGGTCGCGCCGCTGTTCGCCCGCCCCCGGCTCGGCTGACGTCCCCGACCGGCGGGGCCGCCGCAGCGGCGCCCGACCCTTCTCCGACCGGCTCCGTCGGGTCACGGGAGCGGCCGGTGACCCACCCGGCGGGCGGCGGTGCCAGGATCGCTTGATGTGAGAGTGACAGCCCTGGCCGGCGGGATCGGCGGCGCCCGGTTCCTGCGCGGCGTGCTCGCGGCACTGCCCGACGCCGACGTGACGGTGATCGGCAACACCGGTGACGACATCACCCTGCACGGCCTGCGCATCTGCCCCGACCTCGACACGGTGATGTACACCCTGGGCGGCGGGATCTCCGCCGAACGAGGGTGGGGTCGCGAGGACGAGTCGTTCGTCGTGGCCGAGGAGCTCGCCGCCTACGGGGTCGGACCGGCCTGGTTCGGGCTCGGCGACCGCGACCTCGCCACCCACCTGGTGCGCACCGAGATGCTCGACGCCGGCTACCCCCTGTCCGACGTGATGCGGGCGCTGTGCGAACGCTGGCAGCCCGGAGTGCGGCTGCTGCCGATGACGGACGACCGGGTGGAAACCCACGTCGTCATCGCCGACGAGGACGGCCAGCGGGCCGTGCACTTCCAGGAATGGTGGCTGCGGCTGCGCGCCGCCGTGCCGGCCCAGGCGATCGTGCCGCTGCGGGCCGAGACCGCGAAGCCGGCGCCGGGAGTGCTCGACGCCCTCGGTGAGGCCGACGTCGTGTTGCTCCCGCCCTCGAACCCGGTCGTCTCGATCGGCACGATCCTCGCCGTGCCGGGCATCCGGGACGCCGTGCGGGAGACCGCGGCGCCGGTCGTCGGGGTTTCGCCGATCATCGGTGGGGCGGCGGTGCGCGGGATGGCCGACGCCTGCCTGACCGCCATCGGGGTGGAGACGTCCGCGCAGGCCGTCGGGGTGCACTACGGCGGCCGCGGGCGCGCGGCGGCGACGCCCGCGCAGGCCGGTGCCGGGCCGGCGGAGGCCCCGGCCGGGACGGCGGAAGGGCTGGCCGCAGCGCCGGCGGGGCTGCTCGACGGCTGGCTGGTCGACACGGTCGATGCCGGCGCGGTCGTGCCCGGGGCGACCGTGCTCGCCCGGCCCCTGCTGATGACCGACCTGGCGGCGACGGTGGCCATCGTCCGGTCGGCGCTGGAGGTCGCCGGTGTCTGAGCAGCAGCCGCCCAGCGGGACGCTGACGGTGTTCGGGCTGACCGGCATCGGAGAGATCCGGCCGGGTGACGATCTCGCCGCCGTCGTGACCGCGGCGGCGGCCGCGGCGGGCCGGCCGCTCGCCGACGGCGACGTCCTCGTCGTCACCTCGAAGATCGTGTCCAAGGCCGAGGGACGACTGATCACCGTCGCCGGTGATCGGGAGGCCGCCCGGCAGGCCGCGATCGACGGCGAGTCGGTCCGCGAGGTGGCCCGGCGCGGGCCGACCCGGATCGTCGAGACGCATCACGGCTTCGTCCTGGCCAGTGCCGGGGTCGACGCGTCGAACATCGCCAAGGACTCCCTCGCCCTGCTTCCCGCCGATCCGGACGCCAGCGCCGCCCGGCTGCGGGCCGGCGTCGCCGCGCTGCTCGGCGTGGACGTGGCGGTCGTCATCACCGACACCGCCGGCCGGCCGTGGCGGCGCGGCCTGACCGACATGGCCATCGGCGTCGCCGGCATGGCCGCGCTGCGCAGCCACATCGGCGACATCGACGGCTACGGCAACGAGCTGGGCATGACCGAGGTCGCCGAGGCAGACGAACTCGCGGCCGCGGCCGATCTGGTCAAGGGCAAGCTCGGCGCCACCCCGGTGGCGGTCGTGCGCGGGTACGGCCGCCGGCCCGACGACGGGACGGGGGCGCGCTCGCTGCTGCGGCCCAGCGGCGAGGACATGTTCCGGCTCGGTTCGCTGGAGGCACGGCGAGCGGCCCTGAGCGAACGGCGCACCGTGCGCGAGTTCACCGCCGACCCGGTCGACCCGGCCG
>NZ_JAMQQF010000445.1 GCF_023716945.1 Frankia sp. AiPs1 | reverse complement strand
GCTCCGCGGTGCCGCCGAGGCCGGGCCGGCGGGCGGCGGCCAGCGTCACCCCGGGCGCGAAGTGGAACAGCACGGCGAGCTGGTGTCGTCCGCCGCCGCTGATTCGATCGGTGACGGTGAGGCCCTCCGCGTCGAGCCGCCAGGTGCGCCGGTGGACGGGCCGGCCGGGCAGGTGGCGGTAGCCGTCGTGCCCGGCGGTCAGGGTCGCCACCCCGTCGCGGTGGCGCATGGTGACCAGGGTGGGCCGGGCGCGGCGGCCGGCGCGGAACGCCCCCCAGACCTCGGTCGAGTCGACGCCGTCGATGGTGACGGTGCTGTGAGCGGCGGAGCCGCGCTCGGCGTCCCGGCGCTGCCCGGGCGCGTAGGTCGAGGTGCCCACGTCGACGAGCAGCGGGCGGCCGTCCAGCCACAGCAGGAAGCCGAGGGTGTCCGCGTGGGCGTGCGCCGGCAGGTCGTCGGGGCAGGGCAGGCCGATGTCCGCGAGCAGATGCCAGCCACCGGCGGTGAGCGCCGCCAGTCCACTGTCCGCCAGCAGCAGGCCGCCGGCCCGGCCCGGTTCCCCCGCGCCTGCGGCGGCCGGGACGCCGGGCCGGCTGCGAGCACGGGCGGGGCTGGCGGCGCCGCTGGGACGAGTGGCGCTGCCGTCGACGGCGGCATCGGTGGGGTCGCTGGCGGCGCCGGCGGCATCGGTGGGGTCGGTGGCGGCGCTGGCGGCATCGGTGGGGTTGGTGGTGGGGGTGGGGCTGCTGGCATCGGTGGTGCGCGTGGGCAGGCGCGCCTCGGGGCCGGGCGGGGGCGGCTGCGCCGGTACCGAGGGCAGCAGCCGGCGAAGCAGGTCGGGACGCACCGGGAACCCGTCGTTGAGAAGCGGCACCGTGCCGTCCGGACCGAGCACCGCGCCGAGCCAGCCCCGCATCCGGGTGATGGCCTCGAACAGCTCGGCCGGCACGGCCCACCCGCCCGCGGTGAGCAACCCGGCGACGTCGTCGAGGTCGGCGAGGACCTGGCAGTGGTAGGAAGGCGACCGCTCGTAGTGGCCTCCGTCGGCGAGCACCTGCCGGTGGGTCTCGCGCACGAGCTGGCCGACCCAACGGTGCAGCCCGCGCGGGTCGTCGTCGGCCACCGCCAGCGCGATCAGCGCCTTGTGGTTCTTCAGCAGGTGGTTGCCGCCGACGTCGGTCTCCAGGTGGGTCCGCAGGAACGATCGGTGGACGCCCAGATCGGCGCGCAGCACGTCCCGTGCGGGGGTGTCTCGGGCCAGCGTCGGGCCGAGCGCGCACAGCGTCCAGGCCCGCAGCGAGGCGACGTAGGGCGACCAGGCCACGGGATGGCCGACGGGGACCGCGGCACGCCAGCCGAGGTAGAGCCGTGCGAACAGGGCGCGCTCCCGATCGCCGCCGGGCGCCAGCACCCACGCCCAGTCCCAGTAGTGCAGGTGGTAGCGCCACAGCAGCGGGGCGTCGGTCTGCTCCCAGTCCCAACCCGCCGGATTGTCGTCCACGTCGCGGACGGGGCCGAGCGTGCCGATGGGGCCGAGCGTGCCGATGGGGCCGAGCGGGCGGGTGGGGCCGAGCGGGCGGGTGGTGTCGAGCGGGCGGGTGGTGTCGAGCGGGCCGGTGTGGCTCGGCGGGCTGGGGCGCCCGAGCGGGCGGGCATGGCCGAGCAGGGTCAGCCGGCCGCGGGCGAGCTCGTCGACGATCGGACCCGAGGGTGGGCACGTCTCGTCCACCGGGACGAACCCGGCCGGCCACTGCCCCGCCGACGGGCGGCCGCGCAGCATCGCCGCGGCCAGGTGGGGATGGCGGCGCAGCACGGAGCGCTGTCCGCGCAGCCGCGCGCGGGCGGCGACCTGACGTGGTCGCAGGCGTGCGACGGTGCGCAGGTAGCGACCGAGATCCGCCGATGGGCTCATGCGCCGTCCGATCCTCTCGCGGCGCCGGGTGGTCCGATTCGGCGCGCGGATGGGCCGTCCGCGGCATGCCGGGACGCGCCGGTCGGGCCGGCGGGTGTGGTCGGTGTGGCGGGTGTGGTCGGTGTGGTCGGGAAGGCGGGGATGGGGCGCTGCGTGGGGATCGGTGCTGCCCGCCTGGCACCCGGCGTGGTTCCGGCGGCTGCGCCGTCCCCGCCATCTCCGCCGTCTCCGCCGGGCTCAGCGGTGTCGCCGGGGGAGCCGGTGCGAGCGTCGCGGCCGGCGCGGATGAATGCGCCGATGGTGAGTTCGTACCAGGCGTAGTAGAGGCAGAACAGCAGCCCCTGCCGGCCGTCACGCCAGCCGGCCCGCAGCAGGTACATGTAGCAGAACAGGGCCGCCGGCTTCGCCGGGACGAGCGGGAAGACGACGTCCTTGGCGACGGTGCGGCTCAGCGGGCGGGTCGAGCGGCCGGGACGACGGATCTCGCGGCGGACGCGGGAGATGCGGGAGATGCGCTCGCGCAGGGTCGGCTGGGCCGCGCGGCGCTGCGCCTCCAGCTCGGCGTAGCGCACGTGCTTGTGCAGCCAGGCGACGAGGCCCTTGCGGTCCTCGTCGATCAGGTCGGCGGCCAGGCGCGCGACCGGACCGGCCACGATGGCCCGCTCGCCGTAGTTGACGCTGTCGTCGAAGGAGGCGGCCCGCCGGTCGAGCAGACGGGCCTGCCAACTGTTGGCGTACCACCCGCTGTGTGCGATCCACCGGCCGTCGAACACGAACCGGCGCCGCTGGCTGTAGGCGACGCACTCCTCCGTACCCAGCCGCCCGGCGATCTCGGTGGCGAGTGCGGTCGAGACCCATTCGTCGCTGTCGAGGAAGAACACCCAGTCGTGGTTGACGTCCGGGGACGTCATGGCCTGCTGACGCTGGCCGGCGTAGCCCCGCCAGGGGATGTGCCAGATCGCGGCGCCGCTGCGGCGCGCGAGCTCGACCGTGCCGTCGGTCGAGCCGGAGTCGATGACGACGACCTGCTCGCACCAGCCGACGGAGCCGACCGCCCGGACGATGTTCGCCGCCTCGTCGCGAGCGAGGATGATCGCGGTCACCGGAACGGACCCCGGTGCGGGGACCGGGCCGACCGCGTCGTGCCCGCGGACCGCGTCGTGCCCGCCGGGCAGGCCATGTCGTGCAGCGTCATAGGGGACGGGCCAGCCGGCGCGGTCGCCGGAGGACGGGACCGGCCGGTGGGAGGCGGCGACGGGCGGCTGGCTTCGGGCGGTCACAGCGCCGGGACCTGCGCATCGAGCAGCCAGGTGAAGTAGTCCACGGGATCGAACGGGTTGGTGGGCTCGGGCGGCGGGGTCAGCGTGAGCGTGGCGTGCATCGCCGTCGCGAGGTCGTCGGCGGACTCGTCCCGGTACGGCACGAGCACCGGACCGGCCACCTCCGCGTTGTGCCCGGTGCCGCGGGCGATCACGGGCACGCCGGCCAGGCGGGCCTCGGCGAGGGGGTAGCCGAAGGACTCCGCCGTCGTCGGGTACAGCAGGGCGCCGGCCCGCCGTTGGTGGCCGCGCAGGGCGGTGGGGGTGAGCCGGCCGACGAAGCGCAGCGACGGGCAGTCGGCGAGACCCTGCTCCCGGGCCTCCGCGCCGGTCGCCGTGACCACGATCGACAGCGGCTCGCCGGTCTGCTCGGTGACCATCGCGGCGGCGGTGTCGGCCAGGCGCAGCAGCCGGCCCATCGGCTTGAACGAGGCGAACAGCACCGGGCACAGGATCGCCCCGCGGATGCGTTCGCCGGGCCTCGCCGGTGGCGGGGACAGCGGGTGCGGCCGGACGACCAGACGGTCGGCGAGGCCCGGCAGAGCGGTGAGGACCCGATCGGCCATCGACGACGCCGGCACGACTACGACGTCGGCGCGGCGGGCGAGCAGCCGCACGACGGGGACGGCCCGGGCGATGTCGGCGGGCAGCCCGCCGGGGAGCGCCCGGACCTCGGCCGGGGTGAGGAAGTGCAGGGCGTTGCGCAGCAGCACCCAGCGTTCGCTGCGGGTGGCGAGGTACCCGACGTTGTTCAGGGCGACGGTGCGCCGGTAGCGGCCGGGGCGTTCACGGCGGGCCAGCCAGCTCGGCGCGACTCGCCGGCCGCGGCCGATCAGGCGGACGCCGGCGCCGGGCCGCGGTGCGAGGAACCCGTCGAGCTCGGTCAGGAACCGCAACGCGCCGCCCATCTGCGCTCCCGCGCAGTCGACGAGGACCGGGCCGCTCGCCCGGTTCATCCGGATACCCCCGCAGGCACCGCGGCGGGCGGGCCCGTGGCCGCGGCGCCCGTCGACCGTCCGTCGCGGCGGGCGTAGAGGTATCCCGACGAGGCCCGGGCAAGATCCTGAACGCGACGAAGGTCGTTGCCGAGGAGGGTCACCTCGAACCCGTGCTGGCGCAGCCGCGCGACGAGGGTGGCCGGATCGCCGAAGCCGGGGTGCACCTCCATCACGAGCCGGCCGACCGCGTCCAGCCAGCCCGGCTCGTCGAACAGGGCGAACTCGGAGCCCTCGATGTCGAGTTTGAGCAGGTCGACCTCGTCGACGCCGCCGGACTCGAGCACCTGGGCCATCGTCAACCCCTCGACGTCGCCGTCCCAGTGGGTGGCGCCGTGCCGTGCCCGCGGGTCGGCGAACACCCCGCTCGACGGTCCGACCAGGGCATGCAGGAGTTGGATGCGATGGGAGACGCCGTTGGCGGCGGCATGGTTGGCGAACTCGGCGGCGAAGCCGCGCTGCGCCTCGACGGCGATGACGTCGGCCCCGGCCCGAGCCGCCAGCACGGAGAACAGGCCCTGGTTCGCCCCCAGATCGACGACGACCTCCCCGGCTGCCGGCGCGAATCCGGGCAGTGCGTGGTAGACCCCGCGGCAGTACATCTCCCGGGCGCCCCCGAACGCCCCGCCGGGCAGGGTGACCTGGACGCCCGGCAGCGGGCGGTAGGTGTGGCCGCCCCGGGCCATGGCCCGGTCGGCGGCGTCGAGGGTGCCGGTGCGCAGGACGGCCGGGGCGTGGCGGACGATCGCGGCACCGAAGCGCAGCGCGGTGGGGCCGCCGGCCACGGCGGCGACGGCGCGGACGTCGCCCATCAGCCGGCGTAGCCGGTCGGGCC
>NZ_JAMQQF010000444.1 GCF_023716945.1 Frankia sp. AiPs1 | reverse complement strand
GCGCGGACGGGGCGGCCCCGTCGCCCAGCGGCCAGGAGACGAACTGGTGGGCGGGTGCCCGGCCCCCGGGCTCGGCGGCCGGCTCGGCCCCGCCGGGACGCCGGACGGCCAGCTCGGTGACGAGTCGGCGGACGACCGGGACCGCCCGGTCGTCCCGGGGGGCGGCCAGTTCCAGCGACTGGACCAGTGCGTCGAGCATCCCGCGACCCGGCTCGCGGACTGCCTCGGTGACCATGGTGGTCAGCCGGACGGCGAGCCACGGCGAGGTCGGCGCGACGGCGCGCCCGAGCAGGCGGGTCAGCTCGTCCAGCCAGTGCTCGAACCCGGCGGGGTCGGCGATGTACTCCACCCGCATCAGCGCGGCCACCAGCGCGTCGACCTCCCGGGCGGCCGCCGACTGCGCAACGGAGGGATCGTCCCCGCGACCGGGGCCGTGACCGTGACTGTGAGCAGGACCGTCACCGTGAGCAGGACCGTCACCGCGGGCTGCCGAAGTGCTGTCCGCGGCACCCGGACTGTCCGCGGCACCCCGCTGACCGGCGGCACCGGAGCCATCAGCGGCACCAGAGTCATGACCGGCACCGGCGTCATGAATTGCACCGGTGCCGCCGTCGACGACGCCGCGGCCGAGGCGACCGCGGCTGGGTCCCGGTCCCGCGGAACCGGTGCCATCGGGGCGGCCGACGGTACCGTCAGCCTCCGCCGGCTCTCCCCCGCCAGCCGCTGCCTCCCTACCGGCCGCTGCTCCCCTACCGGCCGGCTCGGCACCGCCGGCCAGCTCGGCACCGTTTGTTTCGGCACCACTTGATTCGGCGCCGCCTGGTGGAGTGCGCGGCGGTGGCTCGGTGGCGGGCAGAGTCGATCGGGGCGCCGCCATCTCGAGCAGACGCTGGCAGAACTCCGGGGTCACCGCCGTCTCCCGGATCAGGTAGCCGGCGAGCTCGGCCAGCAGCCCGGGCCGGTGGCCGAGTAGCTCGCCGAGCCGGCCGGCGGTGGCCGGATCGACCATGGGAGCGGCGCTGGTGAGCAGCATGACCGACTCGCGCCGACGCAGCGGCCCGATGACCACCGTCCGCTCCCGCCAGGAGGCCACCGTACGGTCTGCGACGATGAGGCAGTGCGCGCCGCGGCCGGGCAGGTACGGCTCGGCCTCCTCGGGACTGCTCAGCCCCGCGAAGACGAGCAGCCAGCCCTCGCCGGGCACCGGCGCGGCGTCCGCGGCGCAGTCGGCCAGCCGCGCACGGGCCTGGTCGGCGAGCTCGTCGAGCTGGGCGGCGATGTCGGCGCCCCGGGCGCAGTCCACCCACCAGGCGACGTCGTAGCGCAGCTTGTAACGGTGCTGGTACTCCCCGGCGAGCTCCGTCTTCCCGATGTCGGACAGGTCTCCCTCGGGAACGAGGACGAGATGGCCGTGCCGGCACAGGCCGTCCCAGATGTGCTCCAACTCGTCGTCCCGGCCGGCGAACAGTTCGTTCTCCCGGCGGCTGCGCCACACGGGCGGGGACTGCCCGGGCAGGCGGCCCGGGCGACCGAAGGCGGGCACGAGGCTCACCAGCCGCCCCCGGCCTGCACCTCCATCAGAAGCTCGTTGACCACCGCCGGTTCCAGACCGCTGAGGTCCAGTGTCCGCAGGGCACGCAACGGCTCGGGCAACGGCTGGGGGTCGATCGTGGTGCGCACGACGCGGCGGGCCAGCGGACCCTCCTCGCCGAGACGCTCCCAGGCCTCGGTCTCGGTGGTGCCGGGGTGCTCTGGCCGTGGCGCACGAAAGTGCCGTGACAGCAGCACGATCGTGATCTCCGGCTCCCACGAGGCGATGCGGTCCACGGTCTCGGCGAGTCGCTCGCCGCGATTCTGCGCCCACCGCACCTGTCGGACCTCGTGGCGGCTGCGGCGCAGGAGATGTTCGAGCCAGTCGGCCCACTGCTGGTCGGCGCCGACGTAGCTGACGGCGACCCGCCGCGGGGCCGCCCGCGGTGAATCCACCGGCGCCGGCACGAACACCCCGGCGCCGCGGTCCCCGCGGCTGTGATCCGAAGCGGGCGGATCCGCGGCGGGCAGACCCGAAGCGGGCGGATCAGAAGCGGGCGGATCAGAAGCGGGTGATCCCGGCCCCTGCCGCCAGACCAGCCCGCCGGCGGACGGCCGGCCGTCGAGGTCCGCGTAAGCGCCGCTCGGTACCTGCCCGGTGCCGTCGAGGCCATGGGAGCCGAAGGCGGGGCCGGCGGCGCGGATCGCGAACGGGGGCAGGGGGTCGAGATCGATCTGCTCGGCGGCGATGACCCGGGCCGCGAACAGCCGGACGAACGCGTAGTAGCCACTGGGCCCACGCCGCATGTTGCGCATGAGCCACAGCAACCCGTGCTGGCCGTAGACCTCGGGCAGCCCTAGCTTCGCGTCGGCGAGGGCGGCGCGCGCCGCCGGCGGCACCGGGTCGCGGGTCGGCCGCCACAACACCCGCAGGAAACCGTCCTCCAGCCTGGTCGCGCCGGCCTTGCTGAAGTTTTCGACGCGGGCGCCGAAGACCTCCCATTCGCGCCCGCACCAACCGTCCTTGAAAAACGGGTCGGAGCAGAGCGCGACCATCGAGCGGATACGGCCGGCTCCCGCGGCGAGGGCGAGGTCCGGATCCATGCCGGGCCGCGGCCTGGTGTCGAGGATTCCGCCGACCGCGGTCCCGACGAGCAGGCCGAGCTCATACTCCAGATCGGCGTGAAAGCGCTGGACCCAGCGACGGTCCTCTTTGCCGGCATAGGAGACGAAGAAGTAGCTCTTCATCTCGCACACTCGATTACCATCACCGCGCCCCCGGGCCCACCGCCATCCGACGGACGGTGTCACCAAACGCTAGCAGCCAACCGCTCAGCTGGCGATGCCCGCGACACCGAAGTATCAATGACGCCTCAACACGCCATCACCCGGGTGGTGCCGCTCCGCGTACCGCCCACCGCCCGGGGCCGCCCTCGCGCCTTCTCTGCTTACCGTCAACCGGCGACGAGGGTTCTTTCCTTCAGTGCACTTCCCAGTGTTCGGGTTCGAGGCGCAGCCATCGGTCGATCTCCTCCCGCCACCAGATCCGAGTACCACCCCAGGTCGCGGTGCGGTTGACGACCGCAGCGGGGCTCGGTGCGGCCGGATCGACCCGCAGTCGGTGATCGATGGCCTGACGGGTGAGGCCCAGGGCGCGGGCGATGTCGCCGGAGCCGACGAGCAGTGGTAGGTGATCCACGTCTGCCGACGTTAGCCAATCCGAGCCTTGCCGCGCCCGCGACGCCGGCCCGCGGGTGCCGGACGACAGGCGCCCGACGCACAGTGAAACCGCCCGCCGTCGGAGGGTGAGTGGAGGCGGCCGGAACGTTGGGCGGGAGGCTAAAATCCATCATCTGGTGACAGAAAGTCCACGCTGCCGGCGGCTGCCGACGGCCCATGCCGGCCCGGTCGGCGGCGGTTGGCGCACGAGCGCGGGCGGCCGTCCCCCGACGACGGCGACGTCTCGCCGGATGCGCTCCCCGGCGGCGTCCGTCTGTGCTTGGCTGATCACGTGGATCGGACCGTCCGCCGGTCCGGCCGGTGCGATCGGCGAAAGCCGCGGGAACGGAGAACAGTGGGCATTGATCTCGCCAAGGGCGGCAGCGTCGCTCTTGCCGAAGCCACCGAGACCCTCACACACATCACGGTCGGCCTCGGCTGGGATCCCAACCGTCCAGGGGCGGAGGAGTTCGACCTCGACGCGAGTGCGATCGCCCTCCAGGAGAACGATCGGGCGCCCGGCCTGAGCTATTTCGTCTACTACAACAATCTGAGCAGCCCGCGCGGGGAGATCGTGCACCGCGGCGACAACCTCACCGGCGAGGGTGCGGGCGACGACGAGCAGATCGACGTGCGGCTCGACCTGTTGTCCAGCGCGATCACCCGCATCGTGTTCCCGGTAAGCATCCACAACGCCGACTACCGGCACCAGAGTTTTGGTGACGTACACGGCGCGTACATCCGGGTCGTCAACACCGACACCGGCGATGAGCTGGTGCGTTACGACCTGTCGAGCACCGCCGCGCGGGACACCTCGATGCTGTTCGGTGAGCTGCACCGCGATGGCGGCGGCTGGCATTTCCGGGCGCTCGGCGAGGGTGGCGTCGCCGGCCTCGCGGAGATCGCCCGCGGGTACGGTCTCGACGTCTGAACCCCGCGGCCGGCCGGCCGAGACGCCCCGCGGGCGACTGTGACCGTCCCGGCCCGGCACCGGCTCGGAAATGGGTTCAGCTCGTCGACGGGCTCAGCCTGGGGATGCGCTCGGCTCGGGGATGCGCTCGGCTCGGGGATGGGCTCGGCTCAGGGATGCGCTCAGCGGGCGATGGAGGTGTGCTTGAACTCGTTGAGCTCCGGCCAGCCGGTGAGCTGGTCGACGACGCGCTCCACCGCCCGGATGGACGGCGCCGCCTCGGCACCGAGCGGAGCCCGGTTCATCAGCCGCACGAAGACCGCCTGGTCCTCGGCGATGAAGGTGGGCACGCCCCAGACGGAGTGGGAGGCGACGTAGCTCTCGTGCTCGGCCTGGACCCGGGCCAGGGCGCCGTCGTCGACCCGGGCGAGCACCTCGTCGGCGGGCAGCCCGACCGCGGTGAGCGTCTCCCGGATGACTGCGCGGTCCTCGAGATGACGGCCCTCGTCGTGGCGCGCCGCGAACAACGCGCGATGAGCCGCCGAGAACAGATCGGGGTATTCATCCCGGATCACGACGCCGGCCTGCAGGGCGAGAATGCCGGAATCCTGCTCGGGCTTCTCCCAGACGCTGGGCTGGCCCTCCTCGACATGCGCCTGCCCCAGCGAGAAGGGGACAAAATTGACATTCCAGTCGGCACCGGCCGCGAGACCGGTGAGCACGTGTTCGTGCGCGTTGCGCGCGAACGGGCAGCGGTAATCCCAGGTGATCGCGAACGTGGCGGAGGTCATATCCGAGCCAACAGGCGCGCCGCCGGCGATGTTCCGACTCGGCTCGACTTCCGCCGCGGGCGGCGCGCCGGCTTGTCAGCGGCGCAGACCGCGCCGACCGCGGGGCAGCCTCGGCGGCGGCTGGCGAGGCA
>NZ_JAMQQF010000443.1 GCF_023716945.1 Frankia sp. AiPs1 | reverse complement strand
GTCGCGCCGTCCCCGGCCGAGGCGGCGGTCGCCACCCCGTCGGGTCGGCCGGGGTCGTCGGCGGTGGCGAACCGGCCGCCAACCACCATCACCAGCCGGTTGTCATGGACCCCGGCGAGCACCTCAAGCTGGGCCGTGCGGGCCAGCCGGTGCACCTCGTCGATCACCGCCTCCGGCGCGTTGCCCTCGGCCCCGCCGACGATGACGGTCACGGCCGGCGGGTTGCGCCAGCCCACCGCCGCCGCCCGCGACGGCAGCGCCCGGTCGACCTCGCCGCGCACCACGTGATCGACGACCAGTGCCTCCAAGCGGGCGTCCCAGGCGCCGCGCTCCTCGGCGGCGCGGGCGTAGACGACCGCCCCGGCGAAGGCGATGTCGCGGGAGTAGCGCAGGACGTCGGCGAGCAGCCGCAGCTCGTCCTCCGGACCGGCCAGGTTCGGCACCTCGGCCTCGATCGCCTCCACCGCGACCCGAACCAGATCGACCAGGCGGCGGAAGGTCACCGCCCGCACGAGCTCGCGCGGGGCGACCCGGAAGACGTCCTCCGACAGCTCCCGGGCATGTTCGGGCCGCCGGCACCACTCGACGAACGAAGAAATGCCGGCCTGCACCACGAGTTGGATCCCGGCCCGATGGCTCGCCGACATGGCCGGGAACCAGGGCAGGACCTCGCTCATCCGCGCCGCGGCCCGGGAGGCGAGCATCCCGCTGGAGCGTTCGACCCGTCGGACCACATCCTCGCTCGTGCCGCCGACGGTCGCCGGTCCCGACCCGTCGCCGGTCCGGGCCGCTGTTCGCTGGCTGTCCAACGGGGGGATGCGCTGGTCCGGGTAGTCGTCGAGGGCGGGCAGCTCGCCGGGGGCCGCCGTGCCGAGGGCCGGGGTGCGCACACCGCGTCTGGCCCGCCCGCGTGCGGCGATGCGCCGCCGCGCCGCCGCCCGATCGGCCTCCGCCGGCGTGGGGTCGCCGTCCCCGTCGCCCGCCGAGACGAAGGGGCCGTCCGACGGGGCACGTGGCTCGTTCGACGGGGCGGGTGAATCGTCCGAGTCAAGGCGGCTCTCGGCCGCGTCACCTGGGCTGTCCGGGGCGGAAGGCGAGCGCGCGGCGCGCGGCGCCGGCAAGCCGCTACCGGGCGTTTTCGCTGGTCGCGGGGATCCGCTGCCGCGCCTGCCCGTCCCGTCCGACGGGTCCGAGGGGATACCTGCCACGTCCGCCAGCATGCCTCAGCCCTCCGCTCGGGATGTGGATTGTCGTTCCCGAACGGATGGTCCGGACGGGCCTGTGACGCGCGTGAGCGGGTGTGTTCCCACCTCGCGCCGGCCACGCCCGATAGTGCCTGTGCGGGGCGTCGGCCGCGAGCAGCCCGCTGTGCGGCGTGTCCGGCCCAAGGCCGGCGGACCGGGCGGGCCCGACGGGGCGGAGTGCACCAGGGGAGGCCCCGCGCGACCGGCTGCGGGGACCGACGATGCTTGAGGGCATGCGCGAGGTGAGCATCCAGGGTGACGCGATCCGGCTGGGCCAGTTTCTCAAGCTCGCCGACATCGTCGGCGTCGGGTCGGATGTGAAGGGGCTGCTGTCGGGCGGCATGGTGCGGGTCAACGGAGAGGTGGAGACCCGCCGGGGGCGCCAGCTCGTCCCCGGCGACGAGGTCGTGGTGCCGGGGGAGCGGCTGCGGGTGGGTTGAGGCTGCCGGCTGGGCTGAGGAGGCGGGCGGTCTGGTCAGAGCTGGTCGGAGAAGGTGTTCGCCCAGCTCCGGACCTTCGTCACGTACGCCCGGGTCTCGCCGATGTCGGGGATGCCGCCCGCGAGGCGCACGGCGTCCGGCCCGGCGTTGTAGGCGGCGAGGATCAGCGAGACGCGGTCACCGGGCAGGTGCGAGACCTGCTCGGCGAGCCGCGATTCGTAGTACGCGGCGGAGGGGATGGCGTCGCGGGGGTCCAGCGGATCCGCCACGCCGTCCTCGTTGCCGTCGAGCCCGAAATCCGCCCAGGTGGTGGGCAGGAACTGCATGATGCCGCGGGCGCCGGCGGGTGACACCGCCCGCGCGTCGAACCTGCTTTCGACGCGTGCCTGCGCGGCGAGCTGGGCGGGGGTCAGGATGCCGTATGCGGTGGCGGCCGAGCGGAACACCGGGATCAGGTCGTCCGGCACGCGGTGGGTTCGCCGCAGGATGCCGCAGCCCGCCACCAGCGTGACCGCGAGCAGAGCGGCCAGGACTGCTTGCAGGGACACCCGGTGGACCATGTGTGCATCTTCCGTCAGCGGCGGTGGGCGTCGGCGGGGGTCCGGTCGGCCACGGCAGTTCGGCCACGGCAGTGCAGCCACGGCAGTCCGGTCGCCTCCGCTGCCGGCGTGGTCTAGGCGACCAGGACCTGACGCAGCGCGGTCAGGTCCGACTCGGCGAGACCCGCCTTCAGGGCCCAGTCGGCCGGGCCGCCCCAGCCGGCGTCGACGCCGGCGAGGAAGCCGCGCATGACCTCCGGACGACAGGAGAGCTGGTCGGGCGTGAGCGGGGCGGTCGGCCGGTTGTAGGAGGGACGTTTCGCCAGGCGCGCGTTGACCAGGTGGATCCGTTCGTTGGTTTGCGCGTAGTCGGCGACGATGGCGTCCCGGTCGACCCCGGCGATGCTCAGCAGCAGGGCCGCGAGGACGCCGGTGCGGTCCTTGCCGGCAGCGCAGTGGAACAGCGCGGGGCCCGCGGTGGGCTGGGCCAGCACCCGCAGCGCCTGTGCCACGGCGGGACCGGCCAGCCGCAGGTAGTCCAGGTAGTGCTCGATGCGGTCGACCGAGTCGAGGTCCCGGACGATCGCGGGATACCGCGGGTCGTCCGGCATCACCCACTCACCGGGCAGAAACGACAGGTTGTGATAGTCGATGGGCTGCTCGGCGAGTGGACCTCGGCCCTCCCGGGCTGCCTCCTCCCTGGCCCGCAGATCGATGATCGTCCGCAGGCCGAAGGTCTCGCGTAGCAGGAGGACGTCGGCATCGGTCAGCGTCTGCACCGAATCGGAGCGCAGGAACACGCCGTGCCGGGTGGCCGCTCCGTCGACGGTGGGCAGCCCGCCGAGATCACGTACGTTGTCACAGCCCGCGAGGTTGAACCAACGCTCCACAAGCCGATCCTAGGGCCATCGGCGGTACCCGCCGGGCCGAAACGGGCGAATCGGTGCTGCCGGCAACCGCGGACCCGCCCGGGCTGGCGGCGTCCTCAGCCCGATGCCGGGGCGTCGCGTTGGCCGGGCGGGTGGCCAAGGTGGTCGCCGAGGAGCCGGGGCCGGTCGGGGACGGCGTTGATCGGCCGGGCCGGCACACCCGCGACGACCTGGGCGGCGCGGATGTCGTCGGTGACGACGGAGCCGGCACCGACGACGGCGCGGTCGCCGACGCTGCGGCGGGCGACGATGTTCGCCTGGGCGCCGATCCACGCCTGGGCACCGACGGCCACCCCGCCGGAGATCCGCGCGCCCGGCGCGAGCGTCACGTAGTCGCCGAGGCGGCAGTCGTGGGCCACGCTGGCGCCGACGTTGACCACCACGTGCCGGCCGGTGCGGACGTTCGTGGTGATGCTGGCCAGCGCGCAGACCACGGTGCCGGGTCCGAGGCGGACGTCGCCGCCGAGGCTGGCGCGGGGGTGGACGAGGGTCGCCGGGCGCCGGCCGTGGACGCTGGCGTATCGGTCGACGCGCAGGCGGGCGGCGGCGTCGCCGAAGCCGATCAGGTAGTCGGCGTCGAGGCGGCCGAGCATGTCCAGCCCGCCGAGCAGGGGCGCGCCGCGGCGAGCGACGGGGTCGGGGTCCGCCGACCCGTCGTCGAGGAAGCCGAGGAAGGCGTAGCGGGTTCGGCCGTCGGCGGCGTTGACCGCCTCGACCACGTCGAGCAACTCCCGGCCGTGGCCGCCGGCGCCCACGATGACCAGCGAGCGCGGGTGGTCGGGCACGCGGTGACCGTAGACCCGCATCTCTATGAGTTCAACATGACACTCACAGTAGCCGGATGGGTGATGTTCTTGCCCGCCTCCGCGCGGGGTGGCCGGCGGATCAGATCGGCTCTACTACTATCAGCATCCTTCTGAACTCGAAGGGTGATGTCGGTGAAGGTAGTCGTGACGGGTGGTGCCGGCTTTATCGGTGCTCACCTGACCAGAGCGCTGCTCGCCGCCGGGACCGAGGTGGTGGTGATCGACGATCTCAGTACCGGGGCGGTGTCGAACCTCGCGGGCCTGCCCGTGGAGCTGGTGATCGGCAGCGTCACCGACCGGTCCCTGGTCGAGGAGGCATGCACGGGGGCGGGGAGCATCGTGCACCTGGCCGCCCGGCCGTCGGTGGAGCGCTCACTGCTGGACCCCATGGCCACCCACACGGTCAACGCGACGGGCACCCTGACGGTGCTCGGCGTCGCCCAGCGCGCCGAGACGCACGTCATCGTCGCCTCGTCGTCGTCCGTCTACGGCGGGGCCGGGCCGCTGCCCCGCGCGGAGGACGCTCCCACCCTGCCACGCAGCCCGTACGCGGCCTCCAAGCTCGCCGCGGAGGGGTACGCGCTGGCCTACCAGGCCGGGTTCGGCCTGCCCGTGCTCGCCGTCCGGCTGTTCAACGTGTTCGGCCCGTACCAGTCGGTGGGGCACGCCTACGCCGCCGTCGTTCCCACCTTCATCGACGCCGCGCTCGCGGGACGGCCGCTGACGGTGCACGGCGACGGCCGCCAGACCCGGGACTTCACCTACGTGACGGGTGTCGCCGGCATGCTGTGCGACGCGGCGATCCGCCGGGTGAGCCATCCGCGGCCGATCAACATCGCCTTCGGCACCCGCACGGATCTGCTCACCGTCATCGGCGAGCTGGAGCGCATCGTCGGGCGCCGTCTGAGCGTGCACCACGGCGCTCCCCGCACCGGCGACGTCCGCGACTCCCAGGCGGACGCGGCGACGATGCGGACGCTGTTCCCCGATGCGACCGGTCTGGATCTCGCCGCCGCGCTGGAGGCGACGGTCGCCTGGTACGCCGACCGGACCGGCGCGGCCCCGAGCACCACCGGTGCCGGCGCGGTGCCCAGCGCGCCGGCAGCCGAGCGACCGTGACCCACCGCCGCC
>NZ_JAMQQF010000442.1 GCF_023716945.1 Frankia sp. AiPs1 | reverse complement strand
CCACCGGCACCCTCGCCGCCCGCGAACCCGGCCGGGCCTGGGACGCCACCCCCACGACCACGGCCGAGCGCGCCGGGGACGGCTGGGCGCTGACCGGCGTCAAGGACTGGGTGCTCGACGGGCAGAGCGCCGGGCTGTTCGTCGTCACCGCCACCACCGCCACGGCCACCGCCGGGACCGCCGGGACCACCGCCGGGACGTCGCTGTTCCTCGTCGACGCCGGCGCGGCGGGCCTGTCGGTCGAGGCGCTGCCCGTCGTCGACCCGACCCGCCGGGTGACCCGGGTGACCCTCACCGCCACACCCGGGGTTCTGCTCGGCGCCGACGGCGCCGGGGCGCCGGGCCTGGCCCGGACCCTCGACGCGGCGGTGACCCTGCTCGCCGCCGAGCAGCTCGGCGTCGCCGAGGCGGCCCTGGCCGCGGCGGTGGACTACGCCAAGCAGCGCGAGCAGTTCGGCCGACCGATCGGCTCCTTCCAGGCGATCAAGCACAAGCTGGCGACCGTGCTGCTGGAGGTGGAGGCGGCCACGTCGGCGGTGATGTACGCGACGTGGACGGCCGACGAGGCCCCCGCCGAGCTGCCCGAGGTGGCCAGCATCGCCGGCCTGACCTGCTCGGAGACGGCCCTGCTCGCCGCCAGTGAGAACGTCCAGGTGCACGGCGGCATCGGCTTCACCTGGGAGCACTCCGCCCACCTGTACCTCAAGCGGGCCACGACCGACCGGCTGCTCCTGCGCGACCCGCAGCACCAGCTCGACCGCATCGCCGCGCTCGCCGGCATCACCGCACAGGCCCCCTCGCAGCCGGACCCCTCGCAGCCGGCCGGGGCCGCCGCACCGGACGTCCTCGCCGGATCCACGGAGAGGTGAGTCCGGCCGGGGGGTCAGCCGAACATGTCCAGCACGGTGGTGCCGTCGCCGCGTTCCAGGTAGTCCCGGCCGGCGACGAGGTGGCGGCGCCACAGCCGCTCGGCGCGTTCGGCGTCGCGGGCCTCGATGAGGTCCACGACCCGGGCATGCGCGGCCCGGCTGCGCGCCACCGCCGTGGCCAGGTCGGGCGAGCCGGCGTCCGACTGCACCCGCGACCGGTCGGCGAGCTCGACGATGTGCTCGATCATGCCCATGAGGACCCGCAGCGTCTGGTTGCCGGTCAGCTCGATCAGCAGCGGGTGGAACCGTTCGAGGCGACGCAGCGTCTCGAGCGGCGACTCGGCGGGTTCGGCCGGCTCGACCAGCGCGGCCCGCAGCCGGGCGATCTCCCCCGGCCCGCCGGCGCGGGCGAGGTGGGCGACGGCCTGCGGCTCGGCGACCTCGCGGACCTGCAGCACGTCGGCGAGCGCGGTGCCCTGGTGCTGGAGGATCAGGCCGGCGTAGCGGGCGGCGACGTCGACGTCCGGCGGGCGCACCCGCACCCCGCCGCCCGGCCCCATCCGCACCGTGATCAGCGATTCGCTCTCCAGCACCCGGAAGGCTTCGCGCAGCGTCGGGCGCGACACATGGAACTGCGCCATGAGCGCGCTTTCGGAGGGCAGCGCCGCGCCGGCGGCGAGCTCCCCGCGGACGATCTGCCGGCGCAGGTGCCCGGCGACGAGCTCGGCCGACTTCGGCAGGCGCACGCGCCGGTCCGCCCCCGGGCGCTCCTCGTGGGCCGCCCCGACGGGCTCGGCAACAGACATGTCCGCAGCTTCCTCACGACGACATTCGCGTCGCCGGCTGTACCGGCCCGCCCGACAACGAGTTCCTTCATACCTCATCCGGCGCGCGCCGCAGATCACCGCGCCACGCCGGCCGCCCAGGGTGACCATTCGCTTGACTGGCCGGAAGGTCAGCGCAAATGTGCCTCTGGGGCCCTCAGCGCCGGACCTCGACCGGCCGCGACCGGCCGCGACCGGCCAGAGCCCGCCCGCCGACCGCCGCCCTGCCACGTGACCCACCTGCTCTGCCCTGGCCGCAACAGCCGTAACCCCAACTGCTCGTGACCCCCAACTGCTCGTGACCCCACCTGCTCGTGATCCCAACTGCTAGGAGTGCGCCCGTGTCCGAAACCCCCACCCGCGTCGCGATCGTCACCGGAGCGGCCCGCGGCATCGGCGCCGCGATCGCTCAGCGGCTGTCCCACGACGGCCTGGCGGTCGCCGTGCTCGACCTGGAGGAGGCCGCCGCCAAGGGCACCGTCGAGGCGATCACCGCGGCCGGCGGTCGCGCCCTGGCCGTCGGCGCCGACGTCGCCGACCCCGAGCAGGTCACCGCGGCCGTCGCGGCCGTCACCGAGGGGCTCGGCGCGCCGACCGTCCTGATCAACAACGCCGGTATCACCCGGGACAACCTGCTGTTCAAGATGAGCGAGGCCGACTGGGACTCGGTGATCGGCGTGCACCTGCGCGGCGCGTTCCTGATGACCCGCGCGGTCCAGAAGCACATGGTCGACGCCGGCTGGGGCCGCATCGTCAACCTGTCGAGCACATCGGCGCTGGGTAACCGCGGCCAGCTCAACTACTCCACCGCCAAGGCCGGCCTGCAGGGCTTCACGAAGACGGCGGCGATCGAGCTCGGCAAGTTCGGCGTCACCGCGAACTGCATCGCGCCGGGCTTCATCGCCAGTGACATGACCCGGGCCACCGCCGCCCGCATGGGCAAGACCTGGGAGGAGTACGTCGCCGCCTCCTCCGGGGTGATCCCGGTCGGCCGCGTCGGCGAGGTCGACGACATCGCGCACACCGTGTCGTTCTTCGTCAGCGAGGGCGCCGGCTTCGTCTCCGGCCAGATCATCTACGTCGCCGGCGGGCCGAAGGCTTGACCACGACGACGGAACGGCCCGAGCCGCCCGGCGCCCGGGCCAGGGAGTACGCCGAGACCCGCTTCCGGGTGCTGCCCCCCGTGCACGGCGACGACGGCACCCGGGTGCGGATGCGGATCGGGCCGTGGCTGGCCGGGCCCGGCGGCGTCCCGACGGTCGGCTCGCTCGGCGTCGTGGTCGACGACGCGATCGGCTCGACGATCCTGCGGGCCCGCCTCGGCGACCGGCATTCGGTGACCTCCCAGCTCTCGCTGGAGGTCGTCGTCCCCCCGCCGTGGGCCGGCCCGGAGCTGACCGCGCACGCCACGCTGCTGGGCCGCGACGCCGTCGGCGGGCTCGCGGCCGCCACCGTGTACGACGGCGACGGCCGGGTGGTGGCCGTGGCGACCGGCCGCTGCCGCTACGTGCCGGCAGACATCCTGCCGCCGGGTGGTATGCGCCCGCCCCTGCCCCCCGCGGACCACACGTCCCTGTTCGACACACTCGATCTGGCGTCGGCGTCGGCGCCGGCGACGGCCGGAGCGATCCCCGAGCAGGCGCCACCGGCAGCCGAGCCGATGTCGGCGGCCGAGGCGATGTCAGCAGCCGGGACGGCGGGGGCCGAGGCGGGCGGGCCGGCGCTCGTCCTGCCGAGCGGTCCCGGGATGCAGAACCCGCACAACACCGTGCACGGCGGTGTGCTGCTGTGCGGTTCCGATCTCGCGGTGGCGCTGGCGGATCCGGACGGGCCGCCGCACACCACGTCGGTCCGGATCAGCTTCCTGCGGCCCGGCGACGGCAACCATCCGGTCACCTTCACGACCCGCGCGGTCCACCGCGGCCGTTCCCTGGCGGTGTACGAGGTCAGCGCGGGCGGCCCCGCCGGCCGTCCATACACGGTGGCGACGGTGATCCGAGAGCGCTGACCCGCCGCTGCCGTCTCGCACGGGCACGAGCCGGGGCCGCGGTCAGCGGTCAGCGGTCAGCGGTCAGCGGTCAGCGGTCAGCGGTCAGCGGTCAGCGGTCAGCGGTTGCCTACCATCCGTGACATCGCTACGTTCGGTGCATGCCGAGTGCCGCGGACCGGACCGGAGTCCTGATCGTCGGCGCCGGCCCGACCGGTCTGCTGCTCGCCGCCGAGCTGGTCCGACGCGGGGTGCGCACCCGGGTCGTGGAACGGGCGTCGGTCCGCCCCCCCGGCAGCCGCGCCCTCGCCGTCAGCAGCCGCACGCTGATGCTGCTCGACGACCTCGGTCTGGCCGCCAAGGCGGTGCGCCGCGGTCATCCGCTGCGCCAGGTCGAGGTGCACGACGTCCGCGGCCGACCCGACGCGGGCGGCAGCCGGCCCGGCGGGAGCGGACCCGGCGGGAGCGGACGGAGCGCGGGTCGGGGGGCGGGTCGAGGCGCGGGGACGGTCGTCCGGTTGCCCATCGGCCGGGTGCCGAGCCCCTTCCCGTTCACCCTGTCGCTGCCGCAGCCGCAGACCGAGGACCTGCTGCGCTCCCACGCCGCGCGGCTGGGGGTGCGGATCGACACCGGCGTCGAGTGCGCGGCGGTCCGGCAGGAGAGCGACCACGTCGTCGCGGAGCTGCGACTCGCCGACGGCTCGACGCACACCGTCCACGCCGACTGGCTGGTCGGCTGCGACGGCGCGCACAGTCAGGTCCGGCGTGCCGCCGGCATCGCCACGCACGGCTACGACCTGCCCGAGACCTTCGCCCTCGGCGACGTCGTGACCGACTGGGCCCGCGAGCGCGCGCACGGCCAGGTGACCTTCTCCCCCGCCGGCGTCGTCGCCGCCTTCCCGATGCCCGGCCCCCTGCACTGGCGCTTCATCGCCGACCTCCCCGACCTCCCCGACCTCGATGACCTCCCTGACTCGCACTCCGACGCCCCCGCCGACCACTCCGACGACCGGGCCGATCCCGACCTGGCGGAGCTGCAGGGGCTGCTCGACGCGCGGCTGCCCGACCCGCCGCGGCTGACCGAGACGATCTGGACCACCGCGTTCCGCGTCCACCAGCGCCGGGCGGAAAGTTTTCGCCGTGGGCGGGTGCTGCTCGCCGGCGACGCGGCGCACTCGCACAGTCCCGTCGGGGGGCAGGGCATGAACACCGGCCTGCAGGACGCCTACGCCCTGGGCTGGCGCCTCGCGCTGGTCGCCACCGGGCGCGCCGACGCGGCCCTGCTCGACACCTACGCCGCCGAGCGGGAGCCGGTCGCCGACCGGCTGCTGGCCGGCACGGCCCGGGCGACCCGCGTGATCACCGCCCAGCACCCGGTCGCCCGGCGGGCGCGCGGCCTCGCCCTGGGAC
>NZ_JAMQQF010000441.1 GCF_023716945.1 Frankia sp. AiPs1 | reverse complement strand
GGCAGGGTGCGCCGGCAGGTAACGGTGGCGGTGCTGCGCACGGCGGTGCGGGCGGACATGGCGGTGCCGGCGGACACGGTGGGGCCGGTGCGCCCGCGGCGTCCGGGGCCACGTTGTGGTCGTTCGAGGTGGTGCAGTCGGCGGCGCCCGGCTCCGACTGAGTCCGGCTCCGGCTGAGTCCGGCGGCAGCGGGCTGGCCGCGCCGAGGCTGGTCGGTCGGCCCGCGCTCAGCCGTGGTGGCTGGCGTCGGTGACCTCGCCGACGAACTGTTCGACCACGTCCTCCATCGCGATGACGCCGACGGTCGCCCCCGCGGCGTCGACGACCCGGCCCAGGTGGCTGCCGGCGCGCTGCATGCGGCGCAGCACCTGGTCCAGGGGCGTGTCCGTGGCCAGCGCCACCATCTCGTGCAGCCGCGACGGGGCCAGCGGGGTGTGGAGGTCCGCGGGCGCGATCCCCAGGACGTCCTTGGCATGCAGGAACCCCGCGATCTCGAGGTCGTCGCCGGCGGTGTCCCGGTCGGCGGCGGACCCGGCGTCGCGGCCTGGTCCGGTCCCGGTCGCGGTCCCGGGGGCTGTCCCGGGGACCGTCGCGGGGGCGGGGGCGGGGGCGGGGGCAGAGTCGGGCATCCGCACCGGGAACCGGGAGTAGCCGGTGCGGGCGACGACGTCCTCCAGCTCGCGGGCGGTGGTCGTCCAGGCGATCGTTACGGCCTGCGAAAGCGGAATCATCACCGTGCCCGCGTCCCGGTCGGACAGCTCCAGGGCGCTGGTGAGCCGTTCGTGCTCGGCCTGTTCGAGCAGCCCCTCCTGCTTCGACTCGGCGATGATGGCGGCCAGCTCCTGCGGGGTGTACGCGGAGGCGAGCTCGTCGCGGGGTTCGACCCTCAGCAGCCGCAGCACCCGGTTGGCGAAGGTGTTCAGCAGGAGCACGAACGGCGAGGTGGCCCGGGCGAAGGCGATCAGGGGCGGCCCGAGCCAGACCAGGGCCCGTTCGGGTCCGGCGATCGACAGGTTCTTCGGCACGATCTCGCCGAGCACCATGTGCAGCGCGGACACGATGGCCAGCGCGACGGCGAAGGCGATCGGGTGGTGCGCCGCCGCGGGGACGGCGAGTGCGTGGAGCAGATCCGTCAGCAGCCGCGCGACGGCCGGTTCGGCGACCGCGCCGAGGGCCAGCGAGCACAGCGTGATGCCGAGCTGGGTCGCGGCGAGCAGCGGGGAGAGGTGCTCCAGGGCGCCGATGACCGAGCGGGCCCGCTTGTCGCCGGCCTCGACCATGGGTTCCAGCCGGTCGCGGCGCGCGGAGACGAAGGCGAACTCGGCGCCGACGAAGAACGCGTTGCCGGCGATCAGCGCGAGCCCGGCGACCATCGCGAGCAGGGTCATTTTCCGCTCTCCGCCCGGGTCTGCCGGGCCTGCTGGGCGTGTCGCGTCCCGGGCGTCTGCCGTGCCGGCCGGGTCTGCCGAGCCTGCCGGGCCTCGGGCGCCGGCAGGGGCGAGGCGGACAGCCGCACCCGGTCGATCCGGTGCCGGTCGACCGCCATGACCGTCAAAGTGACGCCGTCGACCTCCACCTGCTCCCCGACCGCCCCGAGATGGCCCAGGCGGGCGAGCACCAGCCCGGCGACCGTCTCGTACGGCCCGTCGGGCAGTCGAACGCCGGTGGCGTCGACCGCCTCGTCGGGTCGCAGCAACCCGGACAGCAGCCAGGAGCGCGGCCCGTCGGGCACCACGCCGGGGGTGCTCGGCAGGTCGTGCTCGTCGGACACCTCGCCGACCAGCTCCTCGACGAGGTCCTCCAGGGTGACGATCCCGGCGGTCCCGCCGTACTCGTCGATGACGGCGGCGAGCTGCAGCCCGTGCCGGCGCAGCCGGGAGAGCAGCGCGTCGCAGCCCAGCGAGGCGGGCACCAGCAGCGGCGGAACCATGATCTCGCGGACGCTCACCGCGGCGCGGCGCGGTGCGGGAACCCGGAAGACGTCCTTGACGTGCACGACCCCGACCACACCGTCGACGTCCCCGGCCCGGTCTCCGTCGGCGCGTTCCTCCTCGGCGCGGCCTGCGCCGGCCCGGTCCCCGCTGGCCCGGTCCCCGCTGGCCTGGTCTCCGCTGGCCTGGTCTCCGCTGGCCTGGTCTCCGCTGGCCTGGTCTCCGCTGGCCCGGTCCCCGCCGGCCTCGTCCCCGTCGGCGCGGTCTCTCTCGGGCCGTCCCCGCACCGGGAACCGGGAATGACCGGACTGCTGCGCCACCTGAAGCAGGTCGGCGACGTGCATGTCGGCGTCGGCCCAGACGGTCCGGACCCGCGGGGTCATCACGTCGGCGGCGTGGCGGTCACCGAAGCGCAGCGATCGCCGCAGCAGCGCTGCCGTCATGGTCGGCAACGTGCCCTGGCGGGCGGAGGCCCGCACGATCGAGCCGAGCTCGGCGGGGGACCGCCCGGCGTGCATCTCGTCCTGGGGCTCCACCCCCAGGGCGCGCAGCACGGCGTTGGCGACCCCGTTCAGCAGCCTGATCAGCGGACCACACACCCGGGAGAACCCGACCTGCGGCCAGGAGACGGCCCGGCCGACCCGCAGCGGCTCGCTGATCGCCCAGTTCTTCGGCACCAGCTCGCCGAAGACCATCTGGCTCACGGTCGCGACGAACAGGGCGAGGACGAGCGCGAGCACCGAACTCGGCGTGTCCGGCAGGCCGACGGCGTGCAGCGCCGGATGGACGAGGGCGGCCAGTGCCGGCTCGGCGAGGTAGCCGACGGCCAGCGAGGTCACCGTGATGCCGAGCTGCGCGCCGGAAAGCTGGAACGACAGCGAGCGCACGGCCGCCAGCAGGGCCTGGGATCGCCGATCACCGCCGCGGGCGGCCTGCTCCGCCTGATGCGGCTCGACCGCGACGAGGGCGAACTCCGCCGCCACGAACAGTGCATTGGCGGCGATCAGCACCACGACGATCGCGAGGTAGACGATCGCCTGGATCACCCGGCGCCGCCACTCCCGGCGGGGGTGGCGGGTTTCCTGGTCTCGATGCCAGCCATCAGGCCGAGGAGGTGGCGCCCCGCGTTCACCGGTGGTCCCTTCTGTGGGCGGACCGTCCGGCTTGGGACGGTTGGACAGGTAGCGGGTCGGTGGTGCCGGCGGCCGATGGTGCTGCGCTACCCGGCGATGCCGGCCCGCACACCGGGCCAGGGTCGCGGCCGCCCGGGGCGCCCGGTCTATGGCGGTTGGCGCGCGGGTGGCGAGGCACGTCGAGGTTTCGGGACGTCAAGTGTTGTGACCGCGCGGTTACGCATCCACACTGATTGGTGTGGCACACGTACTTGCGGTAGCGAACCAGAAGGGTGGCGTCGCCAAGACGACCTCCGTGTCCAGCCTCGGCGCCGCGCTGAGCGAGCTGGGTCGCCGCGTCCTGCTGGTGGATCTCGACCCGCAGGCGTGCCTGACCTTCTCCCTCGGCCTGGATCCCGACACCCTCGAGCTGTCCGTGCACGACGTGCTCCTCGGCCGGCTCTCCGCGGGCATCGTGATCGCCAGGACCTCCGACGGCATGGACCTGCTGCCCGCGACGATCGAGCTGGCCGGCTGTGAGGCGGTGCTGCTGTCGCGCACCGGCCGCGAGCACGCGCTGCGGCTCGCCCTCGCCGAGGTGATCGACGCCTACGACTTCGTGCTCGTCGACTGCCCGCCGTCGCTGGGCGTGCTCACCATCAACGGGCTCACCGCCGCCGACGAGGTGATCGTGCCGTTGCAGTGCGAGACACTGTCGCACCGCGGGGTCGGCCAGCTCCTCGACACGGTGCACGACGTGCAGCGGCTGACGAATCCGGGACTCGGCGTCCGCGGCGTCCTGCCGACCCTGTTCGACGGGCGGACGGCGCACTGCCGGGCCGTGCTCGCCGACGTCTCCGCGCGGTACGACATCGCCGTGCTCACGCCGCCGATCGCCCGCTCCGTGCGGTTCGCCGAGGCGCCGGGCACGGGCCGGTCGATCCTGTCGACGGCCCGGCGTTCCAAGGGCGCCGAGGCCTATCGGGCGCATGCCCGGGCCATCGCCGAGGTCAGCGGGGCCGAAGTCAGCGGGGCCGAGCTGAGTGGGGCCCAGGTGAGTGGGGCCCAGGTGAGTGGGGCCGAGGTGAGCGGGGCGGGCGCGGCGCATGCGCGCTTCGCCGGCGTTGCGGTCGAACTGGCCCGCGAGTCCGGGCCGCTTGAACCCGGGCCGCTTGAACCTGGGCCGCTTGCGTCGGGGCCGCTCGAGGCGGTACCCCTCGAAGCGGGGGCGCTTGAAGCGGTTCGGGGCGGACAGGTGCCGGTCGGGGTCAACGGAGCCCGGGGGTGAGCGCGGGGCCGAGCGGCCCGCCGCGATCCCCGCGCGCCCAACAGCGCGCTTCCGCGGGGTTCGACCGGCTGCGCCCGCGTGGTTCCCGACCACCTGTGGTGACGCCGAGCCCGTCGGGCCCGGCGATGGGCCGGGACGCGCACGGCAAGCGTGCGCTGTACAGCGGGCTGCGGCCGACGACCCCGCCGAACACGAGCCTGCGCGTCGAGTGTTCCCGCTGCGGGCAGACGAGCCTGCTCGGCGCCTGGCAGGCGCTGCGAGTTCTCACCCCCAGCGTCCACCTGCCGCTGGTGCGCCTGCGGCATCCCTCGTTGCTGCGCTGCCCGACCTGCCGGCGGATGAGCTGGGTGCGACTCGGGCTGCACCTGCGGCCGGCGGGCTGAACGTGCTCCCACGGGGCTCCGTGGGGAAATCCCAACGCCGGGCCAGGGGCCACGCGGGCCGACGTTGGACGCCGATGAGCGGTGGCGGTCCGCCTGGTCAGGCGGATTCGGCCCGCGGAGACTGCTCGTCAAGCGCACCGATGGAGCTGATCGCGTCGCCACCGGCCTCCGTGAGCTCGCCGGCCGTGCCAGTGCCGCGGCCACGGTTGCCGCGACGACGGCGGCGGCGGCGGACCGGCTCGCCACCGGCCTCCGGGGACAGCGCCGAGACGACGTGGGCGGTGTCGGTGGTGCCGTCGACGTCCAGGTCCAGGTCCAGGTCGTCCGGTGCGGCGCCGGCCGGGTCGTCCTGCTCGCTGCCGTCGGCGGCGATCGTCAGGCCGGTCGCGGCGGCTGCGG
>NZ_JAMQQF010000440.1 GCF_023716945.1 Frankia sp. AiPs1 | reverse complement strand
GCGGCGTGGCTCGCTCGCGTTGCGCGACGGGCCGGCCGAGGCGGTCACCGTCAGCCCCGACGGGCGCCTCGCCGCCGTCGACACGGGTCTGGGCGTCGAGCTGTGGGACATCGGCGACGCGGAGCATCCCACGGCCACCTGGATGACCACGACGACCGAATCCAGCACGGTGGCCTTCGGCCCGGACAACCTGCTCGCGGTCGGTGACGGGGCCGACGTGACGCTGTGGGATCTCACCAGGCCCGAGCGGCCAAGGCAGCGCTCGACGATCCCGCACGCCGCCGGTGCCGACGGCGCCGTCGGTGCCCTCGCCCCGAGCCGTGACGGACGGCTGCTGGCGGTGGGCGGTGTCGACGGCGCAGGCCCGCTGCTGTGGGACCTGACCGCCCCGACCCCGATGCGACTCCTCACCGCCCCCGCCACCGCCCCCGCCACCGGCACCGCCCCCGCCCCCGCCCCCGGACAGGGGCTCTCGGTGCCGTCGTTGGTCTTCGGCGGCCCCGGCGCCGGCAGCCTGCTCGCGGCCGGGGTCGACGGGGTGCCCGTCGGAGCCCTCGGCGTCTGGGCGACCGAGCCCACCGACCTCATCCGCCGGATCTGTACCGACGTGCACATTCCCCTCACCGAGGCGGACTGGGCGGCCTATGTCGGCTACGGCGACTACGCACCCCCCTGCGACAGCACGTGATCATGGCCGCGCACGGCCTCGCTGACGGCGCCCGGACGGCGCCGCGCCCACCGGTCCGGGTGGACGTGCCGGTCGTCACCGCCGGATGACCGGCCCGATCTGGCCAGTCTCCGTGTGACCACCGCGCGGGTGGGAGAAACTGGGCGGGTGGCAGTGGAGCGCAACGTTCTCGGTGGCGAGCTCGAACCGTGCGGCACCGATCCGGTGACCGGTTTCTACCGCGACGGGTGCTGCAGCACCGGTCCGGAGGATCTTGGCAGCCACACCGTCTGCGCGGTCGTGACCGCCGACTTCCTGCGTCATCAACGCCAGGTCGGCAATGATCTGTCGACGCCCCGGCCGGAGTACTCCTTCCCCGGCCTGCGCCCCGGGGACCGCTGGTGCGTCGTCGCCGTCCGCTGGCTGCAGGCCTACGACGCCGGGGCCGCCGCCCCGGTCGTGCTCGCCTCCACGCACGAACGGGCCCTGGAGGTCATCCCGTTGGAGGCGCTGCGGGCCCACGCCGTCGACGTCCCCGCGGACCCGCGTTCGCTGAGCTGATCCGCGCTCAGACTGATCCCGTCCCCGTCCCCGTCCCCGTCCCGGTCGGTCAGTCGATCGTTTCGGGTTCGAGGCCGACGGTGAGCCAGTCGCGGTAGGTCAGGCCGGTCAGCTCCTCCAGTCGGGCGATGTCGTCGACGAAGTACGGCAGCACCGCGCGCCGCTGCTCGGGGGTCAGCTTCGGCCGGCCGCCCTTCTGCCGTTGCAGCGCGGCCAGCAGCGGGCCGCGCACCGCGTGGCGCACCGGCACGGGGAAGTGGTGGCCGATGCGCCCCCCGGTGCGCAGGGCCGCCCGCAGCGCCGTGTTCACCGGGGAGTCGGCGACGAACGGGGTGACGTTCTCCGACGGCACCAGGCCGACCAGCCCGGTGGAGACGCCGAGGAACTCGCAGACCCGGTCCAGCGTCGCCGCGGGGGAGTCGCGCAGGTCCCGGTAGCGCAGCAGCAGCACCTGGTCGCGGGAGAACAGGCCGAACAGGTGGGCGAGCTGCTCGCCGTAGCGGCCGAGGGAGACGTAGTGCCAGAACTGCGCCCAGCCGGCGTCGCGGCGCTGGGACTCCAGCGCGCAGGCGCGGACGAAATCGCGTTCGTTCTCCAGCCCCGCCGCCCACAGATGCGTCCAGTTGGAGTGGGCGCGGTCGACCGGGTTACGCAGTAGGACGATGATCCGCACCTTCGGCAGCAGCCGGCGGATCCGGTTCTGCGCGTCGAGGTCGTAGAGGTAGAACGGGGTCGCCTCGCCGGCGAGCGTTCCGGCGGGTGCCGGGGCGAACAGCGCCTCGTAGTCACGGCGGCGCCACACGTGCTCCTGGTAGGTCTGGGCGTCGCCGGGGCCGCCGCGGGCCGGCGGCGGGCCGTCGGAGAGGAAGAACTTCGGCTCCTTCACCTGGGGCAGGAACAACCCCGGATGCCGCGACAGCGCGGCGTGCAGCGCCGTCGTGCCGGCCTTGGGCACGCCGAGCACGAGGAAGTCGGGAAGGGCCATCGCCGGTCGCTCCTCAGGGACGGGGATCGGGGTCGGTCGATCCGGGCACGGGGCGGCGCCGGCCGGCGGCCATGCGCGGGCATAGCCGGGTAACTCGACCGGTGAAATCAGGATGGTAGCCGCGCGCCGCCGCCATCGGGGCCCGCTTGCCCGACGGCCCCCGGCAGGCGAAACGGTAGGGTTGCGGCGTGGCAATAAGCCAGCAGCACACGACATCCCAGACCGTGTCCCAGACTGTTCCCCTACCCGGCCGGCAGCCCGCGACCACCGTCGCCGCCTCGCCCGGACCGGGCCCGGGCTTCTGGGCCGGGGCGCCCAGCGCGGTGCTCGCGGACGGCGTGTTCTACCTGGCTTACCGGCTGCGCCGCCCGGTCGGCTCCGGCCGTGGCTACGGCCTGGTGATTGCCCGCTCCACCGACGGGGAGACGTTCACCGAGATCGCCGAGGTCCCGCGCGAGCCGTTCGGCGCGGAGAGCCTGGAGCGGCCCGCCCTGGTGGCGACCCCGCAGGGTTCCTGGCGGCTCTACGTCAGCTGCGCCACCCCGGACAGCCCACACTGGTGGGTGGACCTGCTCGAGGCCGACTCCCCGGCCGCCTTCGACCCGGGGCGCCGGCACACCGTGCTGCCCGGCGACCCGGCCACCCTCGCCGTGAAGGACCCGGTTGTGGCCCTGCTCGACGGCGAGTGGCAGCTCTGGGCATCCTGCCATCCCCTCGACGACCCGCTGGCCACCGACCGGATGGACAGCCGGCACGCCACCAGTCCCGACGGCGTGCACTGGACCTGGACCGGGACGGCGCTCGCCCCCCGCCCGGGCCACTGGGACGCCCGCGGCGTGCGGATCAGCGCCGTGCTCGCCGGCGGCACCCAGCTCGCCGGCGCCACCCAGGCCACCGGCGGCACCCAGCCGGTGGCCTACTACGACGGCCGGGCGAGCGCCGCGCAGAACTGGGCCGAACGCACCGGCCTCGCCGTCGGCATCACCGCCGACCGCTTCCACGCCGTCGGCACCGAGCCGGTGGCGTTCTCCCCGGACGGCGACGGCGCGCTGCGCTACGTCAGCGTCGTGCCCCTGCCCGACGGCGCCCACCGGCTGTACTACGAGGCCGCCCGGCCCGACGGCAGCCACGAGCTGCGCACCGAACTGCACCCGGCACCCTGAGTCACGGCCTACCGCCCGACACCCGGAGCCGGGCCGGCCGCGGGTGGCCGGGCACCGGGCGTCGCCGGCGTCGGGGCTTCCGGGGGGTGCCGGGCGTTCCGGGGGCGGACGCGGGGTCGCCGCCACCCCCGGAACGCGGGTCAGGGCCGGCTCAGGAGGTGATCTCCTTGCCGCAGAGCTGTTCCTTGACGACGTCGAACGCGGTGCCGGCGTCGTTGACCTGGACGAAGGCGTAGCAGGTGGTCTGGCGGCCCTGGCCGTGGGCGATGTCGATGGGCTGGATGAGGCCCTCGGCGTCGTAGTTCGTCACCGCGCGCAGCCCGTCGATGAAGCCCGCCCGGGTCGGGCAGTCGCCGGCCTCCGCCAGCCCGCGGACGAACATGTCCGTCTGGATGTAGGACATCAGCGGGATGTCCTGCTGCGGCTGGTCGATCTGCGGCGCGTAGCGGTTCATCGCGTCGACGTAGGCGGCGATCGCCGGACCGCCGGACTCGAACGGGCGGTAGAACAGTGGCACCGTCACCCCGGCCATCCCGGCGCCGTACTGCTTGAGCAGCCCGGCGTCGTACCCGTTGACCGCCATGACGACCTTGGGCGCGTGCCCGGCGGCGCGCAGCTGGGCGAGGACCTGGACGAGGGCGTCGGTGTCGGTGATGGCGAGCAGCGTGTCGGCGCCGCTGGCGACGACGCGCTGGGCGACCGCCGTGGGATTGTCCGCGCCGGGGGTGTAGCTGACGGTCCCACCGTCGCTGAGGCCGGCCGCCGTCATGCTCTGGACGAGCTTGGTGCCCACGTCGGAGACGCCGCCGGACAGCGCGGTCTGCAGCAGCACCGAGCGGCTGCCCCCGCGGGACTTCACGAACGTGCCGTAGGTGTCGACGGCGGCGCCGGTGGTGTAGGAGAACGAGAACATGTTGCGGTACTTCGACCAGACGCCCTCGGCGGCGAGCCCCGTGACGGGGATGCCCTGGTCGCTGAGGTACTGGGCGCTGCCGCCGGCCGCGACCGTGGACTCGATGAGGCCGAAGACCTTCTGGTGGTCGACGAGGTCACGCGCGGCGATCGCGTTCGCCGCCGGCGTGCCCTGGTCGTCCCGCCAGTCGTAGACGATCTTCCGGCCGTGGACGCCGCCCTTGGCGTTGATCGCGCCGAGCCGGGCGTCGATGCCGGCGCGGGCCGCCTGCAACGGCCCCGACACCGCGCCGGTGTCCGGGTACACGACGCCGATGTGGATCGCGTCCTTGGTCACCCCGGGCGTGTCGCAGTCGCCGGCGGCGCCCGCCGCGCCGCTGGCGCAGCCCGTGGCAACGGCCGCGGTCAGGGTGAGCGCGGCGGTCGCGAGACGTAACTGGACGTGGCGGCGCATAAGCGGCGAACCCCTCGGTGGCTGGCGGTGGACGATCGGCGAGTACGGGCGACGATCAGCGAACGGTGCATGCGGACTCCGATTGCGTCGGCAGCAGGGTGCGCCTGGCCGGAACCACGACTGCGATGTTCACCGCCTGTGACAACAGGCACGTGCCCGAGGCGGGGACGTTACCGTAAAATGTCCACACTCGGGCACAATACCGAGCACCACTTTATGGGGATATGCCTGGTGGGCATGGGTGTCCGCCGGCGACTGTGCGTAAGAGGCAGCGGGCGCGGTGTGTCGGCGGCGGGCCGCGCCGACCGCCGCTGTGGTGACACCGGGCAGCCGACCCGCCCGTGTCGGCGCCCGGCTGTCCGCCTCGGCGCC
>NZ_JAMQQF010000043.1 GCF_023716945.1 Frankia sp. AiPs1 | reverse complement strand
GGATCGCGGCCCGCGGCCGGCGGCCGGCTGCCACCCGTCTGGCGCTCGGACCCGCCGTCGTCGGCGTAGCCGCCCTGGCCCGGACCATGCCCGCGGTAGGCAAGCGGGTCCTGCGCCGGGTGGGAGTCGTACCCCTGCGCCCGCGGCCGCTCGCCCGCGTCAGCCCTCGGCGCCGGCCCCTGCGCCTGGCCCTGGCCCTGGCCCTGGCCGACGTTCGGCTCCTCGAGGTACGCATGGTCCACGTAGGCGGGCCCGACCGGCGGCGGGGTCGGGCCCGTCAGCGGGTCACCCCCCAGACCGCTGTAACCGCCGGCAGCGCCATAGCCCGCCGAAGCGCCATACTCCCCTGGAGCGCCATAGCCCGCCGAAGCGCCGTACCCCTCCGGAACGCCATAGCCCGCCGAAGCGCCATAGCCCGCCGAAGCGCCGTACCCCTCCCGAACGCCATAGCCTGCCGAGGCGCTGTAGCTCGCCGAAGCGTCGTAACCCCCCGCAGCGTCGTAGCCGCCGGGATCCTCGTCCCTGCCGGCGCTGCCGTACCTGCGCTGACCGCCGTACCCGCCAACGCTGCCCTGGCTGCCGTAGCCAGCCGAATCAGGGTGTCCAGCAGGACCGGAGTGGCCCGCGGACGCGGCGCGGGCGGCCGGGGCGGTACGCGGTGGCCAGGTCCGGTCGGCCGGCGTGGTCGCGTAACCGGCGCGGGGACGCGCGTACCCCTCATCGATCCACACGTCAGCATCGTCGTCGGTGTCCGGCTCCGCGATGCCCGGCGATCCCCCCGCACGCGGATCCGTGCTCAGGTGGCCGCCCAGGCCTCGGCCGTGGAAACCGGGCGGTTGCTGCTCACCCCAGCCTCGCCCGGCACGATCCTGGCCAGCGTCGTGCCACCGCGGGTCGGACTGTGGGCCGCTCGCATCGGCGCTCTCGCCGTCCCAGCCGTCGCCGTAGGCGGCCGAGATGTGGGCAGCCGGGCGGTAGGCACGGTCGTCATCGGCATGGGTGGGACGCCCGTCGCTGCGATCCTGAGGCCGACGGCCGACACCGGGCTCGGTGCCCGCGGCCCGCCCGACCCGCTGTGGGTATCGCCGGTCGTCCGCGATCGGTTCGCCGCGGCCCTGGCGATCGCTGCCGTGTCCCGCCTCGACGTACCCGGAGCCCGCGGGCGGGGCGGCGGCGAGACCGGGGTCCGCGTGCCGGGCATCGCCGCGCCTGTTCGCAGCGGCGCGGTGGCCGGCGGCGACTCGGCCGGCGGCGACTCGGCCGGCGTTGCCCGGGAGTTCCAGCCGGGCGGTGTCCTCGCCGCGGTCGGTGTCCTCGGACCGCCAGTCCTCCTCGAACCGGCCAGCCCCCTCGAACCGGCCGGCCCCCTCGAACCGGTCAGCCCGCTCGCGCCGGTCAGCCCGCTCGCGCCGGTCAGCCCGCTCGAACCGTCCGGTCTCCTCGAGCCGTCCGGTTCCCTCGGGCCGTCCGGCCGGCTCGGGCGCGAGGCGGGCGGCGGGACTTTCCGTCGTCGCCGGTCCACGGGGGGTGTCCGCCCACTTGGGGCGGGCCCGCTGCGCGGGCTTCTCGACGAACCGGTTCGAGAAGTAGGCGATGAACGTGCTGGCGGCGGCGGCGCACACCACCGAGGGCCACAGCCCGATCCGGGGCACGAGCTGACCGTTGGCCGCCGAGATGACCGGGTAATGCCACAGGTAGATACTGAAGGTGATCTTGCCGAGGAAGGCCATCCGCGGGCTGCCGAGCAGGCGCACCCAGGCGGTGTCCCGGCGCAGGTCGGCGCTGAGGATGACGATCGCGCCGAGCAGGGCGCTCGGGATGTAGGCCGCATGATCGAGCCAGTTGGCGTCGTGGGTGTCCTTGTTCGGCCCGAGGAAGGCGAAGAAGATCAGCCCGATCCCCGCGAGGAGGCCGAGGTCGGCGATGCGCCGGCCCACCGTCCAGCGCTCGACGGCAGCCGAGGTGACCGGCGTGACCCTGCTCCCCGGCTGCGGGGAGTGCCGGCGGCGGCGCCCACCCGTGGCAGGTTCGGCGACCGGCTCCCCCCCGGCCAGGGCCTCCTCGGCCAGGGCCCGCAGTCGGGCGTCTCGCCAGACGGCGAGCAGGCAGCCGATGAGCAGCGGGGCGACGTGGGTGTCGAGGGCCAGGTACACCCGCGAGTGCGGCGCACCGCCGCTGGCGACGGTGTACGTCCAGACCGCGCACACCACGATCATCGTGAGCAAGATCTTGATCAGGTGCGGCCGTAGCCGCGCAGACCGGGTGACGAGCAGGAACAGCCCCGGCCACAGCAGGTAGAACTGCTCTTCCAGCGACAGCGACCAGACGTGGGCCAGCCAGCGACCGCCCGCCGCCGGATGCACGACCTTGTACCAGTTGTTGACGTTGAAGAACGCGGACAGCGCGCTGCCGATGTAGTCGTCCCGGAAGGGGACGTCGTTCCATTTGAACGCCACCGTGACGGCGAGCCCGACAAGCAGGTAGACCCACATCGCGGGCATGAGGCGGTAGGCGCGCCGGACCAGGAAGCGGCCCAGGGAGATCGTCCCGGTCCGGCTGCGCTCGGCGAGCAGCAGTGCGGTGATGAGAAATCCGCTGAGGACGAAGAAGACGTCGACCGCCACGTTGCTGGCGTGGATCGCGCCCATGTGGCCGGCGAGGATGATGTAGATGCAGACGACCCGTAGCCCGTCGAGGGCCGGGTTGTAGGCGAACTTCGCGGCGGCGTCCGCGGACGAGGCGCCGGCCTGCCGGGCTGGTGCCGACGATCGCGGCGGCGGTTGGGCGCCGCGCCGCGGACCGGTACCGTCAGGCGCCCCGCCGCGCTCGTGCCCGGCCCTCTCGTGCCCGGCCCGCGCCTCCCGCGCACGCGGGTTCGAAGCGCGTGGATCCCCCGTTTGAGGGTTCCCCCTGTGTTGATCCCCTGAATACCGAGCCCCCGTGCGCAGATCCGCCGCACGCGATTCCCCGGAGCGCCGATCCGCCGTCTGCAGATCGCCTGCGCGGAGGTCTCCCGTGCGCCGATCCCCTGGGCTCCGGTCCTCTGGCCACCGATCCCCGGAGCGGGATTCCCCAGAGCGCGGATCCCCGGAGCGCGGATCCATCGGCCCGGTCTGCGCCTGCCAGGGGGTCATCGGGCCGGTAGCCGCCGCCCAGGAGTCCGCCGCTCCAGCCCGTTCCGGACCACGCCGCATGATGACCGTCGCCTCCTCTAGCGGAACGCCGGCGGTCGGCGTTCGGCTCAGGGGTGACCTGTGGCGCCGGGACGGGCCGGACACGGCGCTGCGGTCCGTGCACCGATCAGCCCATCCGGGCCAGATCCACACGCGGTACCCGTAACACTGCGCTTCGCCAACAAAGTACGACACCACCCCCGCGAACGCCGCAAGACTAACGGACCGGTAAATCTGGAGCGAGTGGGGTACTCAGTCTTGAAACCGACATGACGACCACCTGCACCCACAGTACCCGATTCATTACAAACAGGACGACGAGGGCGGCGGGGTGTCACCGACCGGTTCGGGAATGCGCACCGGGTCACCCACGGGCCGCCACGGGCAGCTCAGGCCTCCGGCATCCGCGCAATCACCAGCAGGGTACGAAAGGGCTCGACCACGACACCGTCGGGAAAGGCCCGAAGCATGGTCCGACGCTCGGCGTCAAGAAAGTCGTCGAGGCGATCACCGATTGCCGCGACGTACGACTTGGAGCGCAGCCACGTGAGGTAGTCGTCCATTCCGATGCGCCGACGCCAGCGCCCGGTCAGGGTGACGACCTCACTGAAGTGACCGGTCCAGCGCAACTCGTCGGCGAACGGGCGGGAGCGGTATTCGCGCCGGTAGCCGGGGCTCATCCGTTCCAGCCGTTCCTGCTGGCGCTGCCACCAGCGGAACTCCGCCGCGTCGACGTCGTTCCACCAGACGGCGAGCGCGCCGCCCGGGCGCAGCACCCGCGCGGCCTGCGCCGCCGCGACCGGCACGTCCACCCAGTGCCAGGCCTGCGCATAGCAGACCAGGTCGGCAACCCCCGCCCGCAGCGGCAGGGCCTCCCCGTCGCCCCGGACGGCGGGCACGCCGGGGCTGCGGTCGAGGAGCCGGGCGAGCATGCTCGGACCGGGCTCCACCGCGACGACGCGCGCGCCGCGGGCGAGCAGCAGCCGGGTGGCGATGCCGGTGCCGGCGCCCACGTCGATGACATCCGTCCCCGCCAGCGGGCGGCCCAGAACTCTTTCGATGTCGCCGAAGACGTGCTCGGGATAGCTCGGCCGGGCGGCGGCGTAGGCATCCGCCAGCGGGTCGAACAACGAGCCGGTCGGGGTCCGTCCTCGGGACATGCCACCATGGTGGCGACTAACCGCCGACGTGTCAGCCGTAGGTGTGGTGAAGTCCCGCGGCGGACGGCGCGGCAAAGTGCAGCCGGGTGAACGCGAGCGCCTCGGCCAGGTCGGCCTCCCGCTGGGCGCGGGACTCGGCGCGGCGCGTGTTGATCTCGACGACGATCGTCCCGTCGAAGCTGCCGACGGCCAGCAGCTCGAGCAGCTCGGCGCAGGGCTGCGTGCCGCGGCCGGGAACGAGGTGCTCGTCCTTGGCCGATCCGAGCCCGTCGGCCATGTGCACGTGGACAAGCCGCTCGCCGAGGACGCCGGCCAGCGCGATCGGGTCCGAGCGCGACACGCTCGTGTGCGACAGGTCGAGGGTGACGTGGGCGTAGTCGTCCTCGACCGGCGACCAGTCCGGCGCGTACGCGGACACCTCCCGGCCGCGGGCGCGCAGCGGGAACATGTTCTCCACCGCGAACCGCACCGCGGTCTCCCCGGCCATCCGCTCGATGCCCGTCACGAACTCCCGGGCGTAGTCCCGCTGCCAGCGAAACGGCGGGTGGACGACGACCGTCGGGGCGCCGAGCGTCTCGGCGACGGTGCGCGCCCGCACCAGCTTCGCCCACGGGTCGGTGCCCCAGACCCGCTGGGTGAGCAGCAGGCACGGCGCATGGATCGCCAGGATCGGGATGCCGTGGTAATCGACCAGCCGGCGTAGCGCCTCCGAGTCCTGGCTGACCGGATCCGTCCAGACCATGATCTCGACCCCGTCGTAGCCCAGCCGCGCGGCCATCTCGAAGGCGGACGCCGTGGACTCCGGATAGGTCGAGGCGGTGGACAGCGCAACCCGCGCGCTGGGCGGCGTGGGGACCCGAGCGGGGGCGCCGCGAGGCAGGACGACTGCGGACCGAGGAGGCCGGGCGACCGCGGGCGCGGCCGGCGCGGGGACGGCCCGCTCCGGGGGCACCTGGGCGGCGGCCATCAAGACCGGCGACACCGGCCACGCAACTTCACGCGACGCCTGCAAACCATCTCCCTGCCGTACGGACCGAGAACCGGTCTGCTCGACCGTTCCCCTCGTCCAGGCTAGGCCATCTTCACGGACCCGCTCGCTCCCATGCCCGACCGTCGAGGGTGCGTACCCCCACATGGCACGTGACAACGGCAACATCCCGTTATCGTGACGCTACCGCGCCCCTCCCGCAACAGGACATCTAACCCCATACCCCCGCGTCCACCGGCCCCGCGGCGATGCCCTTTCCGCCCATCCGATCAGGCCGAGGTGAGCCAGTCGAGGCGACGCAGGATGACGCCTTCCCGCAGCGCCCAGGGACAGATCTCCACCTCGTCGATGCTGAACAGGTCGAGCGCCTCGGCGGCGACCACGGCGCCGGCGACGAGCTGCCCCGCCCGCGACGCGGAGACGCCCGGCAGCCCGACCCGTTCCTCGACCGGCATCCGGCACAGCTTCGCCAGGACCTCCGTGAGGTCGTCGCGGCGCAGCACCCGGCGGGTGTACGGCCCGCGGCTGTAGGGCTCGGCGCCGGCGATGCGCGCCAGCGAACGGAACGTCTTCGACGTGGCCACCGCCCGGGTGTGCTCGCCGAGGTGGTAGATCGTGCCGACGACCGGCGCGATCTGGGCCCGCACGTAGCGCCGCAACTCGGCGAGCTCGGCCCGCTTGGGCGGGTCGTTGTCGGCCAGCCAGTCCCGGCTGAGTCGGCTCGCGCCCAGCGGCAGCGACGCGACCACCTCCGGATCCTCGTGCATGCCGGCGCCGATCTCCAGGGAGCCGCCGCCGATGTCCAGAGCCAGCAGCCGCCCGGCGCTCCAGCCGAACCAGCGCCGCACGGCGAGGAAGGTGAGCCTGGCCTCCTCCTCCCCCGGCAGGACCCCGATCGCGATCCCGGTCGCCCCCTTGACCCGGTCCAGCACCTGCTCGCCGTTGGTCGCGTCGCGTAGCGCCGAGGTCGCGAAGGCGGCCAGGTCGTGCACCCCGAGGGCGTCCGCCTGCTGGCGCATGTCCAGCACGCAGGCGGTCAGATCCCGCTCGCCGGCAGGCCCGAGCGATCCGTCGGGGTCAAGCAGCTCGACCAGCCGCAGCGGCGCTCGCACGCTGGCCGCCGGCTGCGGTTGCCCGCCCCGATGGGCGTCGACGACGAGCAGGTGGACGGTGTTCGAGCCGATGTCGATCACACCGAGCCGCATCGGACCGGGATGGGATCCCGCCGGCGGTGGGCTCACATCGACCGCGGGCCGCGCGAGCACGGATGCAGCTGGGCCGCCGACCACCGCCACGGCAGTACCGACCGGCCCTACCGGCCCTACCGGCCCGACCTCGGCGGCGTCCCGGGCCTCGACGGCCTGCCGGCCTCGGGCCGCCTCGCGGTCAGCTCCGGCGCCACCAGTTTCGGCGCCACCAGCTTCGGCGCGACCGTCGCCCGCGGAGTCCTGGCTCTGCGCGGCGTGCTCGGCGCGAGAGGTCGTACGGCTGGCCCCGAGGGGGAACCACCCTGTCGGACGCACGCCACCGAGCACCTGTTCACCGCCCCCTCCGCCGCGACCTACCTGATCACGGCTCGAACTTGTAACCCAGGCCCCGCACGGTCACCAGGTGCCGCGGATTCCCGGGTTCGCGCTCAATCTTCGTCCGCAGTCTCTTGACGTGTACGTCCAGGGTCTTCGTGTCACCCACGTAGTCGGAGCCCCACACCCGGTCGATCAACTGACCCCGCGTGAGTACCCGCCCGGCGTTGCGTAGGAACATCTCCAGGAGTTCGAACTCCTTGAGCGGGAGGGTGACCGTGCTGCCGTCGACCGTGACGACGTGTCGTTCGACGTCCATCCGGACCGGTCCGGCCTCCAGCGTGGCCTCCGCGACCTCCTCCGTCTCCGATCGGCGGCGCAGCACGGCCCGAATCCGGGCGACGAGCTCGCGGGCCGAGAACGGCTTGGTGACGTAGTCATCCGCGCCGAGCTCCAGGCCGAGCACCTTGTCGATCTCGCTGTCCCGCGCGGTCAACATGATGATCGGCACGCTGGACCGGGTCCGCAGCGTGCGGCACACCTCGGTGCCGGACAGGCCGGGCAGCATGAGGTCGAGCAGGACGAGATCGGCGCCGCGCCGGTCGAACTCGGCCAGCGCGCTGGGGCCGTCGGCGACGACCCCCACCTCGAAGCCCTCCCGTTCCAGCATGAAGGACAACGCATCGGAGAAGGACTCCTCGTCCTCGACCACGAGCAGCCGGGTCACCTGTTCGCTCCACCTGTCACATCGGACGGACCGGCCGACCCGGACCGCTGCCTGTTGCCGCCGGGGCGGCGCACCGCCCCGGCAGCCTTGCTTCCGTCACCGCCACCGCGGCCGGCACCACCAGCACCGGTCGCCCGGCCCGCGTCACCGGCACCGGCACCGGCACCGGCACCGGCGATGATGTCGGGATGGTCACCCGGCGCGCCCTCCTCGTCGGGGGGCTCGGATCCGATCGTCTCCGCAGCGCGGCGGTCCTCGAAGGTGAACGGCGGCGTCGGACCGGTGAAGAGCGGCAGCCGCAAGGTGAACGTGGACCCCGCACCCTCCGCGCTCCACACGGTCACCGACCCACCGTGATTGGTGGCGATGTGCTTGACGATCGCGAGGCCGAGCCCCGTTCCGCCCGTCGCCCGGGAGCGGGCCGGGTCCGCCCGGTAGAACCGCTCGAAGACCCGCTCCAGGTCCTTCTCCGCGATCCCCATGCCCTCGTCGGCGACCGAGATCTCCACGATCGATCCGCTGCGGCGCACGCCGAGCACCACCCGGGTGCCGCGTGGCGAGTAGCTGATCGCGTTGTCCAGGAGGTTCGCCACCGCGGTGACGAGCTGGTTCTCGTCGCCGACCACATGCAGCTCCCCGTCGCCGATCACGGCGATGGAGATCGCCTGCGCCTGGGCGACGAGCCGGGTGCGGTCGACCGCCTCGGCGAGCAGCGCCGCCGTCGGCAGCGGCTGCAGGTCGGGCAGCGGCTCCGCGCCCTGCAGCCGGGACAGGTCGATGATCTCCTGTACCAGCCGGGCGAGCCGGGCCGACTCGTGCGTCATCCGAGAGGCGAACCGGCGCACGGCCACCGGGTCCTCGCTGGCCGCGGCGACCGCCTCGGCGAGGACGTGCAGCGCGCCCACCGGTGTCTTGAGCTCGTGGCTGACGTTGGCGACGAAGTCCCGTCGCACCGCCTCGACCCGACGCGACTCCGTGATGTCATCCAGAATGACGGCGACATGACCGGACGAGTCCAGCATGCGAGCCCGAACGCGGACGGCCACGCCCTCCTGGTCGGGCCGGGGTCGGGTCAGCGGCGGCTCGGGCACCGGTGGCAGGTCGATCTGGCGCTCCCGGGCAGTGCCCGTCCCGCGGGTCGCCTGCACCAGCTCGGCCAGCTCCGCCACCGCGAGCTCGTCGGAGTCGACCACGCCCATCCGCCGCGCGACCGTGTTGACCAGGACAACCCGGTCGTCGGCCGCCAAAACGATCAGGCCGGTCGGCAGGCCGGAGATGACCCTGCGGACCAGCTTCGCGGGCAGCATCGTCCCGCCGTCCGCGACCCCGTCGGGGCCGGTTGGCGGGATGCTACTGCCGGGTACCACCGTCATCGTCCATCCATCGTGTCGGGCCGCCCGGTGGGCGCGGGCAGCTCGGGGTGGTGTGCACGGGTTGTCACGGCATCCGCCGACCTGTCACCCACTCGCCGCATGCTAGGTGCCTGCATGCCGCCTGGACATCGCTCCGCAAGCCTCCACTGCCGATGGTCGCCAGTTGTTCATCGGACCTATCGTCGATGTTCACCGGACCGCGAGAGGTGCGCATCATCGTCGAGGTTCGGCGTGACACGGCGCCGTCATCGCGATCGCGGCGATTCGTCCCGATAGTTCGACTGGTTCGATTAGTTCGGTCCAAGCTCCACCCCACAGCCATCCCTCGGCCCACTAGCGAACAGGAGGAGCCGTCCGTGCGGGACGCCTTCACCGATGAACTCGAAAGCATCAACCAGTCTCTGATCGAGATGACCAACCTGGTCGCCTCGGCCATGGCTCGAGCGACGACCGCCCTGCTCGACGCCGACCTCCAGCTCGCCGAGAACGTCATCAGCGGGGACGAGACGGTCGACCTGCTGCGCAACGAGATCGAGGAACGCGCGTTCGACGTCATGGCGCGCCAGGCGCCGGTCGCCACCGACCTGCGGATGATGGTCACCACCCTGCGGATCGTCGCCGACCTGGAGCGGATGGGCGACCTGGCGCTGCACGTGGCGAAGGTGGCGCGCCGCCGGTACCCCGGCCGGGCAGTCCCGCCGGAGCTGCGCGCGACCCTGCTGGAGATGGGCCAGGTCGCCCAGCGCATCGTCGCGAAGGCCGGCTCGGTGATCGCCAGCCGGGACACCGAGCTCGCCAAGCAGCTCGAGGCCGACGACGACATGATGGACGGGCTGCACCGCGCCCTGTTCCGGGTGCTGATCGAGAAGCCCTGGCCGCATGGCATGGAGGCGGCGATCGACATCACCCTCTGCGGCCGCTACTACGAGCGGTACGCCGACCACGCGGTCTCCGTGGCCCGACGGGTGATCTACCTGGTCACCGGGGAGATTGCCGCGTCCTGACCGGCGCTCCCGGTCCGGCGACTCCCCCGGGACCACCCTCCCGGGACGACGCGCCAGGCCCGCGCGGGTGCCGCGGGCCTGGAGGCTTGAGCGTCGTTACTTCTTTCCCTGGGCGGCGACGGCGGCCGCGGCACTCGCGGCCGCATCCGGGTCCAGGTACCCCGAACTCACCACGCCCAGGTTTTCGTCGAGCTCGTAGCGCAGCGGGATGCCGGTCGGAATGTTGAGCCCGGCGATGTCGGTGTCGCTGATGTGGTCAAGGTGCTTGACCAGCGCCCGCAGCGAGTTGCCGTGCGCGGCGACCAGGACCGTGCGGCCGGCCCGCAGGTCGGGCACGATCGCGTCGTACCAGTAGGGCAGCATGCGGGCGACGACGTCGGCGAGGCACTCGGTGCGCGGGATGAGGTCGGGGGCGAGGTCGTCGTAGCGCTCGTCCACCCCGCTGACCTGCTCCGGGCCGATCTCCGGCGGCGGCGTGTCGTACGAGCGGCGCCAGAGCTGGAACTGCGCCTCGCCGAACTTCTCCAGCGTCTCGGCCTTGTTCAGACCCTGCAGGCCGCCGTAGTGCCGTTCGTTCAGCCGCCAGTTGCGGCGGACCGGTACCCAGCTCCGCCCAGCGGCGTCCAGCGCCAGCCAGGCGGTGCGGATCGCCCTGGTCAGCAGGGACGTGTGCACGACGTCCGGCAGGACACCGGCCTCGGCCAGCAGCTCACCGCCGCGGGTGGCCTCCTTCAGGCCCTTCTCGGACAGGTCGACGTCCACCCAGCCGGTGAACAGGTTCTCGCGGTTCCAGTTGCTCTCACCGTGGCGGAGCAGGACGAGGGTCGTCATACCCGAGATCCTGCCTGTTCGCCCGGGCCCTCGGCCAGCATTGCCGGTTCCCACCGCCGCCGGGGCGGATCGCCGCCGGTCGCGGCCGGCATCGCCCGACGCCGACGCCCACCGAACGGGCGGGCGGGCCGCCGCCGGAGCGCCCCGGATCATCCTGGGTCGGAACATGAACGACCCCCGGGCGCTCCGCCGCCGCTGTGAGCGGTGGCGGTCCGTCGGGACTTGTCGACGGCGCCCGGGGGTCGGGTGATCTGCCTGGTACTCGCCGGTGCCGGTGCCCGTGGGGCCACCCGGCTAGAGGTGAGGACCACGAGACCGGCTAGCTGACAGACACCTCACGAGTCCTATGAGCATACAAAGTGTGGACCACCTCCCTTCTCGTGTACCGCAGACGCTACGCGGACCGGTGGCCACCTCGCAACGCCTTTTCCGCCCGCGTCGATGGGACGCTTGCAACACTCAGGTCGGGAACACCGCAAGCCACCGCCTGCCGCCGGACACGCGCTGCGGCGCCGCCGGCTGGGACACCGGTGATACCGGTGATACCGGCCCGTCGGAATACCCTGGTCAGGCCGCACGTCGAGCGACCGCGTCGGCCCGGCCGGGCGGTGGACGGCGGCCTGGGGCCCCGGCCGGCGACCTAGACTCGACGGTATGAGCGCTGGGTCCACCCCGAGCACCACAGCCATCCAATCCCCGCTGCTCGACCTGCCCGGCGCGGTGCCGGCTGCCGGCGACGACGCGGCCGTCGCCGCCCACTACGGCGATCCACTGCGCGAGCAGCGCGCGCTGCGGGACGGCGCCGTCCTCGTCGACCGGTCGCACCGCGAGGTCATCCGCATCGGTGGCCCGGACCGGCTGTCCTGGCTGCACAGCATCACCTCCCAGCACCTGTCCGGGTTGGGCGCGATGCGCGGCAGCGAGGCGTTGGTGCTGTCCCCGCAGGGCCACGTCGAACACCATCTCGTTCTCGCTGACGACGGCACGGCCACCTGGGTGGACGTGGAACCCGGCACGGCCGCCGGGCTGCTGCGCTACCTGGAGTCGATGCGCTTCCTGCTCCGGGTGGAGCCGACGGACGTCGGCGCACACACGGCGGTGCTGAGCGTGGTCGGGCCGGCCGCGGCGGCCACTGTCGCCGCGGCCCTCGGCGGTACTGATCTGGACCTGCCCGAGCCGCTCGCCCTGGAACCCGCCGGCGCGCCGGTCACCGGCCCCTATCCGGTGGCCCGAGCCGCGGACAGCACGCTGGTGCGCCGGATGGCGTACGGGGTCGATCTGCTCGTCGACCGGGTGGCGCTCGCGGCGACGGCGCAACGGCTGTTCGCGGCCGGCGCGGTGCCCGCCGGGCTGGCCGCCTTCGACGCCATGCGGATCGCCGCCCGCCGACCGCGACTGGGCCGGGAGACCGACCATCGCACGATCCCGCACGAGGTGGGCTGGCTCGCCGACGCCGTGCACCTGGACAAGGGGTGCTACCGCGGCCAGGAGACGGTGGCCCGGGTGCACAATCTGGGCCGCCCGCCGCGCCGGCTCGTCCTGCTCCACCTCGACGGCGCGGTGGCCGCCCCCGGCTCGGCGGTGACGGCCGAAGGGCGTGACGTCGGTTTCGTCGGCACCTCCGAGATGCATGAGGAGCTCGGCCCGATCGCCCTGGCCATCGTGAAGCGCTCGGTGCCGGCGGGCACCGCCCTCGTCGTCACCGACTCCGACGGCGCCCCCGTCGCCGCCGCGATCGACCCGGACGACGACGACAACGCGGTGGCCGCACCGAAGCGCCCGGCAGGCCGGCTGCTGCGCTCCTCCTGACGGACGACGGACCCGTCCTGAGGTCCGTCCGCGCGGAGGTCCGCTCAGACGGTGCGGGAGAGGACCTGGTCGAGTTCGCGCGCCTCCGGGTCGGCGCTGTGGCGGCGCAGCCGGCGCCGCAGCTCGTCGGCCCGGCGGGCGTTGCGCTTGGAGCGCGTCGCCTCCAACATCGGCATCGCCTCCCGGGTCAGCCCGCAGCCCTGCTCGACGTTGCCCAGGTCGATCTGGACGGCGGCCCGGCGCAGCAGGTAGGTCGCCCGGTCCCGGGCCCGCGCGGTCGGCAGGATCGCCAGAGATCGCTCCAGCCACCGGTCGGCCTGCGCAAGGTGACCGAGATCGATGTAGCAGCTGCCGATCTGGGCCTGGTACTCGCCCTCGTCGAAGTAGTCGGCCCAGGCCGGGTCCTCGGGCCGGGCGGCGTCCATCGCCTCCTCCGAACGGGCCAGTGCCTCCGCGCACGCGCTGGCCTCGCCGAGTGCGGCGTGGGCACGGGCGCGACGCATGTGCAGCATCGCGCCGACCCGACCGCTGGCCCCCCCGATGCTGGTCACGGCGGCATCGGCGAGATCCACCGCCTCCCGCGGGCGGGCGAAGTCGACGCACTGCAGTGACATGTTCTTCAGCACGTTCGCGCCGAGCATCCGATCACCGCCGGCGTGCGCGGAGTGCAGCGCGGTGATCCAGTAGCGCTGGGCGGCGGTCTGGAAGCCGGCGTCGAAGGAGACCCAGCCGGCGAACCGGGCGAGCTCGGCCGCGACCACGTGCAGATGGCGGCCGACCTGCTCGGTGTAGGACCCGCGGACCAACAGGTCCGCCACCACCCCGAGCTCCGCGTCGACGAGGCGCCGGACGCTCTCACCGCCGAGGCGCTCGTCCATCACCCGTAGGCCGGGGATGTTGTGTTCGATCCGGTTCACGATCTGATCGTCGACCCGTCCACCGTTCAGCGCGGCGGACAGCCGGCTGGGCTCCAGGTCGAGCCACTGCGTCGCGAGCTCCGCGACGCCGACCCCGGTGATCGTCAGGAAACCGCGTCGGTCGGAGAGAGCGTCCTCGACGACATCCATGATCGACGTGATGCCGCCGGCCGGCGTCCACGGATATTCGGTGCGCACGGCGTCACCGGTCGGCAGCCAGGCCGGCCACGGATGCGACTCCAGCCGGTCGTTCGGGACGCCGAGCTCGGCGGCGAGGGCGAGCTGGGAGACCCGGTCCGGGACGACGCCGCGGTGCTCCCAGCGCCAGACCTTCTGACGCTCGGCAGCCATGTTCGCCACCCCGAGGTCACGGGCACGACGGGCCACCACGCGGGCCAGTCGCTGATAGGACCAACCACGCTGCGCGCGGACGAATGCGAGCGGATGAGTGCAGGCGTGCGCGTTATCCGTCAGCATCGACGATCTCCTCGAGTCGGAACTCCTGGGTCAATTCTGTGAGCGCCCACTGACGCTATGTCGCGACATCTTGGTGTCCATAGTGATGACCCCGGTGCGATGCGTGCACAGAGGTCACGGCCGGACCACTGGCGGCCTTGATTGCACGGATGTCGCCGCAACTGCCCGGGGGGCATCCGGGCGGAATGTCCAGGCCTGCAGCGGCGCGAGCCGTCGGCCGCGACCTCGGACGTCAACCCACCGGAATGCACTCGGAACCCGCCAGGTAGCGCATCCCGGTCAAGTGCGCCTTTCTCCATGATTACCACCCGCACCATCCAAGGATGTGACTCGGCTGGACACCGTTCGCGCGACGCGACGTTTGACAGACAGCAAATCACAGCTCGCCACCCACCGTCACCCATTCTCCGAACCGCCGGCGCATTTCCCCGGAATCCGAATTACTCGCCAACTAATTAGCCGACGACGACAATGCGGAACCGATCTGCCTGTTGCTTGCCTTGAGACGCCGGCAGCCGCCCAGGATCCACGCCACCGGCCACCGCGCCCCTCGCAGTGGGCGGCCGACCTTGCCGGCAGATCGTCCATGTCGGCGTGCCGGCGCCCGCCTCGGTCCCGGCCGACTACATCACCGGCAGAAGCACGGCGGCGAACAGGGATCGCGCCGAAGGTAGTGGCGGTTTCAGGCCCGAAAGCCAGACGTACCTCTCGGCACGACGGCAGCCCTGCCGAGGTGGTCGTGACCCTCGGTAGACGTCGAGGGCTTCGCCCGGCGGCGCGAGGTCGGGCGGCCGCAGTCCGAATCGGCAGCGCCGAGGACGGCGGCCCTCAGGTGCAGCGGCACGGAAGACAGCGGCGCTCAGGAACAGCGGCGCTCAGGAACAGCGGCGGCGAACCAATTCCCATGGTCTCCGACGGGATTGCACGTTCGGGTGCAGCCGTCACGGATGGCCGAGGCGGTCGCCGTCGGGCGTGAAGTACGTGAGCGCCGACGTCGGAGCCCGGAGCAGCACGGGGACTCCGGGGGCCAGGACGAGGGCGGCGTCCACCCGGACGGCGAGCACGCCGGCGCCCGTGCGGACGTGGACGGTCCGCTCCGCCCCGAGCCGCTCGGAGACGACGACCTCGCCCGACAGCCGCAGCTCGGCCGAACCGCCCGTCCCGCCGAGGCGGCCGGGCTGACCGGGGACGCCGACACCCGCGGTGCCGACGTCCGCGGTGCCGACGTCCGCGGTGCCGACGTGCAGGGTGAGATGCTCGGGCCGGACTCCGAAGGCCGTCGCGCCCGCGGGCGCCGGCACAGCGAAACCGTCGGCGTGTAGGCGGCCGTCGTGCCACTGGCCGTCCCAGACGTTCATCGGCGGGCTGCCGACGAAGGAGGCGACGAAGCGGGTGGCGGGCCGGTCGTAGATCTCGTCCGGGGTGCCGATCTGCTGCAGGCGGCCCTCACCGAGGACGGCGACGCGATCCCCCACGGCCATCGCCTCGGCCTGGTCATGGGTGACGAACAGCGCGGTGGTGCCCAGGCTGCGCAGCAGGCCGACGATCTCGACCCGCAGTTCGACCCGGAGCTGGGCGTCGAGGCCGGACATGGGCTCGTCGAGGAGAATGACGCGCGCCCGGGTGGCCAGCGCCCGGCCGATCGCGACCCGCTGCCGCTGACCGCCGGACATCTGCGTGGGGCGGCGGTCAGCGAGGTCGGCGATGCCGAGCATGGCGAGCGTCTCCTGGGCCCTCGCCACGGCGGCCGGCTTCGACAGGCCGCGGCCGTACCGCAGGGCGAGTGTCAGGTTGTCCAGCGCGGACTTGTGCGGGTAGAGCGCGAAGTGCTGGAACACCATGGAGACGTCCCGGCGGTGCGGCGGGAGGCCGAGCTGACTGGTCCCGTCGAAGCGCAGGTCGCCGGTGGTCGGCTCGTCCAGCCCGGCGCAGATCCGCAGCAGCGTCGACTTGCCCGAGCCCGACGGTCCGAGCAGCGCGACGATCTCCCCGGGTGCGACCGTGAGCGAGACCTCGTGCAACGCGCGCACCGAGCCGAACGAGCGGCTGATCCGGTCGACCTCGATCGGCACGCCGGTGACCATCCCGAGCGGGGGAACGGGCCGGGCGGGCGCCGGGGCGCTCAACGGGTCAGCTCCACGGCCTCGGTCTGCGCCGCGGCCAACGTCTTCGCCGGGTCCTCGCCCTTGACGATGCGGACCACCTGGTCGGACAGCGCGGTCGGCAGCTCACCGCCGCGGGCCCCGCCCCACGCCGGCGCCTTGACCAGCGAACCGGTGAGCGCGAGGAACGGCTTGAGCTGCGGGTAGGTGTCGTAGAACGGGCCGAGCTGGCTGGCGGCCTGGGTGTCCACCGGGATGTAGCTGAGCGCCTCGGTGCTCGCGACGACGACGTCCGGGGACAGCAGGGAGACGACCAGCTCGGTCGCCATCTCCCGCTGGCACCGGTCGGTGGCCAGGACGGTCAGCGCGTTCCCGCCGGCGATCGGGTGCTGGGTGCCCCCGGGCAGGGTCGGGAACGGGATGGCGCCGGCCCGGAAACCGTTCGCCCCCTGTCCGGCGATGAACTTCAGCCCGCCGGCGAGCGAGGCGACCGACACGACGGTCATCGCGGTCTGCTTGCGGATGCCGAAGCGCAGCAGCCCCTGCTGGGTCGGGTCGGCGGACTGCGGGCCGTAGGTGCCGACCTTCGCCAGGAACGCCGCGGCCTCGCCCGCCGCCGGGGTGGTCAGCGCCGGGCGGCCGGCCGCGTCCTGGATCGGGGTGCCCTTGGAGCTGGCCAGCGTGTTGAGGATCCACTGCCCGAACTGCTGGCCCGTCGGCAGGTCGATCGGCTGGACGTTCTGCCCGGACGCCTTGATCTTGTCCGCGGCGGCGAGCACCCCGGTGGTGGTGGTGAGGGTGGCGGGGTCGACGCCGGCCTTGGTCAGGACGTCGAGGTTGTAGACCAGGGCGAGCGAGGAGACCTGCTGCGGGATCCCGATCTGCTTCCCGCCGACGGTGCCGAGGCCGAGCAGACGCTGGTCGTAGGAGGCGCGCAGCAGACGCGGGGAGAGCTCCTGAGCGCCGAGCTCGCGGGCGAAGACCGGCAGCAGGTCGAAGCCGGCGACCGCGACGTCGACGGAGCGGCCCGCCGACCGGTCGGCGCTGATCTGCTGGACGAGCGCGGTGTAGTCGGGAGCGGTCGTGTTCAGGTCCACGGTGAGGCCGGGATGGGCCTTCTCCATGTACGCCTTACCCGACTTCGCCACGTCGTTGAGGGTGCCGACCGTGGCCATCCGCAGGGTCTTCACCTTGGCGGCGCATTCCGGGGACGCCGTCGCGCCGGCCACGTTGTCGACGCCGGCGGCAGCGGAACGCGCGGTCGGACGCAGGCTCTCGCCCGGGTTCGCCGGGCCGGAGTCACCGCCTCCGCCGCACGCCGTCAACGTGAGCATGGTGACCGCCACGGTCAGGGGCAGCAAGCGGCGGATGCGGATCACGCGATGTTCCTCTCAGGCACCGGCGCCCGTGCCGGTGATCCCGGCGGCGAGACGGCGTTGGGCGACGACGAAGACGGCCAGCGAAGGCAGGCTGATGATCAGTGCTGCGGCGGTGAGTTCGGCGAAATCGGGAATGATCGCCGAGGAATCCGACAGCAGCCGGGCGAGGGCGAGCGGCGGGGTGGCGATGCCGGGCGACCGAGCGACCAGCAGCGGCCACAGGTATTCGTTGTAGGAAAGCAGAAAGCTGAACACGGATACCGAGGCGATCGCCGGAGCCGCGAGCGGCACGATGATCGAGCGTAGCGTCCGCCAGGTGCTCAACCCGTCCATCCGCGCGGCGTCGAGGACCGAGGCGGGGATGGTGCTCATGTACTGGCGGAGCATGAAGATCATGCCAGCGTGGGTCATGAATGGCAGGACCAGGCCGACGCGGGTGTCGGCGAAGCCCAGCGCGGAGATCGTCACGTAGTTCGGCACCGCGGTGACCTGAGCGGGCACCAGCAGTGTGGCCAGTACGACGGCGAACAGCGCGGTGCGCCCGCGGAAGCGCAGGCAGGCGAAGGCGTAGGCGGCGGGGACGGCCGTGGCGAGCTGGAGGGCGAGGATGGCGAGGCTGACCCCGACCCCGGTGAGCAGCGCGGATCCGAGGTCGCCGGCGTGCCAGGCCTGGTCGAACGAGTGGAACTGCACCCGCGACGGGATGGGGTTGGAGTCCAACGCGAGGGCGCTTTGCGCAGGGCCGATCGCGGTCCGCAGCATCCAGGCGAACGGCAGGACCGCGACCACTATTCCGACGGTGAGCAGGGCGAGACGCGCGAGGGTCGCGGTGCCCGGCGGCCGACGACGCGGGCGCACCGCGCGTACCGCCGTCGGCGCGGGAGCGGCCGAGCCTGGGCGACCTGCCGGCGCGGGTGGGCCGGCCGGGCCCGCTGGGTCGGTCTGGTCGGTCTGGTCGGTCTGGTCGGTCTGGTCGGTCTGGTCGGTCTGGTCGGTCTGGTCGGCTCGGCCGACTGGGTCGGCTGGGTCGGGCGGTCCGACCGGGGCGTCGCTGCTGGTCCCGGCGCTCACGCGACGGCCTCTCGCGCCCGCCGGAAACGCCGCCCGAGCAGCGCTCCGCCGGCGCCAAGCGCCACGATGACGACGAGCAGCAACAGGGCGATCATCGAGGCATATCCGATACGGAACGATCCGGTGAAACCGACCTCGTAAATGTAGTAAATGATGGTGGTACTCGAATTCAGGGGGCCGCCCTTCGTAAGGACGGCGACCGTCTCGAAGGTCTGCAGCGTCAGGATCGTCACAAAGACGCCCAGGAAGACCGTGGTAGGCGCCAGCAGCGGCAGGGTGATGTGGCGCAGCCGGGCGAACCCGCGGATGCCGTCGACGTCGGCCGCCTCATAGACCGAACGCGGGATCGCGGTCAGGCCGGCCAGGTAGACGACGAACACGAAGCTGGTCAGCCGCCAGCCGCCGACAAGGGCGACCACCGGCAGGGCGGTCGAGGTGTCGCCGAGCCAGTCGACCGGCGCCACCCCGAACAGACCGACCACCGTGTTCGCGAACCCGTCGGGACTGCTGTCGAACATGTATGCGAATACCACCGCCATCGCGACGATGTTCGCGCTGACCGGCAGGAACAACGCGAAGCGCACCAGGGCGCGACCGTGGGCCACCCGCTCCGCGGCCAGCGCCAGCGCCAGCCCGCCCGCGACCGCGGGGATGACGGTGATGAGGCAGTACACGAGCGTGTTGCGCACGGCCCCGCCGAGGTCGTCGTCGGAAAAGGCCGTGCGTGCGTTCGCCGTGCCCACCCAACCGAAATGCGGACCGGTCAGCGTCTTGTCGGTCCCCGCGATGAAGGCCGAGACCAGGGCCGGCCCGATGACGAACAGGCCGAGGCCGACGAAGGCGGGCGCCAACAACGCGCCAACGCGCCAACGCACCCGGCCGCCGCCCACCCCACTCATCCACCCACACCAATCATCGACCCACACCAATCATCGACCGCAGCCAGCTCATGCACCGCGGGCCAGTCATCGACCGCGGGCCAGTCGTCTACCCACGCCAGGCATCCACCCGCCGCGCATCATCCACTCACCCCACTCATCACGATTACGCATCTTGGCCCCACCCATGGCGGGATGCCTAGCCCGGGGTCGAGCCGCCGAATGAACAACCGGTGCCTTCCTGTGACCCCCCGGGCGGCCCACCGCCGGCCGACGGCGTGGACGGCCGGGCCGGCGTTCGGGTGGACCGGCGTTCGGGTGGACCGACGCAACCAGCGGACATCAGCGGCCCGCGGACCGGATCCCGGCGCGCCGCAGCGGTGCGGGCACCGATTCATGGTGTCCGGATACGTGGCGGCCGTCCCCTCCACGGCCGACGCCTGCAAGAATGACAGGAAACGTCTGTCGATCTTCGGGAACACGATGAGTGACCGCAGCGAATCCGGCCAAGCGTCCACCTGGGGGCGCGTCGCCGACGACGGCACCGTCTTCGTTCGTACGGCGAGCGGTGAGCGCGCCGTCGGATCGTGGCGGGCCGGGAGCCCCAGCGAGGGCCTAGCCCACTTCGAACGCCGCTACGCCGATCTGAGTGCCGAGGTCGTGCTGTTGGAACGGCGGCTGACCCTCAGCGGGGTCGATCCGAGCGGGATCGCCGGCAGCGCCCGCCGGCTGCTCGACTCCCTCGACTCCGCCGCCGCTGTCGGTGATCTCGACGCCCTGCGTGCCCGGCTCGAGACCGTCCTCGCGGGCACCGAGGAACGGCGCACCGTGCTCGCCGCCGAGCGGGCCGAACGGACCGCCCGGATCGCCGCGGCCAAGGAGGAGTTGGTCACCGAAGCCGAAAGGCTCGGCCGCAGCTCGGAGTGGAAGACCGCCGGAGAGCGATTCCGGACCCTCGCCGAGGAGTTCCGGGCCGTCGGGTCCCTGGACAAGCGCACGGACTCGGCGCTGTGGCGGCGCATCACCGGCGCCCGCGAGGAGTTCACCCGTCGGCGCACCGCGCACTTCGCCGCCCTGGACACCCAGCGGGCCCGCTCCAGGGAGCGGAAGGAGGCGATCATCGCCGAGGCGGAGGCGCTGGTCGACTCCGCCGACTGGGCCGGCACGACTGCCCGCTATCGGACCCTGCTCGCCGACTGGAAGGCGGCCGGGCGGGCGGCCAAGGACGTCGACGACGCGCTGTGGAACCGGTTCCGCGAGGTGCAGGACGTCTTCTTCAACCGGCGCAACGCCGCGACCGCCGAGCGGGACGCGGAGTTGCGGGACAACCAGGTCCAGAAGGAGAAGCTGCTGGCCGAGGCGACCGCCCTCGACCCGGCCGACACCGAGCGCTCGCTGCGGCGCCTGCGTGAGCTACAGGACCGGTGGGACGAGATCGGCCGGGTTCCCCGCGAATCGGCCGGCACGCTCGAACGCCAGATGGCGGCGATCGGCGACAAGCTGCGCGACGCCGCGGATGCCAGATGGGAGCAGCGTTCGATCGCCGCCTCGCCCTTCGTGACCAGGCTGCGAGAGTCCGTCGCCAAGCTGGAGGCCAAACTCGCCCGCGCCCAGGCCGCCGGGAACGCCAAGGAGATCGCCGAGACCGAGGCGGCGCTGGCCACCCAGCGCGCGTGGCTGGCCCAGGCCGAGAACTGACCGCTTCCGGACCAGCTCAGGCTTGAGGAGTCACAGGAGTCACAGGAGTCACGGCGGTCACGGGCGAACGGTTGCCGCCCGCCCGCCGGTGGCCCGGGCCTGCGGATATCCGGCGCCCCTCGGGCGAAGCACCCCAAAGTGCTAACTCGCGCGCTTGCCAGAGTTAGCACTCGGACGTATCGTCGATCGCGTTGACGTTGCGTTGTGCCGGGCTCCCCGTTCCGGTGGCCGAGCGCCGATCACCCCGTCGGCGGCGTCCTCGGCGCGGGATGCCCGCAGCGGTCGGGTGCCGCCCGACCCGTCTGTCGAAGGAGGCGTGTGACCCGGTGGCGGCCCTGAATGTGCGCGATCTCGGCGACTTCATCCGGGATCAGCGCCGTGCCGCGCAGATCTCCCTTCGTCAACTCGCCAAGCAGGCGGGGGTGAGCAACCCTTACCTCAGCCAGATCGAGCGAGGTCTGCGCCGACCGTCCGCGGAGATTCTCCAGCAGATCGCCAAGGCGCTGCGCATCTCCGCCGAGGTGCTCTACGTCCAGGCTGGAATTCTGGAGGAACGGCACGGCGGCGAAGACGTCATGGCGGCGATCCTCGCGGACGATTCCCTTTCCGAGCGGCAGAAGCAGGTGGTGCTCGACATCTACGAGGCGTTCTGCACGGAGAACGCCGTCGCCAACCGAGCCGGCACGGCGGCCGGCGGCCCGGCCGGGGGCGGCTCCGGCGCCGGCGTGAATGCGAGTGTCGGTGTGGATGACGGCGCTGGCGTGGATCGCGGCGCTGGCGTGGATGCAGGGAGCGGCGGCGAGGCGGGCGATGCGGCCGTTGCCGGTGGCGACGCCATCGGCGCTGCGAGGGCGACCGCGGCGGCGAAGACCCGCCCCGCGGCGAGTACCACCCGGCGGCGGCCCACCAGTCGTCGCACCGCTACCGAGACGGCGCAGGACGCCCCGGTAGCGGCGGTGCCGGCCGACGACGCGGCGGCGCCATCGCCCACCCCGGCAGCGCCGAAGCGTCGTAGCCCCAAACGGGCGACGACGACCACCCGCGGCGGCTCCGAGGGGACCGGGCGGACCAGGTCGGCCGGTGCCACCTCGCCGACCGCGGCCACCACCCGCTCCCGTCGCCGCACCGCCAGCCCACCAGACGCCCCCGGCTCCGCCGCTGGCCCCGGGACCCCTCCCGGTTCCGACGCCGTCACCGGTTCCGACGCGGTCACCGGCCTCGGCACCACCACTGCTCCTGGCACCGCCACTGCTCCTGGCACCGCCACTGACCCTGGCACCACCACTGGTCCCGACGCCCGCACCAGCGGCCCGGCCACCACTACCGGCACCAGCGGCTCGAACGGCGCCAGCGGCTAGAACCGCACCAGCGGCCATGAGCCCCCGGCGGCTCGAACGACGGCACCGGTTCGACCGCCACCCCGCGGCCGGACACGGACACGGACACGGACCCGGTGCGCCGGCGCGACCGACGCCTGACCTGCCCCGGGCATCCGCCCCGCCGCCGGACGGGAGCGCCGCGCCGGCACCGGCCTGCCCGGCCGCACCAGACCGACCGCTGCCAAACCGACCGACACCAGACCGACCGGCACCAGACCGACCGATCCGTTGCCCCGACACCACGTCGACCGCACCGCCCTGACCCGACAGCCGCCACCGGAGCGCATCCGGTGCGACGGCCGAAACCCCAGGAATCACCTACACGACGACAACAGGTCCTCGACCCGAGGGAGACACCATGGCCACCACGCGCACGACATCCCGCACCGCGAGCCGCCCGGCCAGCCGGCCCGCCGCCCGCCCCAGCACTCGCGCCACCGCCCAGACCCACGGCGACGAGGCCGAGGTAAAGGCCGAGATCAGGGTTCCGCTGGCGGAGGTCCGCAAGCCGATCTACGCCTCGGTGGGGGCCGCCGACCTCGCCGTCGCGAAGCTGCTCGCCCTGCCCACGACGACGAGCAGCGAGGTCCGCCGGCTCTCCGACCGGGTCGGGTCGCTGCCCGTGCAGGCCGCCCGGGTCCCCACCCAGGTGGGAACCGCCGTTCGCGCGCTGCCGGCCACCGTGACCTCCCAGATCTCGGACCTGCAGGACCGCGCCACCCAGCTTTACAACACCTTCGCGTCCCGCGGAGAGCGCCGGGTGGCGAGCATCCGGCGCAGCCCCTCGACCGAGCAGGCCGCGCAGCGCACGCGGACCGCGGTCAGCCAGACCCGCGCGGCGCGCACGTCGACCCGCCGGGCGGCGGAGGCAGTCGGCCGCGCGGTCGTCGACGCCGCTCCAGAGAAGTAACGCCGGGCAAACCAGCACGCAGCGGATGAACAATGGACGACCACCAGCGTGCACAGGTCGGCCGCCGCCCGCGGACCTGGTGTCCGCGGGCGGCACTCCGATGTGTTGTATTGAGTACATGCGCTATCGCCCGCTGGGATCGTCCGGACTGCTCGTGTCAGTCGTCGGTCTGGGATGCAACAATTTCGGCTCACGCGTCGACCTGGCCGGCACCCGCGCGGTCGTCGATGCTGCGCTCGACGCCGGGATCACTTTCTTCGACACCGCCGACACCTACGGGAACAAGGGCGGTTCGGAGACTCTGCTCGGGCACGTTCTGCGGGGCCGCCGTGATGACGTCGTCCTGGCCACGAAATTCGGCAGCGACATGGGCGGCATGTACGGCCAGGACTTCAGCGCCCGGGCATCGCGGCGGTACATCCGGAAGGCGGTCGAGGGCTCCCTGAGCCGGCTGCAGACGGACTACATCGACCTCTACCAGCTGCACAAGCTGGATGCCTTCACCCCGATCGAGGAGACGCTCGAGGCGCTCGACGAGGTCCTCAAGGAGGGCAAGGTCCGCTATATCGGCGCCTGCAACCTGGACGCCTGGCAGGTCGCCGACGCCGAGTGGACCGCGCGGGCTTCCGGCGCCACCCGGTTCATCTCCGCCCAGAATCACTACAGCCTGCTCGAGCGCGGCGCCGAGGCGGAACTGGTGCCGGCCACGCTGAAGTACGGCATCGGCGTCATCCCCTACTTCCCGCTCGCGAACGGGCTGCTCACCGGCAAGTACCAGCGCGACGAGGCGCCGGCGCCCGGAACCCGGCTCGCCGGGCGGCAGGACGAGCTCACCGATGAGGTCTTCGACCGCATCGACGTGCTGGAGACCTTCGCCAGGGAGCGGGACCGTTCCCTGCTCGACGTGGCGATCGGCGGACTGGCCGCCCAGCCCGGCGTCGCCTCGGTCATCGCCGGCGCGACGAGCGCGGTCCAGGTGCGGGCGAACGCCGCGGCCGGCCAGTGGCAGCCCCGCTCGGACGACCTCGCGGTGCTCGACAAGATCGCGCCGACTCGCCGCCCAGCCGGTTCCTGAGGCCCTCGACGGCGGCGGGCGCCCACCGCGCC